>NZ_LT607412.1:4218070-4519361 GCF_900091455.1 Micromonospora coriariae | reverse complement strand
AACTTCATGCCCAGCCGGTTGGCCACCCCCGCCGGCACGTTCACCTCATGGATCACCATGGGCAGCTCCCGGCGCCAGGCGGCGAGGTAGGCCGGCACCGAGACGTACCCGCCGAAGCCGACCACCACGTCGGCGCTCACCTCGTCGATCACCTTGCCCGCGGCGCGGGCCGCGGTCCACATCCGGCCCGGGGTGCGGACCAGGTTCATGTTGACCGACCGGGGCAGCTGGTACGCCGGGATCTGCCGCAGGTCGTAGCCGTGCGGCGGGATCAGCTCGTTCTCCATGCCGCGCGGTGTGCCGAGGCAGGTGATCCGGACGCCCGGGTCGTGTCGGCGAAGGCAGTCGGCGAAGGCGAGCAGCGGGTAGACGTGCCCCCCGGTCCCACCTCCCGCGAGCACCACCGAACGCAGCGGACCCATCAGCGTCTCCTCTCGCTCGCCGTACGCCCACGGCTCCGGTCCTGCCGGACCCCGCGCGGTGCGGCCTGGTCGTCGTGGCGCCGCTCGCGGGACCGGGGCACGGACCCTCGGCCAGCCGGCGGCGTCGCCGGTCGGCGGCGCCGGCCCGGAAGCGGCGGCAACGGGGCCCAGAGTAGTCGGACCCACCGGGCCGGCGGACGGGCATGCAGTGCTCTGGCCGCATCGGGTTCGGCGCGCGCGAAGGACGCCAGCATGCCGATCGCGGCCAACGTCACTACCAGGGCACTTCCGCCGTCGGAGATGAACGGCAGCGGCAGGCCGGTGATCGGCAGCAGCCCGACCACGCCACCGATATTGATCACGGCCTGGCTCACCAGCCAGGTGGTCACCGCCGCGGCGGCGAGCCGCCGGAACGGGTCGTCGACCCGCCGGGCGATCCGCAGCCCGGTGTACGCGAGCACCGCGAAGAGCGCGAGCACCACCACGCAGCCGATCACGCCCAGCTCCTCGGCGATGATCGCGAAGATGAAGTCGTTGTGCGCCTCGGGCAGCCAGTCCCACTTGAGGCTGCTCTTGCCCAGCCCGACGCCGAACCAGCCGCCGTGCTCGATGGCCAGTCGACCCTGGTAGAACTGGTAGCAGGGGTCCCCGCACTGGTCCGGCGGCGGCGGGTTGAGAAACAGGGTGAGTCGCGCCAGGCGGTAGTTCTCCTCGCCGCGCTCGCCCGAGCCGGCGCCCAGCGACGCCACCGCTATGAGCAGGCCGACGCCGAGCAGCCCGACCACCGTCAGCGCCCCGAAGACCCGCATCCGCACCCCGGCCGCCCAGAGCAGGCCGACCACCAGGGCCAGCAGGCACAGCATGGTGCCCACGTCGTTGTAGCCGACCAGCACGAAGAGCAGGCCCATCACCGGAAAGAGCGGTGTGGCGAGCTCCCGCCACCAGCCCAGCGCGGCGCCCTTGCGGGCGATCAGGTGCGCGCCCCACAGCACCAGCGCGAACTTGGCCAGCTCGGAGGGCTGCACCTGGATCCCGCCGATGAACAGCCAGAGCAGCCGCGCCTCGATCGGCCCGATCCGGGCCGAGTCCTGGTCGGTCAGCCGGGCGTAGGCGAGCAGCAGGTTGAGCACCAGCAGCAGCGCCACCGAGGTGATCAGCAGGGGCCGGCCCAACGACCGGTAGGTGCTGGCGGGCAGCCGCTGGCAGGCCCAGAACACCCCGATGCCGATCACCGCGAAGATGGCCTGCTTGGTCACCGAGGCCGAGGCGTTGCCGTCCTCGGCGTAGTCCTTCACGCTGGTCGCCGAGAAGACCATCGTCAGCCCGATCAACAGCAGCAGGCCGGCGCTGGACAGCAGCAGGTAGTAGGAGGCCAGCGGCCGGTCCAGCAGGCCGCGCAGCGCCGCCAGCCCGCCGGCCGCGTCCAGCCCACGCACGGCGATCAAGCCGCCGGCCGTGGGCTCCTGCGGCGGTGGCGCTTCGGATCCGAGCTGGGCCGATCCACTGGACCGTGGTGTGGCCTTGGCTCCCGCCTCCGGATGACGCACCGATCGTGTCCCGCCGGCCGCCTTGGTGTGCTGTTCCTCCCCCATCCGCTCATCATCACCGCTCTGCCGGGATGCGCCCGCCGCAACACCGTTCTCGGCGTGTCGCCCCACGCGCGCCCGTCCCGAGCCGCGCCGATCTAGGGAGAATCGCTGCCAGCTGATCTTCAACCACTGCGATTCGCCCTAGATCGGCGCGATCGAGGGGTCGGCGCGATCGGGGGGATCGGGGATCAGGTCATGTTGGCGAGGAACTCGCTGTAGAACAGGCCCAGCGCGATGGCCACGCCGATGCCGGCGATGATCCAGAACCGGACCACGATGTTGACCTCACTCCAGCCGGCCAACTCGAAGTGGTGCTGCAACGGCGACATCCGGAACACACGCTTGCCGGTGGTCCGGAAGGAGATGATCTGGATCACCACGGACATCGTGATGATCACGAAGAGCCCGCCGATGATCGGCAGCAGCAGGATGGTCCGGGTGGACATCGCCATGCCGGCGATCAGGCCGCCCAGCCCAAGCGCGCCGGTGTCGCCCATGAAGATCCGCGCCGGTGACGTGTTCCACCACAGGAAGCCCACACAGGCCCCGGCCGCCGCCCCGGCTATCAGCGCGATCTCCAAGGGGTCGCGGACGGCGTAACAGTACGACTGGGTGTAGCTCGGGTCGGCGCACCAGTGCCGGTACTGCCAGAACGCGATCAACGCGTACGCGGCGAGCACCATCACCGAGGCGCCGGTGGCCAGACCGTCCAGGCCGTCGGTGAGGTTCACCCCGTTCGTCGCGCCCATCACCACGAAGATGAAGATGATCACCGCGCCGATCTTGCTGACCTCCAGGGCGTCGATGTCCCGGATGAAGCTGAGCGTGGTGCTGCCCACCGTCTCGGTGTTCGTCACCTTGCCCGTCGCGTCGGTCATCGTGCTCGGGAAGTACAGGGCCACCACACCGAACACCGCGCCGACCAGGATCTGGCCGAGCAGCTTGCCGCGCTTGTTCAGCCCGGCGCTGTTGCGCTTGCGCACCTTCAGGAAGTCGTCGAGGAAGCCCACCGCGCCGGAGAAGACCATCAGCCCCAGCAGCACCAGCGCGGTGATCGTCGGCTCGACCTGGGCGATCTGCGCGTCCGGCAGGGTGGTCAGGGCCAGGTGCCCGGCCACGTACGCGATCACCGTGGCCAGGATGAAGACCACGCCGCCCATCGTCGGCGTGCCCTTCTTGGTCTGGTGCATGGCCGGGCCCTCGGCCCGGATCGGCTGGCCGGCCTTGAGCCGGGTGAACACCTTGATCGCGATCGGGGTGCAGAAGAGCGAGACGATGAAGGCCACCCCGACGGCGACGATGACCGCCCTCACGCGGTAGCTCCGTTTCCGGGGGTGACGTCGGCGCGCAGGGCGTCGGCCACCTCCCACGTCCGGTACCGGGAGCCCTTGACCAGGACGACATCGCCCGGCCGTAGCTCGCCCCGCAGCACCTCGACGGCCGCCGCCTGATCGGTGAGCAGCACCGACTCTCCTCCCCAGTTTCCTACCGCTGTCGCGCCCTCGTGGATCGGCGCGGCCGGCTCGCCCACCACGAGCAGCCGATCCACACCCAGCTCGGCCGCGAGTTGGCCGACCTCGGCGTGGCCGTCCCGCTCGAACGGGCCCAGCTCGGCCATGTAGCCGAGCACCGCGACCGTACGCCGACCCCGGCCGAGCGTGGCGAGCGCCTTCAGCGCCGCCGACATCGACGCCGGGTTGGCGTTGTACGAGTCGTCGATCACGGTCACCCCGTCGGGGCGGTCGAAGACGTCCATCCGCCGGGTGGAGACCAACCCCAGCTCGCCCAGCGCCGGGGCCAGCTCGGCCAGCGGCATGCCCAGCTCCCGGGCCACCGCCGCGGCGGCGAGGGTGTTGGAGACCTGGTGGCGGCCGGTCAGCCCGAGGCGCACCGGCGCGGTCCCCTCCGGGACGACAAGGGTGTACGACGCGCGCCCCCGGTCGTCCAGCGTTACGTCCTCGGCCCGCACGTCGGCGTCCGGGGCCTCCCCGTAGCGGACCACCCGGGCCCGGGTACGGCTCGCCATCGCGTCCACCCGCGGGTCGTCGGCGTTGAGCACCGCCAGCCCGTCCGGCGGCAGCGCCTCGACCAGCTCGCCCTTGGCCACGGCGATGGTCTCCTGCGAGCCGAACTCACCGATGTGCGACGTTCCGACGTTGAGCACCACGGAGATCCGCGGCGGGACGATCTCGCACAGGTAGCGCACGTGCCCCACCCCGCGCGAGCCCTTCTCCAGCACCAGGTAGCGGGTGTCCGGTCCGGCCTGCAACGCGGTGTACGGGTGCCCCAGCTCGTTGTTGAACGAGCCGGGCGGCGCCACCGTGGCCCCGAGCCGGGCGGTGAGCTGGCCGATCAGGTCCTTGGTGGTGGTCTTGCCGGAGGAGCCGGTCAGACCGATCACGGTCAGCCCGGGCAGCCGGTCCACCACCACGCGGGCCAGCCGGCCCATCGCGGTCAACGCGTCGGCGACCAGAACCATCGGCACACCCGGCACCTCGCGGGTGCCGAGCACGGCCACGGCGCCGGCCGAGATCGCCCCGGCCGCGTAGTCGTGCCCGTCGACCTTCTCCCCCGGAAAGGCCACGAAGAGCGCCCCGGGCCCCACCTTGCGCGAGTCGAACTCGACCGGCCCGGTGACTGTGGCGGTCGGGTCGGCGGCGACCAGCCGCCCCTCGACCGCCGCGGCCACCTCGGCCAGGCTCAGCGCGATCACCGCTGACCCGCCAGGTCCCCGAAGCGGGCCCGCAGGGCGTCGGCCAACTCGATGCTGTCGTCGAACGGGAACACCTCGCCCGCCACCTCCTGGCCCCGCTCGTGGCCCTTGCCGAGCAGCGCGATCACGTCGCCCGGCGCGGCCAGCCGGACCGCCTCGTCGATCGCGGCCCGGCGGCCCGCCACCTCGATGATCCGGGCGGCCGTGCCGGCCCGGTACGCCCCGGCGAGCACCTCGGCGCGGATCTCCGCCGGGTCCTCGGTGCGCGGATTGTCGTCGGTCACCAGCACCACGTCGGCCCCCTCGGCCGCGGCGGCGCCCATCACCGGCCGCTTGCCCCGGTCCCGGTCCCCGCCGGCGCCGATCACGCAGATCAACCGGCCGGCGCTCAACTCACGCAACGCGGCCAGCGCGGCCACGATCGCGTCCGACTTGTGCGCGTAGTCGACGACCCCACGCACCGGCCCGGCCACGTCGACCAGCTCCAGCCGGCCGGGCACACCGCCGCAGGCGGCCACACCGGCGGCCGCGGTCGCCGGGTCCACCCCGGCGCCCACCAGCGCGGCGATGGCCAGCAGCGCGTTGGCGACGTTGTGCCGCCCGGGCAGCGCCACCCCGGCGGGCAGGACCACGCCGTCCGGGCCGTGCGCGGTGAACCGCTGGGCGTACCCCTCGCCGTCCACGCCGTCGGCCCACCAGGTCGCGGCCGGGTCGCCGGCCGCCGAGTAGCTGATCGTGGCCGGCCGGTACAGCGGCTTCAGCGCCGGGTCGTCGTGGTTGAGCACCTCGACCGCGCACCGGCCGTCGAAGAGCTGCGCCTTGGCGGCGAAGTAGTCGGCGCTGTCGGCGTGGAAGTCCAGGTGGTCGGAGCCGAAGTTGGTGTAACCGCCGACGGCGAACCGGACACCGCCCACCCGGCCCATGGCCAGCGCGTGGCTGGAGACCTCCATGACCACCGCGGTGACCCCCCGCTCGCGGGCGGTGGCCAGCATGGCGTGCAGGTCGGTCGCCTCGGGGGTGGTGCGAACGCTGTCGATCACCAGGTCACCGAGACGGGTCTCCACGGTGCCGATCAGCCCGGTGGTGTGCCCGGCGGCGCGCAGCCCCGACTCGATCAGGTAGGCGGTGGACGTCTTGCCGGCGGTACCGGTCACGCCGATCACGGTCAGCTCGGCGGTCGGGTCGCCGTAGACGGCCGAGGCCAGCTCGCCGAGCACCGCGCGGGGGTCGGGCACCACGAGGGCGGGCAGGCCGGTCTCCGCCGCCAGCTCGGCGCCGGCCGGGTCGGTCAGCAGAGCCACCGCGCCGGCCTCGGCGGCGCCGGCGGCGAACTCCGCGCCGTGCCGGCGGGCGCCGGGCAGCGCCGCGTACAGGTCGCCGGGGCGGACCTCCTGGCTGGCGTGGGTCGCCCCGGTGACGACCACGCCGACGGCGTCCGCAGGGAGGTCGACGGCGAGCCGGACGGCGAGATCACCGAGCCGGACTCCGGTCACGGTACGTGGACGTGGATTGCCGGGCACGGCGTCAGACCCTACCCGGTCGTCCGGTTCCGGCCGCACAGCCGCCCCGGTGGTTCGTCGGCACTCACCGATGATGTCCCGCCATCGCTGCTCAGCGCGGATAGACCACGAACTTGGGCGCCGACCCGTCGGTGGACGGCGGTACGCGGTAGTGACGCAGCGTGAACTGCATCATGTCGCGGAACGCCGGATTGGCGATCGCCCCGCCCCCACCGCCGGGTGCGTACACGAAGACCGCGATCACGTAGCGGGGGTTCTCGGCGGGGGCCATGCCGATGAAGGAGGACACCTCGCCGGGCTGCTTCTTGCCGTCCACCAGCCGCCAGCCGGTGCCGGTCTTGCCGGCGACCCGGTAGCCGGGGACCGCGGCGGTGAGCCCGGTGGCATGGTCGACCGTGGTGACCGCCTCGAGCATGGTGCGCAGCGCTGCCGCGTTCTTCGGGCTGAGCACCGACCGGGTCACCGGTGGCGGCGCGGGAGTGCGTTTGCCGTCCGGCCCGATCGTCTCCTTGACCAGGTGCGGCTGCACGTACGTGCCGTCGTTGGCGATGGCGGCGTACGCGGCGGCCATCTGCAACGGCGTGGCGTCGACGCTGTGCCCGATCGGCACCGACCCTTCCGACGACTCGCTCCACTCGTCGGCCGGCAGCAGCCGGCCGCTGGCCTCGCCGGGCACCCCCTCACCGGTGGGCTGGCCGAGCCCGAACCGCTTCTGGTAGTCGATCAACCGGTCCCGGCCGAGCTTGTCGGCGATCGTGATGGTGCCGACGTTCGACGAGTAGGCGAGCATCCCGGGCACGCTCATCCGCCGGCCGTTGGCGCGGTGTGTGTCGGAGAACCAGGTGTCGCCCTTCTTGATGCTGTTCGCGATCGGCAACGTGGTGTCCGGGGTGATCACCCCCTCCTGCAACGCCGCGCCGAACGTGATCGCCTTGTGCACCGAGCCGGGGTCGACCACGAAGCTGGTCGCCGCGTCCTCCCGGGCGACCGGGTCGCTCGGGATCGGCTTCGCCGCGTTATAGGTGGGATGGCTGGCCTGGGACAGCACCTCGCCGGTGGGCACGTCGATGATCACCGCCGCGGCCGTGCCGCCGCGCTGCTGCCCCATCCCCGCACTGAGGATCTGCTGCGTGCGGAACTGCAGGTCACCGTCGAGGGTGAGGGCCATCGAGCTGCCCGGCTTGGCCGGGGTGGTCCGGCTGTAGCCGCCCGGGATCGGCGCGGCGAGGTCACCGAGGCCGGCCTCGTACACCCGCTTGCCGTCCTGACCGGCGAGCAGCTCGTCGTAGCGGGCCTCCAGCCCCTCCAGACCGACCATGTCCTGGCTGGTGAAGCCGATCAGGTTGGCCGCCAGGTCACCGCCGGGCACCTCGCGCCGCTCGTCGCGGTGCACCCTGATCCCGGGCAGCTCGAGCGCCAGCACCTGCTTGGCGGTCGGGATCTCCACCCCCCGGGCCAGGTACACGAACCGGGACGGGATGCCGTTCTCCAGCTTGCGGGGCTTCATCAGCTCGGTCAGCTTCGACACCGGCATGCCGAGCAGCGGGGAGAGCGCCTTCGCGGTGGCGGCGGAGTCCACGATCTCGGTCGGGTCGGCGAACACGTACCGCGCCTCGACACTGCGTGCCAGCGGCTCGCCGGTGCGGTCGTAGATCGCGCCGCGCGGCGCGGGTAGCTCCACGGTGCGGGTCCGGTCGGCGACGCCGCCACCGGCGTACGCCGGGGTGTCCACCGCCTGAAGGAAGATCAGCCGGATCCCGATGGCGGCGAACAACGCCAGCGTCAGGGCGGTGCCGAGCCGCAGCCGCAGCCGTGGATCGGCCAGCTTCGGCGGTCGCGGCGGCTTGCGGGACGGCCGGCGGGCCGCCGGTCGGTCGGAGCGGCGCGGCGCGCGCGGCGTGGTCCGCCGACGCGCGGGCGGCTCGTCGCCGGCCGGGCCGCGCGGGGTCCGGGGCGCGACGGTGCGCACGACCCCACCGCGTCCCGCCGCCGGGGCGTCCCGCCGGCCGGAACGGGCGGCGGCCCGGCCTCCGTCGAGCACCTGCAACGCCGGTCGGAACGGGTCGCCGGACCGGGTGCTGCGCGGGGTACGCCGCTGCTCGGCCCCCCCGCTGCGCGGCGGCGTGCCGCGCTCCTCGCGGATGGTCCGGCCCCTCGGGGTGTACGCCCGGGCGCCGGAGATGCCCCCCATGCCCGGCTCGCCGGCGCGCGGCTCCCCGTCCCGGGCGCCGGCGTCAGGTGCAGAACCGCGCCGGGACCCCTTGGGATCCCGGCGCGGTTCGTCCGACCTCGGTGGCACCGGTCAGCCTCCCGCGCCCTGGCTGGTCACCGACGGCTCGCCGGTCGCCGGCTTCGGCACCCCGAGAGGCATCTTGCCGTCCGGCAGCCGGACGTACCCCGGCTCGCCGGCGTCCACCAGGCCCAGTCGCCGCGCCGCGGCGGTCAGGTTGCCCGGCGCCTTGGCCTCGGCGATCTGCTTGTCGAGCTGCTGCTTCTCCAGGTCCAGTCGGGCCTGCTGCTGCTGCAGCTTCTCCAGCCGGAAGGCGTTCTCATTGATCTTGGTGTTGACCGCCAGGATGCCCAGCACCCCGCCGACCACCAGGACCACGATCAGCGCCGCGAACGGCGCGCGCGGCACCGACACCGGAGGCGGTGGTGCCACCCGCAGCCGGGGCGGACGGGCACTGGCGGCTACGCCGGGCTTCTCGGCCGGCCGCAGCGCGGCGGTGCCCTGGGTCGGGAACTCGCGCGCCCCCCGGGCGCGAGCCTCCCCCTGCCGGTTCACTCGATCGATGCGTGGCGTACCGTTGCCCCCGCGCGGAGCCCGCTCCGCCGCGGTCCGGCCCCCCGACCGCGGTGTGCGCTGCCCGGCGCCGGTGACGTCCCGACGCTCGCGCTTGTCAATGTTCATGTCCCTCCCCCTCTACATCCGTCCCTCTGTCGTCCCCCGGCGTCCCTGGATCCCCCACGGATCCGGCGGACCCCGTCCCCGGTTGGTGCATCGCCTTCACCCGTCGGCGGGACCGTTCGCGGTCGGTCCGCCCCTGCTGTGTCGCGTTCGGGTCGAGTCGCTCCGCGGCCCGCAACCGCACCGAGGCGGCTCGCGGGTTCGCGGCGACCTCCGCCTCCCCGGCCAGTTCGGCGCCCCGGCTGAGCAGCCGGAACGTCGGACCGGACCCGGGCAGTTCGACCGGGAGGTCGATCGGGCCCTTACTGCGGACCCGGTCCGCGAGCGCCACCTTGGTGAGCCGGTCCTCCAGCGAGTGGTAGGACAGGACCACCATGCGACCGCCCACGGTCAGTGCGTCGAGCGCGGACGGCAGCGCTGACTCCAGCGCTGCCAACTCCTTGTTTACCTCGATCCGTAAAGCCTGAAACGTTCTCTTTGCCGGGTGTCCACCCGTTCGTCGGGCTGGTGCCGGAATGGAATCCCGGACCAGCTCCGCCAACCGCGCGGACGAGGTGATCCGGGCGCGTTCCCGCTCCCGGATGATCGCCGAGGCGATCCGGCCGGCGAACTTCTCCTCGCCGTAGACCCGCAGCACCCGGGCCAGGTCCGGATGCGCGTAGGTGTTGACCACCTCCTCGGCGGTCACCCCCCGGGTCTGGTCCATCCGCATGTCCAGCGGCGCGTCCTGGGCGTACGCGAACCCGCGGTCGGGCGCGTCCAGTTGCAGCGACGAGACACCCAGGTCGAACAGGATCCCGTCGATGCCCGGATAGCCCAGCCGGTCCAGCACGTCGGGCAGCTCGTCGTAGACGGCGTGCTCCAGGTGCACCCGGTCGGCGAAACGGGCCAGCCGGACCCGTGCGTGGGCCAGCGCCTCGGTGTCCCGGTCGAGCCCGATCAGGACCGTCTCCGGGTGCGCCTCGAGCACCGCCTCCGCATGCCCGGCCAGGCCGAGCGTCGCGTCGACGTACACCGTCCGGCCGCCCCGACCCAGCGCGGGGGCCAGCAGCTCGAGACACCGCTCGAGCAGCACCGGCACGTGCGTGCCGCGCAGCTCCCCCATCATGACCCCCACTGGTTGAAACGTCCGTTCGTTGCTGCGCCTGTCGTCGGACGGCGCTGCCGTCGTACCGCCAGATCCCCATCCGCTCCCGCCGGGCACCGGACTCTCACCCGATGACTGGATCGTGCGCCTGGCACCGGGGAAGGGATGCCAGGAACTCGAAAGCGGCTGGAGATCTCGCAGTACGTCGGGCGCCGTTCGCCCTACAGACCGCCGGGCAGCACCCCCTCCTCGATGTCGGCGAAGTCGTCTTCACTCTCGGCGAGGTAGGTCTCCCAGGCGACCTTGTCCCAGATCTCCACCCGCGTGCTCGCGCCGATCACGACCAGGTCGCGGTCGAGCGCGGCGTACGCCCGCAGGTGGGCCGGGATCGTCACCCGGCCCTGCTTGTCCGGCACTTCGTCGTGCGCGCTGGCGAAGAAGACCCGGCTGTAGGCCCGGGCCGCCTTGTGCGTCATCGGCTGCGCGCGCAACTGCTCCGCGATCCGCTGGAACTCAGGGGTCGGGAAGACGTAGAGACAGCGATCCTGTCCTTTGGTGACCACGACACCCCCCGCCAGCTCATCCCGGAACTTGGCCGGAAGGATCAACCGGCCTTTGTCGTCCAGGCGTGGAGTGTGGGTGCCGAGAAACACCGGCCCTACCCCCTCGCCCTTAAGCGGCGTTCGCGGCGCCGCTGACCCCCCGGGCCGGTGAGCCCTCCCGGCCTCACCATTGGGCCCCACTCTACTCCACTTCCCTCCACCTGCAACCAGAATCGACCGCGTGGCGCGCCCTACCCGCGGGTAAAACCGCACGTCACAAGGGGTGGAGCGGAGTGGAGGGCCGGGACCGCCGCCCGGCGTGGTCCGCTTTCCGACATAGATCGACTCCGTCCGGTGGAAGCCGACCCGGCCACCCGAGTCCGCACCACAACCGAACGGTTCGCCGTCGGCGGCGATCTGGTGGGGTGGGCGGTCCGGTAACCTCGCTCGCGTGACGGACGCGAAAATGCCCCTACGGGCCAAGGTGGCCAGCTCCGTGTCACGGACCGCCGCGGCGCTCTCCCGGGCGGCCGGCCGTGGCGACGGTTCGGTGATCGGCGGGTGGATCGGGTTGAAGATCGACCCCGACCTGCTGGCCCACCTGTCGGCCGGGCGCGCCATCGCGCTCGTTTCCGGCACCAACGGCAAGACCACCACCACCCGGCTCGCCGCCGCCGCGGTCGGCGTGCTCGGCCGGGTCGCCACCAACTCCTTCGGCGCCAACATGCCCAGCGGGCACACCTCCGCGCTGGCGAAGGCCGGCAGCACGCCGTACGCGGTGCTGGAGGTCGACGAGCACTACCTCGCCCAGGTGCTGGAGGCGACCGAGCCGCACGTGGTCGCGCTGCTGAACCTCTCCCGCGACCAGCTCGACCGGGCCAAGGAGGTCGCCATGATGGCGCAGCTCTGGCGCGCGGCGCTGGTCCGGCACACCGACGTACGGGTGGTGGCCAACGCCGACGACCCGATGGTCGTCTGGGCCGCCACCCCGCCGGCCGACCCCGCGCGCGGCATCAACCCGCCGCACGTGACCTGGTTCAGCGCCGGGCAGCGCTGGCACGACGACTCCTGGGTCTGCCCCGAGTGCGGCTCCACCATCCAGCGCTCCGGCGACCAGTGGTGGTGCAGCGGCTGCCCGCTGCGCCGGCCCGAGCCGCAGTGGATCGTCGAGGACGAGGGCGTGCTCGACCCCACCGGCGCCTGGCACAAGGTCTCCCTCCAGCTACCCGGCAAGGTCAACCTCGGCAACGCGGCGACCGCGCTGGCCGTGGCCGCCGAGTTCGGCGTCCGCCCGGTCGACGCGGTGTCCCGACTCGGCATCGTCACCTCGGTCGCCGGCCGCTACGCGCAGGTGGACAAGGACGGGCGCAACATCCGGCTGCTGCTGGCCAAGAACCCAGCCAGTTGGCTGGAGGCCTTCGACATGGCTGACGAGGCGCCCACCCTGCTCTCCATCAACGCGCGCGACCCCGACGGGTTGGACACCTCCTGGCTCTTCGACGTCGACTTCGCCCCGCTGCGCGGCCGGCAGGTGCTGATCACCGGCGACCGGGCGTACGACCTGGCGGTCCGGCTGGACGTCAACGACGTGCCGTTCCAGCACGTGCGCACGTTCGACGACGCGATCCGGTCGGTCCCGCCCGGGCGGCTGGAGGTCATCGCGAACTACACCGCGTTCCAGGACATCCGAGCGGAGTTGGACCGTGTCAACTGAGAGCCTGCGCATCGTCTGGATCTACCCCGACCTGCTCTCCACCTACGGCGACCGGGGCAACGCCCTGATCCTCGCCCGACGGGCGCGCCAGCGTGGCATGCCGGTCGAGGTGCTGGAGGTCCGCTCCGACCAGCGGCTGCCCTCGACCGCCGACATCTACCTGGTCGGCGGCGGCGAGGACGGTCCGCAGGCGCTGGGCGCGCAGCGGCTGATCGCCGACGGTGGTCTGCACCGGGCGGTCGCCCAGGGTTCGGTGGTGTTCGGCGTCTGCGCCGGCTACCAGCTGCTCGGCACCTCCTTCTTTGCCAAGGGTGTGCAGTGCCGCGGGCTGGAGCTGCTCGACCTGCAGTCCGACCGGGGCCCGAGCCGGGCCGTGGGCGAGCTGGCCGGCGAGATCGACCCGCGGCTGGGCCTGCCCGCGCTGACCGGCTTCGAGAACCACGGCGGCCGCACCCACCTCGGCCCGGAGGTCGCGCCGCTGGCCCGGGTCAGCGCCGGGGTCGGCAACGACGGCAGCACCGAGGGCGCCTGGCGCGGCAAGTTGCTCGGCACGTATTCGCACGGGCCCGCACTGGCCCGCAACCCGGCCCTGGCCGACCTGCTGCTGCGCTGGGCCACCGGCGCGCACCAGCTTCCGCCGCTGGACGACACCTGGTCGGACCGGCTCCGGAACGAGCGCCGCTCCGCAGTGGCCGCCGCCCGGGCATGATCCGGGCCGTCCGGCGGCTGCTCCGGCAGCCGTCGGCCGCCCGGTTCGCCCTGCTCGTGCTGCTGATCGGCGTCTGCGCACTGCTGCTGCTCCTAACACCCCGGCCGGATCCGGCGCAGCTGCCACATCTGGCTGACCGGCTCGGCGACCTCGCCCCGGTGGCGGCGGTCCTCGGCGGCGCGCTGCTGCTTGTCGCGTTGGTCCCGCGGACGTTCATCACGCTCGCCGCGGGCGCGATCTTCGGTCCGCTGGAGGGCGCCGCGTACGCCCTGGGCGCCGCGCTGGTGGCGGCGGCGGTCGGGTTCACTGTCGGCCGGCTGCTCGGCCGGGAGTTCGTCGCCGAGCGGGTCCGTGGCCGGCTGGCCCGCCTGGACGGCTGGTTCGCCCGGCAGAGCGTGTTCGGCGTGGTCACCGTCCGGCTGCTGCCGATCGCCGGCTTCGGGCTGGTCAGTTACGGCTACGGCACCACCGGGGCCCGGGTCCTGCCGTTCCTGGTCGGCAGCGTGATCGCGTCCGCCCCGACCGCCTTCGGGTACGCGGCTGTCGGTGCGTCGGTCAGCTCCCCCGGCCACATCAACTGGTACGCCGCCGCCCCGGCCAGCCTCGGCCTGATCGCCAGCGTGGTGCTGATTTCCCGGTGGTGGCGGGCCGAACGACGGGATGCCGTCCGGCCGGCCGACCAACGGTGGTAACGACCGGAGGACGATCGCGTCGGCGGGCTTCGCGCACCGCCGGCGCTACGCTACCTAGCATTCGCGACCATGACGCCCCGACCCGCGACCCGCGACCCGCTCCCGGGCCGCAGCCGCGCGAGGGGAAGCTCGCCGTGACGAGGATCCTCGGCAAGGACAGGGCCGAGCTGACCCACTCGGTCCCCGCGCAGCGACACGCGTACTCGCTACTGCGCCCGGACCGGCTGCCGCCGCTGCCGGCGTGCCCGTGACCGACGACGGGGAGTTGCTGCCGGGTGGCTTCGTCGCCGAGGTGGTCCGGGTCGGTGACACGGTCCGGCGTACGCCGCCGGCCAACCTGGACTTCGTCGCCGCGCTGCTGCGCCACCTGGCCGAGGTGGACGCGGACCTCGCGCCTCACCACCTGGGCGTCGACGCCCTCGGTCGGCAGATGCTCAGCTACGTCGCGGGTCGGGTGCCGTGGCGCGATCGGGAGGACCCGGCGTTCTTCGCCGACCCGGCGCTGGTGCGGCTGGCCGAGCTGATCCGGCGACTGCACGACGCGTGTGCGGGCACCGCGCTGGCCGGCGACGCCGAGACGGTGTGCCACCGCGACCTGTCCCCGAAGAACACGGTGTACCGGGATTCCCCCGCCGGGCCACTGCCGGTGGCCTTCCTCGACTGGGACCTGGCCCGGCCGGGCCGACGGATCGAGGACGTGGCGTTCGCCGGCTGGCACTGGGCCGCGTTGGGCGAGGGCGCCGACCCCACCGAGGTGGGCCGGCGCTGCCGCCTGCTCTGCGACGCCTACGACGCGGCGTCCACCGCACCCGTCCGTCCGGCACTGCCGCGGGATGAGTTGGTGGACCTGATGCTCGACCAGATCCAGAGCACCTGGCAGACCATCGACGCCGGCGCCGACCGCGACGAGCCGGCCATGCGCCGGCTCCGCGACGCGGGCGCGGTCGACGGGGTACGCCTCTGGCAGGACTGGCTGCTCACCCACCGCCCCGCCGTGCTGGCGGCGCTGACCGCCTGAGTTGGTGTCACTCGTCGGAGCCGGCGTGTCGCGCCCGGAGACGGATGCACCGGTGAGCGTGATGACTCAGAGGTATAAATATGCCTCAGAGTCATCACGCTCAATTCGGTGTCCGCCTCCGTGGACGTCACGCCGCGTATCGTCCGCGCCGGCCTCCGCCGTGCCCCCTGATCGACAGGGGCGTCAGGCGACGACCGAGACCACCCGGCCCGGTACGACGATGACCTTGCGGGGCTCCTTGCCGGCCAGGGCGGTGGCCACCGCCTCCAGCGCGGCCGCGCGGACCGTCTCCTCGGACGAGTCGGCGGGGACCGAGACGCGGCCACGGACCTTTCCGTTGATCTGCACCGGATAGGTGACCGTGTCCACCACCAGCAGCGCCGGGTCGGTCGTCGGGAAGTCCGCGTACGTCAGCGACGTGTCGTGACCCAGCCGACGCCACAGCTCCTCGGCGACGTGCGGGGCGAACGGCGCCACCATCAGCACCAGCGGCTCGGCCACCTCACGCGGCGTCGCCGACAGCCGGGTCAGCCCGTTGGTCAGCTCGATCAGCTTCGCGATCGCGGTGTTGAACCGGATGCCGTCCATGTCGCCGCGGACCCCGTGGATCACCTTGTACAGCAGCCGGCGGGTCGCCTCGTCGGCCGGCTCGTCGGTGACCCGCAGCGCGCCGGTCTCCTCGTCGACCACCGCCCGCCAGACCCGCTGCAGGAACCGGTACGACCCGACCACCGCCCGGGTCTCCCACGGGCGGGACACCTCCAGCGGGCCCATCGACATCTCGTACACCCGGAAGGTGTCCGCGCCGTACGCGGCGCACATGTCGTCGGGCGTCACCACGTTCTTCAGCGACTTGCCCATCTTGCCGTACTCGCGGTTGACCACCAGGTCGCCCAGGTAGTAGGCGCCGTCGCGCTCGACGACCTCCTCCGCCTGCACGTAGCTGCCGCGCGAGTCGGTGTACGCGTACGCCTGGATCATGCCCTGGTTGAACAGCTTGCGGAACGGCTCGAACGACGACACGTGGCCCAGGTCGAACAGCACCTTGTGCCAGAACCGCGCGTACAGCAGGTGCAGCACGGCGTGCTCGGCGCCGCCGACGTACAGGTCGGTCCCCCCGCAGTCGCCCTCGCCGCGCGGGCCCATCCAGTACCGCTCGTTCTCGGCGTCGACGAACCGCTCGCTGTTGGTCGGGTCCAGGTAGCGCAGCTCGTACCAGCAGGAGCCGGCCCACTGCGGCATCACGTTGGTCTCCCGGGTGTAGCGCTTCGGCCCGTCACCCAGGTCCAGCTCCACCTCGACCCAGTCGCGGCGCCGTGACAGCGGCGTCTCCGGATTCGAGTCGGCGTCGTTCGGGTCGAACGTCTTCGGCGAGAAGTCGTCCACCTCCGGCAGCTCGACCGGCAGCATCTCCTCCGGCAGGGCGATCGCCGCGCCGGTCTCGTCGTAGACGATCGGGAAGGGCTCACCCCAGTAGCGCTGCCGGGAGAACAGCCAGTCGCGCAGCCGGTAGGTCACCGCGCCGGCCCCGTGCCCGTTCGCCTCCAGCCAGGCGATGATCGCGGCCTTGGCGTCGGCGACCCCCAGGCCGTTCAGGTCCACGCCGCGCTCGGGCGCCGCGCTGTTGATCGCCGGGCCGTCTCCGGTGTACGCCTTGCCGTCGAAGCCCTCCGACGGCTGCACGGTCCGCACGATGGGCAGCTCGAAGACCTCGGCGAACGCCCAGTCCCGCTCGTCCTGCGCGGGCACCGCCATGATCGCGCCGGTGCCGTAGCCGGCCAGCACGTAGTCGGCGATGAAGATCGGGATCTGCCCACCGGTGACCGGGTTGGTGGCGTACGCGCCGATGAAGACGCCGGTCTTCTCCTTGCTGTCGGACTGACGCTCGACGTCGGTCTTGGCGGCTGCCGCCTTGCGGTACGCCTCGACGGCCGCACGCGGACTGGCGTGCCCGCCGGTCCAGGCGTCCCGCGTCCCCTCCGGCCAGGCGGCCGGCACCAGCGTGTCGACCAGCTCGTGCTCGGGCGCCAGCACCATGTAGGTGGCGCCGAAGACGGTGTCCGGCCGGGTCGTGAACACCCGCACGGGCGCGCCGGCGGTCGGGAAGTCGATGTGCGCACCGGTGGAACGGCCGATCCAGTTGCGCTGCATGTGCTTGATCGGCTCGGGCCAGTCCAGGCTGTCCAGGTCGTCCAGCAGCCGGTCACCGTACGCGGTGATCCGCATCATCCACTGCTTCAGGTTGCGCTTGAAGACCGGGAAGTTGCCCCGCTCGGAGCGGCCGTCGGCGGTGACCTCCTCGTTCGCCAGCACGGTGCCCAGCCCCGGGCACCAGTTCACCGGGGCCTGCGAGACGTACGCCAGCCGGTGGTCATCGACGACCTGCCGGCGCTCGGCGACGCTCAGCTCGGCCCAGGCCCGGCCGTCCGGGGTCGATCGGTTGCCGCCCTCGAACTCGGCGATCAGCTCGGCGATCGGCCGGGCCCGGCCGGCGTCCCGGTCGTACCAGGAGTTGAAGATCTGCAGGAAGATCCACTGGGTCCAGCGGTAGAAGTCGGTGTCGATGGTGGCGACCGAGCGCCGCTCGTCGTGGGCCAGCCCCAGCCGACGCAGCTGCGCCTTGTACCGCTCGATGTTCGCCACGGTGGTGGTGCGCGGGTGGGTGCCGGTCTGTACCGCGTACTGCTCGGCGGGCAGGCCGAACGCGTCGAAGCCCATCGCGTGCAGCACGTTGCGCCCGGCCATCCGCTGGTAACGGGCGAAGCAGTCGGTGCCGATGTAGCCCAGCGGGTGACCCACGTGCAGGCCGGCGCCCGACGGGTAGGGGAACATGTCCAGCACGTACAGCTTCTCCGCGCCGGCGCGGGGGTGGGTCGGGTCGGCCAGCGGGCCGGTCGGGTTCGGTGCGTGGAAGGTGCCCTCGCGCGCCCAGATGTCCTGCCAACGATTCTCGATCTCGTCGGCCAGGGCCGCGGTGTACCGGAACGGGGGGATGTCGCCCGCCGGTGCGGCTGCCTCACTCATCGTCTCTCCTCGTCAAGCTTCGTCTCGGCGTCTCCGGCCGGGCCGGCGATGGGCACAAAAAAGCCCCTCACGCAGGAGGGGCAGCCGTGCTGTCGCGTTGTCAGCGCATCAGCACGGCCCGGTAAGAAGCAGGAAGACTCCGACCATGGACCGCAGTCTACCCTGCGGCGGCGAACCGGTAGGTGTCGGTGGTGAAGCCCCAGCACTGCTGCGAGTTGAAGACCACCGCGTCCTTGCAGTACGCGGGGCTGGACGTGGCGGTCGCATCGGTAAGCAGCACTGTGGCGTAGTCCCGGAAGTACGCGTCCTCGACAGTGGTGCTGACGCACTGGTCGGTGTTGACGCCGCCGAACAGCAGGGTGCCAATGCCCTGGGCGCGCAGCACCTGGTCGAGATGGGTGGCGTGGAAGCCGTTCATCCGGTACTTCGGCACCTGCACGTCCTCGGGCCGCACCAGCTCCCGCAGCTCGTCGACGAGCGTCGCGCCCCACGACCCCTCGGTCAGCACCGGTCCGTGGTCCAACTGCTCTCCGATGCCGGCCTGTTCGAGCCGGTGCTTGAACGACCAGAGGGTCGGTGCGCCCAGGTTGCGCAGGTCCGAGCGGTTGTACCAGTACACCCAGATCACCGGTACGCCCAGCTGGCGGGCGGCCCGCACCGCGCGTACCGCGGCCGGGATCGCCTCCCGGCAGGCGGTGTGGTCCAGCCCGGAGCGGTCGGTCCAGCCGCCCGGGGAGCAGAAGTCGTTCTGCATGTCGAGCAGGACCAGCGCGGTCGAGTCCAGGTCCACAACGACGGGGAGCAGCTCGGCCTCGATCCGGGCCCGGCGGCCTGGGGCGCCGGCCGCCACGTCGACGTGATCGGCGTGCAGCCGCCACTGCGCCACACCACCGCCGAGGCGCACGCCGCCGTCGTCGGCCCGCTGGTAGATGTCCCGCTCCCGCCACACGGCGTCCTCCCAGGTTCCTCGCCCCTGCCGACGGACGGCCCATCCGAGCGACGGGCCGGTTACCCGGCGGCGCGCGGACCACGCGTCCTCCGGCCGGCGGATATTCCGGGGCGTAACCGGCGGACTACCTGCGGGGGTCGGCGATAACGACAAACATGGTTAGCCTGAGAGGCCAGTGAGAATTCTGCGGCAAACGAGGCTCGACGTCGCGAACCCAACGGCGGGTCCAGGTGCTCTATACAGAGCTGCCGTGACGGCGACGAGGAGGAGGCCCGTGACACAACAGACCTGGGACGAGGTCGGTGGCTTGTTGCCGCACGACGAGTTCCGCGCCGCGAGTGAGGCCATCGTGACCAACATCGAGCAGGTGATCGAGGGTAAGACCGCCACCGTGCGGCTGGCCCTGGCCGTCCTGCTCGCCGAAGGCCACCTCCTCATCGAAGACGTCCCGGGCGTCGGCAAGACCAAGCTGGCCAAGGCCCTCGCGCGGTCCATCGACTGCACTGTGCGGCGGATCCAGTTCACCCCCGACCTGCTGCCGAGCGATGTCACCGGCGTCAGCGTCTACAACCAGGAGACGCACGACTTCGAGTTCCGCCCCGGCGCCGTCTTCGCCAACCTGGTCGTCGGCGACGAGATCAACCGGGCCTCGCCGAAGACCCAGTCGGCGCTGCTGGAGTGCATGGAGGAGCGGCAGGTCACGGTCGACGGCGTGACCTACCAGCTGCAGACCCCGTTCATGGTCATCGCCACCCAGAACCCGATCGAGATGGAGGGCACCTACCCGCTGCCCGAGGCGCAGCGGGACCGGTTCACCGCCCGGATCGCGATGGGCTACCCGGACGCCGGCGCCGAGCTGGCGATGCTGGACGGGCACGGCGCCACCGACCCGCTGCACGAGCTCCGTCCGGTCTCCGACGCGGACATCGTCCGCCAGCTCATCGCCACCGTCCGGAAGGTGCACGTCGCGGACGCGGTCAAGCAGTACGCCATCGACCTGGTCACCGCCACCCGCGAAGCCCCCGACCTGCGTCTCGGCGCCTCCCCCCGGGCGACCCTGCAGCTGCTGCGCACGGCCCGGGCGGTCGCCGCCCTCGAGGGGCGCGACTACGTCCTCCCCGACGACCTGCAGGCCCTCGCGGTGCCGGTGCTCGCGCACCGGATCATCCCGACCGCCGACGCCCAGCTCGCCCGCCGCACCACCGACGCGATCGTCTCCGAGCTGGTGCACCGACTGCCGTTGCCGCACGACCGGCAGCGCTCCCCCTACGACACCCGGCCCGCCACCGGCAACGGTCGCGCGCCCTACGAGCCGCGGAGGCCGTGACGTGCGTGCCGGGCTGCGCGGGCTGACCACCCGCGGGCGCTCGTTCCTGGCCGCCGCGGTCGCGGCGGCGATCTCGGCGGGCATCCTGGGCGAGAAGGATCTGCTCCGGGTGGCCGTGCTGCTGGGCGTCCTGCCGCTGCTGGCCGCCGCCTACGTCGGTCGCAGCCGCTACAAGCTGGCCTGCAACCGGTCACTGGATCCGCACCGGGTCCCGGTCGGGGCCAACTCCCGGGTGGTGCTGCGCCTGCAGAACCTCTCCCGGCTGCCGACCGGCACCCTGCTGCTGGAGGACCGGCTGCCCTACGCCCTGGGCAGCCGGCCCCGGGTGGTGCTCGAGCGGCTCGGCGCACACCAGGCCAGTTCGGTGGCGTACACCGTGCGGGCCGACGTGCGGGGCCGCTACGACGTGGGCCCGCTGGTGGTCCGGATGACCGACCCGTTCGGTCTCTGCGAGCTCAGCCGGGCGTTCCCCAGCACCGACCACCTGACGGTCATCCCGCAGGTCACCCCACTGCCGTCGGTCCGGCTCCCCGGTGAGTACGCGGGCAGCGGCGACAGCCGGGCCCGCTCGGTGGCGGTGCACGGCGAGGACGACGCGGCGACCCGGGAGTACCGGCGCGGCGACGACCTGCGCAGGGTGCACTGGAAGTCCACCGCGCGCACCGGCGAGCTGATGGTGCGCCGTGAGGAGCAACCCTGGGAGAGCCGGGCCACGGTCGTGCTGGACACCCGCGCGTACGGCCACCGCGGCGACGGGCCGACGGCGAGCTTCGAGTGGGCCGTCTCCGCGGCCGCGAGCATCGCGGTGCACCTGCGGCAGGCCGGCTACAAGCTGCGCCTGGTCACCGGCTCGGGGGTCGACGTGGACGCCTCGGAAGCCGGCGGCGACGGCGCGCTTCTCGACCACCTCGCCGAGGTTCGGCTGGATCAGCGGGCCGAGGTGACCGGCCTGGTGCAGCGGGTCCGGCAGCGCGCCGACGGCGGTCTGATCATCGGCTTGTTCGGCGCGGTGAGTGTGGCCGAGGCCGAACTGCTGGCCGGCCTGCGGGGCAACGGCGCCACCTGCGTCGGCTTCCTGCTGGACAGCTCCACCTGGCTCAGCCTGCCCGAGAAGGCCCGGGCCGAGGCGGAGCACGCGCACGGCGCCGCCGCGCTCGCCATGCTGCACAGCGGCTGGCGGGTGGTCGGGGTCGACCACGGCAGCCGACTGCCGGCGCTCTGGCCGCAGGCCGGCCGGGGCTCCCAGGGGTTCGCCCTGCGCGCCGCGCTGGCCGAGACGGTCGCCGGCGGCGTGCGATGAACGGAAGGTTCCCCTCATGATCGCCAGTCGGAACGTCGGCCCGGTGGCGGCCGCCGCCACCCTTCTCGCCGCCGCCCCGCTGTCGGCGATCTTCCAGACCTGGACGTGGCTCGTCCAGTCCGCGATCGCGGTCGCGATAGTGGCCGGGGTCGCCGCGCTGACCCGGCTCGTCCGGGCGCCGCTGTGGGGCCAGGTCCTCGGCATGCTGGCCGCCCTGGCGCTCGCCCTGACCTGGCTGTTCCCCAGCGGCGAGGAGCTGCTCACCTTCCTGCCGACGCCGGGCACGTTCGGGTACTTCGCCGACCTGTTCACCGGCTCCATGCAGGACATGCGCTCGTACGGCGTGGAGGTACCGGACACCGATCCGCTGCTGTTCATCACCGTGCTCGGCGTCGGCGGGGTGGCCGTGCTGGTGGATTTGCTGGCGGTGGGTCTGCGCCGGCCGGCGCTGGCCGGGCTGCCGATGCTCGCCATCTACTCGGTGCCGGTCGCCGTCTACGTCGACAGCGTCCCGCCGGTGCCGTTCGTGGTGGGCGCCGCCGGGTACCTCTGGCTGCTGGTCACCGA
This sequence comes from Micromonospora coriariae, assembly GCF_900091455.1. Taxonomy (NCBI): domain Bacteria; kingdom Bacillati; phylum Actinomycetota; class Actinomycetes; order Micromonosporales; family Micromonosporaceae; genus Micromonospora; species Micromonospora coriariae. The sequence continues at coordinate 4,497,280 of NZ_LT607412.1, read as the reverse complement.
CAACGTCGACCGGGTCCGCCGGTTCGGCCGCCGGTTCACCGGCGACGGCCGCGACGTCGACGTATGGGAGGCTTCGCCGCTGGCCTCCGCCGGCCGCCGGCTCGCGGTGGTCGGGGTGGCCATCGCCGTGGCGCTGCCGCTGGCCGTGCCGGGCATGACCGGCGGGCTGCTCGACACACTCGGTGGCGGCACGGGCAACGGCAACGGCAGCGGCCGGGCGGGTGCGGGCTCATCGGGCCGGATCGACCTGTTCGCCTCGCTCGCCGGCCAGCTCAACCAGTCCGAGGTGGCCGACCTGGTCAAGGTGACCACGTCCGAGCCGAATCCGTTCTACCTGCGCTACGCGGTCGCGGACGAGCTGCGCCCGAACGGGTTCCAGGCGCGCAGCCCCAGCGGCAAACCGGCCAACGGGAAGCTGCCGGACCCGACCGAGCGGGCCGGCCCGGGCGTCGAGCAGACCCGCTACCAGGCGACCGTCGAGGTCACCAAGAGCCTGAGCATGTCCCTGATGCCGGTGTACGCCGAGCCGGTGCGCACCGAGGACCTCAACGGCAACTGGCTCTACGACGCCAACCAGCAGGTCGTCTTCTCCAACCGGGACAACTCCCGGGGCAGGAAGTACTCCTTCGACTACATCCGCTCGACGTACACCCCGGCGGCGCTGCGGGCCGCACAGTCGCTGCCGGCCGAGCACCCGTTACGCCGCCAGCTGACCGCCACTCCCGGGGTGGTGCCCGAGGTGGAGGAGCTGGTCAACGGCCTGGTCCAGGGCAAGCGCACCGACTACGACAAGGTGCTGGCGATCTACCAGCACTTCTCGGCGGACAACGGGTTCAGCTACCGGCTCAGCACCGAGAGCGGCAGCAGCGGCGAGGACATCGTCAACTTCCTGACCAACAAGGTCGGCTACTGCCAGCAGTACGCCGCGGCGATGGCCTGGCTGGTGCGCAGCGCCGGCATCCCGGCCCGGGTGGCGTTCGGGTTCACGAACGGCAGCAAGCAGGACGGCAACACCTACACCCTGACCAACCTCAACCTGCACGCGTGGACCGAGGTCTACTTCAACGGGGTCGGCTGGGTGCCGTTCGACGCCACGCCGTCGTACGGTGTGCCGGGCTCCACCCGGTCGGCCTGGGCACCGGACACCGACGCGCCGGAACTGCCCGGCACGAACCCCGGCGCCGTGGACCCCACGGCCGGCCCGGACGCGTCGGCCGGCCCGGCCGGCCCGGACAACGCCGACCGGGACACCGACTCGGGGCTCTCCCTCGCCGGCTCGACGCCCGCCGAGCAACCGCCGGTGTGGCCCTGGTGGACGGCGGGCCTGCTGGCTCTGCTGGCTCTGCTGGCACTGCCGGCCCTGCGTCGGCTGGCGCTGCGTCGGCGGCGGGGTGGCCGGGCGGCGGGCGCCGCGATGACCGCCACCCCGAACGAGGCGGCGTCGGTGGACGGGTCACGCGTGGTGGTGGTCGGGCCGGATGCCAACCGGGCCCGCGCGGACGCGCACGCCGCCTGGGCGGAGCTGCTCGACACGCTTGTGGACTTCCAGGTCCGGGTCGACCGGACCGAGACGCCCCGGGCGACCGCGGACCGGCTGGTTCGGGAGACCTTCGGCGATGACACCGCGGCGGTCGGCGCGGCGCGGCTGCTCGGCCGGGCCGAGGAGCGGGCACGCTACGCGCGGGATCCGCTGACCGGTGAACCGCTGGTGCCGGCGCTGCGCGCGGTCCGCGGTGCGCTCGCCACCCGGGCGAACCGCCGGACCCGACTGCTCGCCACCATGCTGCCGCCGTCGGTGCTGATGCGCTGGCGGACCGCCCTGGCGGACACCTCCGGCCGGATGGTGGCGCTGACCGGGCGGGCCCGGTACCGGCTGCTCCGCTGGAATCCGCGTCGGCTGCTGGCCGACCGGGCGGCCCGCTGAGCGACGTCCCTCCGGCTCGGGGCGGCGGTCCATCGGCCGTCGTCCCGGGCCGTCCGGGCTCTCCGCCCCGCTGTGCCCCCGTGGTGATGTGATGCCGGGTGGTCGCCGGAAGCCGCACGGCGTCGCCTACGGTCGATGGGCGCGCGGATACGTCAGCGGTCGCCGGGCCTGTTTCCGGCGACCCGCTCGTCGCGGCGTACGGCCCGCCTCAGCGGCGGGACCGGCTCAGCGGTGCCCCTCCGGGCGCTGCCGCCACCTGTCCTCCATGCGGTCCAGGATCGACGGCCGACGACCAGATCGGCCGCCGCGGGGACGGCGACGACTGGTCGTGCCACCCACCACGTGCAGGTCGGGTGACTGCGCCCGCCGGTGCGACTGCACCGCGAACGCGGCCGAGGCCAGCATGACGACAAAGCCCGCCACCGCCAGCGGTGGAGTCTTGATCACCGCGCCATAGACCAGTAGAGCCAAGCCAGCGATGATCACGCCAGCAGCGACGAGCAGGCGACGCCGCGCGTGGAAGCGCGGATCGCTGGCGCGCACGGCCGAGGCGAATTTGGGGTCCTCGGCAAGCGACCGCTCGATCTGCTCGAACAGCCGCTGCTCGTGCTCCGAGAGCGGCACGGCACTCCTCCCCGGTCACGTTGGTCGGGCCCACTCGGGCCGACAGACCGTGGCAGCCAACCGGCTGCTTACCCGCAAGTCTACGAGGGGGGTCGCGCGTCGGAAAGCGGGACGACCTACGGGTGGGGTGGATTTTCGTTTCGACGGGGGTCACGGTCGCCCAGGAGACTGGCCGGACCTATGACGGACCGCCCGAATCGGGCAGCGGCGGCGTCCGCGGCAGCTTCCGCCTCACGCCAGCCACGCTCGGGCGCGCCGAGGGTGAGCTGTCGGGGTGCGCCCTGCGCCGGGGCGAGCCCCTCCACCCGGACACCGACGAGCCGGATCCGCTCGCCCGGGTCCAGCGCGGTGTAGAGCGCCCAGACCGTGTCGAACATCTCGCGGGCCGTGTCGGTGGGGACGCCGAGGGTGCGGGAACGGTTGACGGTGCGGAAGTCGGCCAGCCGCACCTTGAGCGTCACGGTGCGCCCCACCTGCCCGGAGCCGCGCAACCGGACGCCGACCTTCGCGCTGAGCGCGAGCAGGGCGCGGCGGATCTCCACCGGGTCGGCCACGTCGGCGTCGAAGGTCACCTCGGCGCCGATCGACTTGTCCACATGCTCAGGGCTCACCCGGCGCGGGTCCCGCCCCCAGGCCAGCTCGTGCAGGTGCGCCGCCGACGCCGCACTGACCGCCCGGCGCAGCATGCCCAGCGGGGCCTCGGCGAGGTCGCCGACGGTGGCCAGGCCGAGCCGGCGCAGCGTCTCGGCTGCGCGCTCCCCCACCCCCCAGAGCGCGTCCACGGGCAGGGGGTGCAGGAAGTCGAGCACCAGCCCGGGGGGCACGACCAGCAGGCCGTCCGGCTTGGCCCGGGTGGACCCCAGCTTGGCGACGAACTTGCTCGGCGCCACCCCGACCGAGCAGGTGAGGCCCTGCTCCTCGGCGACCCGGCGACGGATCAGCCGCGCGATGGCGGCCGGGGAGCCGAACAGCCGACGGGCTCCGGTCACGTCGAGGAACGCCTCGTCCAGGGAGAGCGGCTCGACCAGCGGGGTGACGTCCCGGAAGATCTGCATGACCGCGCGGGAGGCGGCCGTGTAGGCGGTGAACTCCGGTGGCAGGTAGACCGCGTGCGGGCAGCGAGCGCGGGCCTGGCTGGTCGGCATCGCGCTGCGGACGCCGTAGCGGCGGGCCTCGTAGCTGGCCGAGCTGACCACGCCGCGCGGCCCGACGCCGCCGACGACCACAGGTCGGCCTCGCAACTCGGGCCGGCGGCGCACCTCGACGGCGGCGAAGAAGGCGTCCATGTCGACGTGCAGGATCGGGCTGCCGGAGTCGTCGGCGTCCGGCCCGAAGCGCGGATCGCCACCCCGGGGCAACGACTGGCTGCGGCCCATCCCGGCAGGTTAACCCGGGGGTACGACATCACCGGCGGCCGGCGGGGCGGACCGTCCGGCGGTCAGCCGCGGACCACCAGTAGCGGCACGGTCAGCTCGGCGGCGGTGTCCGACCCGTGGTACGCCACCAGCCGGGACGCCATCGGCGGCTCGGTGCGGGTCGCCAGGACCGCGTACGTGTCGTTGCAGCTCACCACCACATCGCCGATCCGCCCCAGGTGCTCCTCGGGCACCGGCCCGAACCAGCCGCTGGCCACCACCTCGTCCCGGGTGCGCACCCGGGCCGCGTCGCCGAGCACCGCCGACCAGGCGGCCACCACGTCGTCGAGCGCACCCGGTACGACGTGCAGGTACCGCACCCGGGCCTCGCCGGCCACCAGTCGCACACCGGCGCGCAGCCGCGGATCGGTGTCCAGGTCGAAGCGGTGCGTGGCGGGCACGTTGAGCTGACCGTGGTCGGCGGTCACCAGCAGCGCCGCGTCCGGCGGCAGCCCGTCGACCAGCCGGGCGAGCAGTGCGTCCACCTCGCTGGCGGCGATCCGCCAGGGCGCCGAGTCGACCCCGCCGAGGTGGCCGTGCCGATCGAGGTCGGGGTGGTAGCCGGAGACCAGTGTGGGCCCGGGGCCGGCGGACAGCGCGGCCAGCATGGTGGCGGCCACGGCGTCCGCGCCGGCCGCGCCCCGGAAGTCGCCGCCCCGGTTGGCGGCCAGGGTCAACCCGCTGCCGCCGAACTCCGGTCGGCTCACCACGGTCGCCGCCACCCCGGCGGCGCGGGCCCGTTCCAGCTGGGTGGGCATCGGCTGCCAGCGCAGCGGCGACGGGTCGGCGGCCCAGTCGGTGTGCGTCAACACCCGGTCGGTGCCGGGCACCCGCACGGTGAAGCCGAGCACCCCGTGCGCGCCCGGCGCGACGCCGGTGCCGAGGGTCACCAGGCTGGTCGGGGTGGTGGACGGGAAACCGGCGATGAGCGGCCGACCCACCGTCGCGGCGAGCCCGGCGAGGATCGGCGCGTACGGGGCGACGGTCGGCAGCTGATACCAGCCGAGCCCGTCGACCAGCAGCACGGCGACCCGGCGTACCCCGGCCAGCGCGGGGACCAGCCCGAGCGGGTCGGCCGACCCGGGCACGCCCAGCACGGCCAGCGCGCTGGGCAGCACGTCGGCGAGGCGACCGCCGCCGTAACCCGGACCGAGGACGGCCAGCGGCGCCGGCGCGCCACCCGACAGGGCGGTCATGCCGGCCGGCGGGCGAACAGGTGCAGCTGGGCGGCCAGATCCCGGTACGGGGGCTGGGCGGCGAGCGCCCGTTCCAGCTCCACCAGCGCCGCCGACTGCCCGTCGGCCACCGCGGCCGGCAGCAGGTCGGCCAGTACGCGTACCCCGTGGATCTCCTCGACCACCAGCCCGGCGGCGCCGAGCAGCGCGGCGGCGCCCGAGGCGTCATAGCGCCGGCGCAGGGTGTCCCGTGGTCCGGCGGTGCCGGCCGGGTCGGCGGCCAGCGCCGCCGCGACGTCCAGGTGACCGTTCATCGCCCGCCCGAGCACGGCGGCGGCCCGGCCGGCCACCAGCACGCTGGCCGCACCGCCCGGACGCAGCGCGGTGGCCAGCGCGGCCACCACCGCCGCCGGGTCGTCGACGACCTCCAGCACGGCGTGGCAGAGCACCAGGTCGACGCCGGCCGGCTCGACCAGCCCCGCGAGGGCGTCGCCGTCGCCCTGCACTGCGGCGATCCGGTCGGCCACCCCGGCCTCCGCGGCCCGGCGGGTGAGCGCGGCCAGCGCGTCGGGACTGGCGTCGACAACGGTGACCCGGTGCCCGGCGCGGGCCAGCGGGACGGCGAAGCCGCCCGTGCCGCCGCCCACGTCCAGCACGGTGAGCTCGGCTTCGGCGCGCCGGTCCAGCTCGGCGCGGAGCACCGACCAGATCACGGCGGTACGGGGGGTCAGCGGCGGCCCGGTGAACCGGCCTCGGGTCTGCTCCACCCGGTCGAGCCTAGTCACCCGGTCCACTCAACCCTTGCGGCCGGTGGTGGCGATGCCCTCGACGAAGTGCCGCTGGGCCAGGAAGAACAGGATGATCATCGGTACGGTGGCCAGCACGCTCCCGGCGAGCACGATCTCCCACTGCTGCTCGCCGCCGTAGCCGAACCTGTCCAGCACCACCTTGAGCCCGCGCGGCAGGGTGTAGAGCTGCTCGTTGCGCAGGTAGATCAGTGGCTTGAGCAGGTCCGTCCAGCTGGCCTTGAACTCGAAGACGAAGGCGACCAGCAGCGCCGGCCGGATCAGCGGGAACGCCATCTTCCAGAACAGCTGCGGATAGCTCGCCCCGTCCACCCGGGCGGCCTCGAAGTACTCCCGGGGCAACGAGAGCAGGAACTGCCGCAGCAGGAAGATGTAGAACGCCGAGCCGAACAGGTTGCCCGCCCAGAGTGGCACCTGGGTGTCGGTGAGCCCCAGGTCCGACCAGATCAGGTACGTCGGGATCATGGTGACCGCGAACGGCAGCATCATGGTCGCCAGGACCAGCCCGAAGAGCAGGTTGCGGCCGGGGAAGCGGAAGTAGGCGAAGCCGAAGGCCACCCAGGCGCTGGAGAGGGTCACCGCCGCGGCGGCGGCCACGCCGACCACCACGCTGTTTCCGAACCAGGTCAGCAGCGGCACGGCCCGCCAGGCCTCGGCGTAGTTCTCCGGAGCGAACGGGACCGGCAGGAAGCCCGGGGCGAAGACGTACTCGCGGGGGCGCAGTGAGGCGCTGATCAGCCAGACGAACGGCAGCATGAAGACCACCGCGGCACCGACCAGCGCCGCCACGAAGAGCACCCGCTGCCAGAGTGGCCGGCGGCCCTCACCGGCCGCCGACCGGGGCACCGCCGGCCGGGCCGGCGAGATGCCGGGCACCGGCGGAGCGGCGCCCCGCTCGACGGCGGTGGTCACGACTCGGCCCCAGCCGCCGGATCGTCCTCGGCCCGGGACCGTCGGGCGTTGGCCACCGGGCCGTCGGTGAGCTGGTACTCGCGCGGCTCGAGGTGCTGCTCGGGCACCCAGCCCGCGGTCAGCCGGGTGCGTCGCGCGTTGGCCACGCCGTTGTGGCCGATCATCGGAGTCACTTGTCTTCTCCCTCGTAGTACACGAACCGGTTGCTGAGTTTCACCTGTACCAGCGTGATGATCAAGATAATCACGAAGAGCAGCCAGGCCATCGCCGAGGCGAAGCCCATGTGCAGGAACTGGAACGCCTCCTGGAACAGGTGGATGACGTAGAAGGTGGCCGCGTCGCTGTTGAACGAGTTCTGCGTCTCCCGGTTGCCGAAGTACATGGTGTAGACCTCGGTGAACATCTGCAGCGACGCGATCGTGTTGACGATCAGCGTGAAGAACAGCGCGCCGGAGATCATCGGCAGGGTGACCGAGCGGAACCGCGCCCAGGCGCCGGCACCGTCGATGGCGGCCGCCTCGTACAGGTCACGGGGCACGTTCTGCAACGCGGCCAGGTAGATGATCACCGTGGAGCCGAGGCTCCACAGGCTCATCAGGATGATGCCGGGCATCACCCAGCCCGGGTCGGTGGTCCAGCTCGGACCGTCGATCCCGACCAGGCCGAGCGTCCGGTTGATCAGGCCGTCCTGGGTGTTGAGCAGCAGCAGGAACAGGATGCCGACCGCCACCGCCGGGGTCATCACCGGCAGATAGAAGACGGTGCGGAAGAAGCCCTGCAACCGACCGACCCGCTTGAGCAGCAGCGCCAGGCCGAGCGAGATCAGCATCACCAGCGGTACGTGCAGCGCCGTGTAGTAGACGGTGTTGCCCAGGCTGCGGGCCACCGCCGGGTCACTCATCAGCTCCCGGTAGTTGTCCAGCCCGGTGTACTCCGGCGGGTTGATCACGTCGTACTCGGTGAAGCTCAGCCAGAGGCTGGCGATCATCGGGCCCGCGTAGAAGACCAGGAACCCGATGATCCACGGCGCCAGGAAGAGGTACGCCCAGCGCGCCTCCCGCCGGGCCAGCGGCGTACGACGGCGCCGGCCCGGAGCGGGAGCGGTGACGGTGGCCATCGCGGACTACTTCGCGGCCTTGTCCAGCGCGGCGGTGGCCTCCTGCTGGGCCCGCCGCAACGCCTGCGCGGGCTGCGCCTGGCCGGCGAGCACCCGGTTGACCGCGTCGTAGTACGCCTTGTCGAACTCCGCGCCCGCCGGCGAGGCGGGCATCGCGAACGCGGCGTCCTGCACCGAACGGATGGTGGCCACCGCGTCGTCGAAGCGCTTGTTGCCGGTCGGCTGGTACAGCTCGTCGAAGATCCGCTTGTCCGCCTCGACGTTGGCCGTGTAGACGCCGGTGAACGGCTGACCGGCGGACTTGCGGGCGTCCGCCCGGGCCTTCGCGGCGGCCAGCCAGGTGTCGGTGGCGGTCATCTGCTTGACGAAGGCGCACGCGGCGTCCGGGTTCTTCGCGCCCTTGGTGATCACCCAGGCCTGCCCGGCGGACTGGGTCAGCGGCTTGCCCTGCCGATCCACGAACGGCTTGACCACCAGCTCGGCGTCCGGGCTGTTCTTGGCGGCCTGGTTGAGGAACCACTCCTCCATCGGCCACGCCACGATCTGGTTCTTCGACAGCGGGTTCTGCGCGCCGAAGAAGTCGAAGGTGTCCCGGAACGACTTGAACCTGCCCCAACCACCCTGCTGCTGGATCAGGTTCACCCCGGTGGTCAGCGCCTCGATCACCTTCGGGTCGTCCAACTTGGCGGTGCGGCCGTCGGCGGAGAGCATGTCGACACCGTTGGCCTTGGCCCACATCGGCAGGAACTCGGGGATCTTCGGGTCGATGCCGATCCGGGAGAGCCTGCCACCGGACACCGTGGCCAGCCTGGCGTTGAGCCCGGGCAGCGCCGCCCAGTCGGCCAGGTTGACCTGGTCGGCGGTCATCCCGGCCTTCTTGAGCAACCCCTCGTTCAGGTAGACCACCCGGACGGTGGAGAACTCCGGAATGCCGTAGACGGTGCCGTCCAGGGTGACCTGGGCGCGGGCGGCCGGCCGGTACTGCTCCAGGTCGATGTCCTGCTTCTTGACGCAGTCGGTGAGCGGCTGGATCGAACCGCGCTTGGCGTACGTGCCGATCAGCTTGCGGTCCATGTAGACCAGGTCCGGTGGATTGCCCGAGGCGACAGCGGAGAGGAACTGCTGCTCGTCGAAGCTGCCCTCGGTGACCTTCAGGTCGACGTCCGGGTGGTCCCGCTTGAACGCGTCGACGCGGGTGGTGGCGATCTCGTCGGAGAAGCCGAAACCCATAGTGCTGAGCGCACCCTTGGTGGCGGTGCCGCCACTCGCGTCGCTGCCGCCGCCGACTCCCCCGCACCCGCTGAGCGCCAGGGTGAGCACCCCGACGAACGCGGTCGCCCGCACTGTCCGTGACATGAAACCCTCCCGATTCGCACGGGCCACCCTGCCCGCGCGACCTGCACTTCTCCTCTTCTCCGGATTTCCAAACCTGGGAGGCCGAGGCGTGCCGGTCACCGGAAGTCACGGGATGCGGGACTGACCGGCGGGTCGATGGCGTCCAGCCGGTCGGCAACGAGGTTGGTCACCCCCTCATTCCGCTCCAGCCGCCCCCGGACCACCAGCGCGGCGCTGGTCCGGGCCACCCGCCGGTAGCGCTGCCACAGCCCCGGCGAGCAGGTGACGTTGAGCATCCCGGTCTCGTCCTCCAGGTTGAGGAAGGTGACCCCGCCCGCGGTCGCCGGGCGCTGCCGGTGGGTGACGATGCCGCCGACCCGGATCCGCTGCCCGGGCTCCACCCGGCCGAGCCGGGCGATCGGCACCGCGCCGAGCACGTCGAGCTGACCCCGGATGAACCGGGCCGGATGGCTCTCCGGCGACAACCCGGTGGCCCACACGTCGGCGACCAGCCGATCCACCGCCTCCATCCCGGGCAGCGTGGGTGCCGCCGCGCCGGTCACCGTGCCGGGCAGCCGACCCGGCCGGTCCTGGGCCGCCGCGCCGGCAGCCCAGAGCGCCTCCCGCCGGGTCAGCCCGAAACAGGCGAAGGCGTCCGCGGTGGCCAGCGCCTCCAGCTGCGCGGCGGTGAGACCGACCCGCCGGGCCAGGTCCGGCATGTCCCGGTACGGTCCACCGGCCGCCCGTTCGGCCTCGATCCGCTCGGCCACCTCGACGCCGAGGGTCCGCACGCCGGACAGCCCGAGCCGGACAGCCGGGCCGCCCAGCCCCCAGGCGTGCGGCGGCTCCCCCGGCCCGCTGCCCCACCGGGTGTCCGGGGTGGACTCCAGCACCGCCTTCGACCCGCTGGCGTTGATGTCCGGGCGGCGTACCTCCACCCCGTGCCGGCGCGCGTCGTCCACCAGGGTCTGTGGGGAGTAGAAGCCCATCGGCTGGGCATTCAGCAGCGCGGCCAGGAACGGCGCCGGGTGGTACCGCTTGAGCCAGGAGCTGGCGTAGACCAGGTAGGCGAAGCTCATCGCGTGGCTCTCCGGAAAGCCGTAGCTGGCGAACGCGGTGAGCTTGCGGTAGACGTCGTCGGCCAGCTCGCCGGTGATGCCCCGCTCGGCCATCCCGGCGTAGAGCCGGTCGGCGATGCGGGTCATCCGCTCGACCGAGCGTTTGGCGCCCATCGCCCGGCGCAGCTGGTCGGCCTCGGCCGCGTCGAAGCCGGCCAGGTCGATGGCGAGCTGCATCAGCTGCTCCTGGAACAGCGGCACACCCAGGGTCTTCTCCAGCGCGTTGCGCATCAGCGGGTGCGCGAAGGTCACCGGCTCCAGGCCGTTCTTGCGCCGGATGAACGGGTGCACCGAGCCGCCCTGGATCGGGCCGGGCCGGATCAGCGCCACCTCGACCACCAGGTCGTAGAACTCGCGGGGCTTGAGCCGGGGCAGGGTGGCCATCTGGGCGCGGCTCTCCACCTGGAACACCCCGACCGAGTCCGCCCGGCAGAGCATGTCGTAGACCTCCGGGTCGTCCAGCGTCATGTCGCCGAGGTCGAGCCGGGACCCGATCATGTCGTAGCCGTAGTGCAGCGCGGAGAGCATGCCGAGCCCCAGCAGGTCGAACTTGACCAGACCGACCGCGGCGCAGTCGTCCTTGTCCCACTGGAGCACGCTGCGTCCGGGCATCCGCCCCCACTCCACCGGGCAGACCTCGATCACCGGCCGGTCGCAGATCACCATGCCGCCGGAGTGGATGCCCAGGTGCCGGGGGAACGTCTGCAACTCGTTGGCGTACTCCACCACCTGCTCGGGGATGTCCTCGACGTCGACCGTGGCGACCGAGCCCCACCTGTCGATCTGCTTGCTCCAGGCGTCCTGCTGGCCGGGTGAGAACCCGAACGCCTTGGCCACGTCCCGCACCGCCGACCGGGGTCGGTAGGAGATGACGTTGGCGACCTGGGCGGCGTGCTCCCGGCCGTAGCGGGTGTAGACGTGCTGGATCACCTCCTCCCGGCGGTCGGACTCGATGTCCACGTCGATGTCCGGCGGGCCGTCCCGCTCCGGGGCGAGGAAGCGCTCGAAGAGCAGACGGTGCCGGACGGCGTCCACGTTGGTGATCCGCAGCGCGTAGCAGACCGCCGAGTTGGCCGCCGAGCCCCGACCCTGGCAGTAGATGTCCTGCTTCCGGCAGAACGCGACGATGTCGTAGACCACCAGGAAGTAGCCGGGGAAGCCCAGCTCCTCGATCATGTTCAGCTCGTGGTCGAGCTGCGCGTACGCCGTCGGGTGCGCCTGTGGAGGGCCGTAACGCTCCCGTGCCCCGTCCGCGGTCAGTTTCCGCAGCCAGCTCATCTCGGTGTGCCCCGGCGGCACCGGGTACGCCGGCAGCTGCGGCGCGACCAGTTGGAGGTCGAAGGCCAGCTCGGCGCCGAACTCGGCGGCCCGGGCCACCGCGCCCGGATACGCGGCGAACCGGGCCGCCATCTCCGCGCCGCTGCGCAGGTGGGCGGTGGCCGCCGCGGGCAGCCAGCCGTCGATCTCGTCCAGGCTGCGCCGGGCCCGGACGGCGGCGACCGTGGTGGCCAGTCGTCGCCGGCCGGGGCTGGCGTAGTGCACGTTGTTGCTGGCCACCGTCGGCAGCCCGGCCGCGGCGGCCAGGTCGGCGAGCGCGTCGTTGCGGTCGGCGTCGACGGGGTGGCCGTGGTCGGTCAGCTCCACCGCCACCGTCTCCGCGCCGAAGAGCGCGGTCAGCCGGTCCAGCTCCCGGGCCGCCGCGTCCACCCCCTCGGTGAGCAGCGCCGCCGGCACGTGGCCCTTGCGGCAGCCGGTCAGCACCAGCACGTGGTCGCGCAGCTCGGCGGCGACCTCCTCCAGCTCCCCGTAGACCGGACGGCCCTTCTCCCCGCCGCGCAGCTGGGCGCGGGCGATGGTGGTGGCCAGCCGGGCGTACCCCTCGTGGCCGTGCGCGAGCACCAGCAGGTGCGCGCCGTGCGGGTCGGGCTCGCCGTTCTGCGGACCGGGCAGCCCGAGGGAGAGCTCCGCGCCGAAGATGGTCGGTAGGGCCAGCGCGCGGGCCGCCTCGGCGAAGCGGACCACCCCGTAGAAGCCGTCGTGATCGGTGACGGCGAGTGCGGTGAGCCCCAGCCGGGCCGCCTCCTCGGCCAGCTCCTCCGGATGGCTGGCGCCGTCGAGGAAGCTGAAGTTGGTGTGTGCGTGCAGCTCCGCGTAGGGCACCACACCGTCGGGGCGGACCAGCTCCGGCGGCTGGTACTGCTCGCGGCGGCGGCTCCAGGCCGGGGAGTCCCCGCCGTCGGCGTCCACGGCGAGCGGATCCACCACGTGCAGGTGCCGCTCGTCGCGCGACCGCCCTTCGCCGGAGCCGCCCGACCTGCCGGAGCTGCCGTCGGCCCGCCCGGAGAGCACCCGCTCCAGCTCCGACCAGGGCATCTTCGGGTTGTGGAAGCTCATTCCCGCACCCTCGCCATGATCGACTCGACCTCCGGGAAGTCGGGCTGTCCGAGTCGGCGGGACACCCCGACTTCCGGAATGCCGAGTCGATCAAGCCAGGCTGGATGCTCAGTCATAGATCGCCTCCACCAACCACTGCCCGGCCTCGACGGCGAGCAGCAGGGCGGTGCCGTCGGCCAGGCAGACCTGGAACCGTGCCCGCCGCCGAGCCTCGGCTGGGGCCCACCACCGCTCGTCCACCGGCCACGGACCGGCCCAGCCGACGATCTCCGCCGGCCGACCGGTGCCGACCACCAGCCGGGCGGGCGGAGCGCTCACCGCCAGCCGCGCGCTGATCACCACCGCCTCACCAGCGGCGTCATGCACGGTCGCGGCGAGCGGGCTGGGCAGCACCACAGCCGGCGCGGGCGCCGGCAGCCGGCCGGGCCACGGTGGAACCCCGCCGGCGCTGCGGTCGGCAGGCCGACCGGCACTGACGATCGGCTCGCCGGGCAGCGGTGCCGGACCGGGACGCGTGGGGAGGCGTTCGTCGCCCCACGGCACCAGTCGCACCTGGTCGGCCGGGGAACGCCCGCCGCCGAGCACCGCGGTGACCACCGCCTCCGGGCCGAGGATGCCCTGCACCCGGCTCAACGCCCGGTGCGCCCGCTCCCGCTCCTCACCGGCCTCCCCCCAGAGGCCGGACTGCAGGCCGGCCTGGGCGATCACCCCGTCCGGGACCAACCGCAACCGGATGATGCCGACCGTCGGCCGGGCCGGTCGGGCACCGGCCCGGCCGTTGCTGCCGGAGAGCCATCCGTCGAGCTGCCAGCGCACCCGGTCGGCGATGGCCACGGCGGTGAGCAGGCCGTCGTGCCGCCACACGCGGTGCAGCTCCTGCCCGTGCGCGGTGACCGCCTCGATGCCGAGCCGGGTGCAGGCCAGCCCGTGCCCGGCCAGCCGGTCGTGCAGCTGCTCGGCCAGCGCGCGGGCGGCGAACGCCGCCGCGTCGACCCGGTCGATCGGCTCGTCGTGCTCGGAGGTCACCGTCAGGTCGGCCGGCGGCCGCCGGACGGCGAGCGGGCGATGGTCCCGCCCGGCGGCCAGCCGGTGGGCCAGCGCGCCGTCGAACCCGAACCGGGCCAGCACGTCGCCGGCCGGCAACGCGGCGAAGTCGCCGAGGGTCCGCACCCCCAGCCGGCGCAGCAGGTCGGCCAGCGCCGACCGGCCGAGCGCCTCGACCGGCAGCCCGGCCAGGAACTCCGGCGTGCCGCCCGGCGCCACCACCCGGCCGGCGCGGGCGGCCAGCCCCGCGGCGAAGACCCCGTCGGCGATGCCGACCTGACTCTCCACCAGACACGACTGGGCGATGTGCTCGATGATCCGCTCGGCGGCCGCCTCCTCGCCGCCGAGGTAACGGCTCGGGCCCCGGGCGGCCACCGCGCAGGCTCCGGGGCGGACGACCTCGACGCCGGCGACCAGCTCCTCCACCGCGGCGACCACCGGCTCGAACGCCCGGGCGTCCCGGCCGGGGTCGTACTCCACGACGGTGAGCTGCGGGCAGCGGCCCTGCGCCTCCCGCTTGCGCAGCCCCCGGCGCACCCCCTCGGCGCGGGCGCGCTCGGAGCAGGCGACCACCCGGTTGGCGTGCAGCACGGCGACCGGGCCGGTGGCCGGCACCCCGTCGACGATCTCGGCGGCGAGCACCGGCCAGTCCGGGCACCACAGCAGCAGGGTCCGCACCGGCGAGCCGGTCATCCCGGACCGACCAGGGTGAGCGACACGGCCGGGCGGCCCACGGTCGACGGCACCGTACGAGGAATCACCCGGGTGAGCTCGTCACCGGGGAGCCAGATCTTGATCTCCTTGGGTCGGGCGGCAGCCCCGCGCCCGCGCGCCGAGACGGTCACCTCCCGGCGGCGCAGCCGACCCCGGCCCGACCCGAGCCCTTCCCAGACCCCACGGACCACCTGCAGCGTCACGTCCGCGCCGTCCCACCGGCCGTACGGGACGAGCACGCTGCCACGCTGCCGGGCCCGGGCGGCCAGCCGGGTGGCGACCGAGGCGGAGACCGTGGCCGGCACGGCGGTGACCACGACGTCCACCCCGTCGATCAGCGCGGCGACCACGGTGGCCCACTCGGGGCCGGGATTCGGCACCAGGGCGAGCCGGTCCAGGGCGATGCCCGACTCGGCGGCCGCGCCCGCGCCGAACGTCGGCACCCCGACCACGGCGCACCACGAGCCGGCCCGGGACGCCTCGGCGAGCAGGGCCAGCACCAGCGAGGTGCCGCCACTGTGTCGGGGCTGGCCGACGGCGACCGCGATGGTGCTGCCCCGGCGTAGACCCCGGTTGGGCAGCAGGCCGGTCAGCTCGGGCGCCACCGGCAGCACCCGGTGGCCGCCGACCGGGTCGGGTGCGCTCGCCGGGCGTACCAGATCGGCCAGTGCGGCGGAACCGACCACCATGCGGCCCGCCATCGGACCAACCCCCCGTCGTTGCTGTGGATCAGATCAGGACCGGCACGCCGTGATGCCGGCCGCCCGACTCCCCCCGCCGGGCGGCCGGCATCACGGCGGGATCATGCGGCGAGGCCGTCCAGGGCCGGTTGGTGAGCCACGCCGAGCGCGGTCTCCACCACCGTGACGAACTGTTCGGCCGCGCGGAGCAGGTCGTCGGCCTCCCGGGCGCTGACCACCCGGGGGATGCCGGCCTCGGCGGCGGCCCGCTTGCCGGCACCGGCGGCGAAGAACCGGGCCCACTCGTCGAGCTCCGGGGCGACGGCGCAGAGCAGGACCCACACGCTGGTGATCCGGTTGCGCCGGCTCGGCGCGGGTCGGGCGCGGGCGGCGAGCAGTGCGGCCGCCGCGCGCAGCGCCGCCAGGTGGGCGGCCGCGTAGCGCAGGCCGTCGGGTCGGGTCTGGCCGGCTTCGACCAGCCCGCGCCGGGCCAACGTGAGGAGCTGGGTGGGGGTGCGGTGCGGCAGCACGTGCGCCGGCACCGTCGGTGCCTGAGCCGGGTTGGTCGGCATGGACTGTCTCCTCCACTGGCCGGGGCGTCGGCTCGGCGCACTGGTGCCGCCGATGGGATGCCGAGGTCGGGTGGTGCGGAGGAAGACGCACCGGGTGTGGCCGGCCGGGTGTGGATGCTTCCCCACACCACACCCGGCCGGCGTACCGGCGGGTTCGTCGCCCGCCGCCCGGGGGTCGTGGGCGGCGGGCGACGCTCCTGCCTGTCGGGACCGGGCTCGCGACTGCCCGGAAACCCAGGTGCGGCCCGCGGAGCCGCACCGGCCGGAGCTGGCGCCGCGAAACACCGCGCCCCGGCTGGTTGGAACGGGCGTTCGAGGCAATCGAACACTCGTTCTAACTGCTGCTGACAGTACACCTCCCCTCCGACGAAAATGCAACGTGTGACGCGCCGGCCGCCGCAGCGCCGACCCAGGGCCAAACGAGCCGGCCCGCCAACCGGCGACTCAGCTCGGCGCCGGATAGTCGGGCAGGTCGAGGTCGGTGGCCAGGGACCGGGTGCCGCGCACCAGCAGCGCCTGGACCGGCCGGTTGCGCAGCAGCCGGTTGCGCAGCCAGAGCCCACCCGCGGTGGCCGGGGCGAGGAAGGTGCCGGGGTTGGCCCCGCGCTGCCAGCGCATCGCATAGTCGCGCAGCCGTCGCTCGTACGCCGGAAAGGCGACCCGGTGGTCGCCACCGGCCGCGGCCAGCTCGCCGGCGAGCACGTACCCACCGACGACGCCTGTGCCGACACCCATCCCACCCAGGGTGACCCCCCAGGCCGCGTCGCCGAGCAGCGCGGTGCGACCAGCGTGCCAGCGCGGCACACGCACCTTGCTGATGGAGTCGAAGTACAGCTCCGGCGCGTCACGCAGACCGGCCAGCAGCTGCGGCACGTGCCAGCCCAGACCGCCGAACGCCGTCGTGATGATCTTCTTCTGCTGATCGATGTCGTACCAGTCGCCCTCCGGGTCGGGCGCGGTGAAGACGACGAAGGCCCCGGCCCGGGCCGGGTCGCGCTGATCGGCGGCGACGCTGGCCATCCGCCCGGGGACGTTGTACTGCTGCGCGACGACGCCCACCCCCAGCTCGTTGGGCAGGTCCCAGCCGGCCAGTTGGTAGCCGAGGTGCCGCACATACTCCCGCTCCGGGCCGAAGGCCAGCCGGCGTACGCCGGAGTGCAGCCCGTCGGCGCCGACCACCAGGTCGACGGTGCGGGCACCGGCGCGGTCGAGCGTGACGTGCACCCCGTCGGCGGCCTCGGTGAGGGCGGTGACCTGGTCGCCGAACAGGTACTCGGCCCGGTCGGCGCTGCGCCGGTGCAGGATCCGGGACAGGTCCCGGCGGTAGACCTCCAGCTCACCCCCAGCGAACTCGGCGGGCAGCCGGAAGATCTCCCGGTCCCGCTCATCCACGCAGCTCATCGCTCCGCCGTGGGTCTGCACGGCGCGCAGCTCGTCGAGCACACCCATCGCGGCCAGCACCCGCAGGTGCGTGGGGCCGCGGAAATCGACCGCGAAGCCACTGGCGCGCAGCGCGGGGGCCAGCTCGACGACTGTGACGTCCGCGCCGTAACGGGTCAGCCACCAGGCCAGCGACGGCCCGGCGACGCCGGCGCCGGAGACGAGGACGCGCAGACCGCGAAGGGGAAGGGGGTGCGACATGGGACGCCTCCAAAACTGTGTCCGACGGATACAGATTACTCTAGACACAGTTCATGGACCTGAACAAGACAGCTCGACGGGAGGCCGATGGAACCGGCGGACGCCACCGACGCGACGCAGCGCCGACGCCTCGTCGAGCTGCTCTGGCAGCCGCCGAGCGCACCACGGCGCGGCCCCCGACCCACGCTCACCCTGACCGCCATCGCCCGGGCCGGCATCGCGATCGCCGACACCGACGGGCTCGGCGCGGTCACCATGCAACGGGTCGCGGAATCGCTCGACGTGACCAAGATGGCGCTCTACCGGTACGTGCCGGGCAAGACCGAACTCGTCGCCCTCATGATCGAGACCGGAATCGGGGAACCACCCGTACTGCCCGCCGACGCGCCCTGGCGCGACCAGCTGGACGCCTGGGCACGGCAGATGTACGACCGGTTCCGCCGCCACCCGTGGGCGGTGACCGCCACCGTCGGCGTACGGGTGCTGGGCCCCAACGAGCTGGGCTGGATGGAACGGGCCATCAACGCCCTGAACGGCACCCGCCTGCACGGCGGGGAGAAGCTCGATGTCGTGGTGCTCCTGGTCGGGCACGTCCGCAACCTCGCCCAGCAGGTGGCGGCCATCCCCACCGAGACGCCGGAACAGGCCATGGAACCCGCGCTGTCTGCCCTGCTGAGGGGTCACGAGCAGCGCTTTCCGGCACTGCTCGCGGCGGTGGCGTCGGCCGCCGCCCACGACGGCCGCGACCAGGCGCTCGACTTCGGGCTGTCCCGGATCCTCGACGGGGTGCAACTGCTGCTCACCGACCGCGCCCGGCCCTGACCGCGGGCGGCGGGGCGCCGCAACGGGGTGGGACACGGCGTGGCCGGCTGACCCGGCCGCCGGCGGACCGGGAAGAATGGCGACATGCAGCCACACCCGAACGTACGGGCGGTGCAGGACGCGCTGGACGGCTCCGGCGCGCTCGACGGCGCCGGCCAGCCCAGCATGGTCCGCCTGGTGCCCGACGCGGTGCACACCGCAGCGGCGGCCGCCGAGGCGCTCGGCGTCCAGGTCGGCCAGATCGCCAACTCGCTCATCTTCGACGCGGACGACGCGCCGTTGCTCGTGCTCACCTCCGGCGCGCACCGGGTGGACACCGCCGGCCTGGCCGCGTCGATCGGGGTCACCCGACTGCGCCGGGCCACCCCGGAGTTCGTCCGGACGCACACCGGGCAGCCGATCGGCGGGGTCGCCCCGCTCGGGCACCCCCGACCGCTGCGCACCCTGGTGGACACCGCGCTGGAGGCGTACCCGGAGATCTGGGCCGCGGGCGGCGTACCGCAGGCGGTCTTCCCGACCACCTACGCCGAGCTGCTGCGGGTCACCGCCGGCACCCCGGCCGAGGTGGCGTGAGCGAGCGAACCAGCAGGCACAGCAGCGATGCTCCGGATCTGGTCACCCTGCACGTGTGGCGGACCTCCCGCGGCGCGCTGCCCCGGGCACTGACCCGGATGGCCATGGACCCGGGCCGGCTGCGCGCCCTGCCGGGCGTCCGGTTCGGCAAGCTGCTGGGCACCGGGACGGGCACCGGCTTCGGGCCGGGTGACGCCGACCTGACCCGGTGGGCGGCGCTGACCGTCTGGGACTCGCCCGCCGCGGCGGCCGGCTTCGACGACTCGCCGGTCGGCAGTGCCTGGGCGCGGATCGCCCACGCCCGCGCCCGGATCGATTTGCGGCCACTGAGCAGCCGGGGCGAGTGGTCCGGTCAGCGTCCGTTCGGCGAGCCGTCTGGCGGCCGGGTCACCGGCCCGGTGCTGGCACTGACCCGGGCCCGGCTGCGGGCACGCCGGGCGGCCACCTTCTGGCGGGCGGTCCCCCCGGTCGCCGCCGCCCTGCGCGACGCGCCGGGGCTGCTGGCCCGCTTCGGTGTCGGCGAGGCGCCGCTGGGCTGGCAGGGCACGGTGAGCGTGTGGCGTGACCCGGCGGACCTGGTGGCGTTCGCGTACCGTCACCCGGAGCACCGGGCGGCGATCATGCGAACCCCCACCGCGGGCTGGTACGCCGAGGAGCTGTTCGCACGGTTCGAGGTGCGCGACGTGGTCGGCGACCGGACGGTGCTCGGGTGGGTCGCCGACGGCGACCCGGGAACGGCGAAGGGTGGACGGGCATGAGGTTGGTGCGCTGGACGCCGGACGATCTCGTCCGGCGGCTGGACGACGTGGTGACCGTCTACGGCGAGGCGATGGGATACCGCACCGATCTGCTGGAGGCCCGGCGCGGCTACATCGCCACCCACGTCCGCCGGCCCGGGTTCCGGGCGGTGGCCAGCCTGACCAGCGAGGGCCGCCTCGCCGGCTTCGGCTACGGCTACCTGGGCGGCCCCGGGCAGTGGTGGCACGACCAGGTGCACCGGGCGCTGGACGCCCCGATCCGGCAGCGTTGGCTCACCCACTGCTTCGAGGTGGTCGAGCTGCACGTCCGGCCGCCGGCGCAGGGGCACGGCCTGGGCGCCGGCCAGCTGCGTGCCCTGCTCACCATGGCCGAGGGCGACACCACGCTGCTGTCCACCCCGGAGGCCGACGAGCAGACCTCGCGGGCCTGGCGGCTGTACCGGCGGTTCGGCTTCGTCGACGTCCTGCGCGACTTCCACTTCCCCGGCGACGAGCGGCCGTTCGGCGTGCTCGGCCGGGATCTGCCTCTCGAGCGCCCGGCGTCATGACCCGGCGGGGCGTCTCCTGGGCGCTGCTCGCCGTCCTGGTGCTCGCCCAGATCTGCTACCCGCTGACCACCGGCGCCACCCGGGCCGGGCTCACCGTGGCCACCGTCGTGCTCGGCTGGCTTCTCTCGGTCGGCCACGCGCTGCTGAGCCGGGGCCCCCGGGCCGCGGCGGCGCTGGTCGCCGTGGCCACCGGCGGAGGGTTCGCGATCGAGGCGATCGGGGTGGCCACGGGCGTGCCGTTCGGCAGCTACGACTACTCCGGGGAGCTCGGCCCCAAACTGGCCGGGGTGCCACTGATCATCCCCCTGGCCTGGACCTGGATGGCCTGGCCGGCGTGGCTGGCGGCGGTCCGCCTGACCGGCGGGTCGCCGGCCCTGTGGCGGGTGCGCCGCCTCGCGCTGGCCGCGCTGGGGCTGGCCGCCTGGGACCTCTTCCTCGATCCGCAGATGGTGGCCGAGGGGTACTGGGTCTGGCGGAACGCCACCCCGGCGCTGCCCGGCCTGCCCGGCATCCCGGTCAGCAACTACCTGGGCTGGCTGCTCTTCGCGGTGCTGCTGATGAGCGCGCTGCGCCCGCTGGCCGGCCCGGACGCCGAACGGACCGACCACCGGGATCACCCGATGATCGCGCTCTACCTGTGGACGTACTTCTCCAGCATCCTGGCCCACGCGGTCTTCCTCGACCTGCCCGCCTCGGCGCTCTGGGGCGCGGCCGGCATGTCGGTGACCGCCGTGCCGCTGGCGGTGGTCCTGCTGCGCGCCCGCCGGGCCCCCGACTTCCACCGGGAGGGCCACCAGCCGTACCGCCCCGGTGTCGACGCGACCCGATGATCGTCCTGTTCGCCCTGCTGCTCGTCGTCGCCGCGCTGACCGGGCACACCTGGGTCAACGCCTCGCGCTGGCTGCGCCGGCCCACCGACCGACCGGACGAGGTCGGCGAGCCGGTGGCCGTGCTGCTGCCGCTGCGGGACGAGGCCGCCCGGGTCGCCGGATGCCTGCGCGCTCTGCTCGCCCAGCGCGGTGTGCCCGGGCTCCGCGTCGTGATCCTCGACGACGGGTCCACCGACGGCACCGCCGACGTGGTCCGCGCGGTGGCCGGCGACGATCCCCGGGTCACCCTGCTCACCGGGGTCGCCCCGCCGCCGGGCTGGCTGGGCAAACCGCACGCCTGCTGGCAGCTGGCCACCCGGGCCGACCCGGCGGCCACCGCTCTGGTCTTCGTCGACGCCGACGTGGTGCTCGCCCCGCACGCCGTGGCGGCGGCCGTCACCGAGCTGCGTGCCGCCCGCGCGACGCTGCTGTCGCCGTACCCCCGGATCGTGGTGACGACGGCGGCCGACCGGCTGGTGCAGCCGCTGTTGCAGTGGCTCTGGCTGACCTTCCTGCCGCTGCGCGCGATGGAGCGTTCGCCGCGGCCGTCGCTGGCCGCGGCGGGCGGGCAGTTCCTGGTGCTGGACCGGGCCGGCTACACCGCCGCCGGCGGGCACGCCGCGGTCGCCGACAAGATCCTGGAGGACGTCGAGCTCGCCCGGGCGGTCAAGCGGGCCGGTGGGCGGATCGCCCTGGCCGACGGCTCCCGGCTGGCCACGTGTCGGATGTACGACGACTGGCGGCAGCTGCGCGACGGGTACTCGAAGTCGCTCTGGGCGTCGTTCGGGCACCCGGGCGCGGGGGCCGCCGTGGTGGCGTTGCTGCTGCTGCTCTACACCGCCCCGCCGCTGGTCACTGTGGCGGCCCTGGTGGCCGGCGCGCCGGGGGTGGCCGCCGCGGGCCTGGCCGGCTACCTGCTCGGGGTGGCCGGGCGGGTGCTCACCGCCCGGGCTACCGGCGGCCGGTGGTGGCCCGACGCGCTCGCACACCCCGTGTCGGTCGTGGTCCTCGGTTGGCTGACCTCGCGGTCGTACCATCTGCGAAAGCAGCGCCGCCTGACCTGGCGGGGCCGCCCGGTCAGCTAGGAGGGCGCGGCATGGCGCGGATCGTGGTCGTCGGCGCCGGGGTGGGTGGCCTGGCCACCGCCGCCCGGCTGGCCGCCACCGGGCACCAGGTGACCGTCCTCGAGCGGGCCGACACGGTCGGTGGCAAGCTCGGCCGGTACGTGCACGACACCCCGGCCGGGTCGTTCCACTTCGACACCGGGCCGAGCCTGCTCACCCTGCCCGAGGTCTTCCACGACCTGTTCGAGGCGACCGGGGCGAAGCTCGACGAGTACCTGGACCTGGCCCCGCTGGACCCGATCGTCCGGCACGTCTTCCCCGCCGGCGGCCCGACGCTGGACTCCTGCGCCGACCCGGTGGAGTTCGCCGCCCGGATCGGGGCCGCCTTCGGTGACCGGGCGGCGGCCGACTGGCACCGGCTGTGGCGCCGGGCGGCGCGGGTGTGGAACGCCTCCTCGCGGGACATCCTGCGCCGTACCGTCGACTCCCCCCGCGACCTCGCGTCACTGGCCTGGCGGGTCGGCGACCTGGCCGCCATCGCCCCGGGCCGCACCCTGCGCGGGCTGGGCCGCCGGCACCTGTCCGACCCTCGGCTGCGGATGCTGCTGGACCGGTACGCCACCTACACCGGCGCCGACCCCCGCCGGGCGCCGGCGGCCCTGGTGGCGGTCCCCTACGCCGAGCTGACCTTCGGCGGCTGGTACCTGCGCGGCGGGTTGGGCACGCTCGCCGACGCGCTGCTGACGCGCTGCCTGGACCTCGGCGTGGCCGTGCGGACCGGCGCCACGGTGACCCGGATCGACGCCGCCGGCGGCCGGGTGCACGGGGTACGCCTCGCCGGCGTCACCGCGCCGGTGCCCGCCGACGTGGTGGTGGCCAACGTGGACGCGCTCACCGTCTACCGCGACCTGCTACCGCACGCGCGCCGGCTGGCCGGGCTGGCCGACCGTAGCCTGGCCGGCTTCGTGCTGCTGCTCGGCGTCTCCGGCAGCACCGGACTGGCCCACCACAACGTCTTCTTTCCGCGCGACTACGACGCGGAGTTCGACGCGGTCTTCGGCGATCCGGGGCGCGGCGTACCGGCCCGGCCGGCAGCCGACCCGACGGTGTTCGTCACCGTGGCCGACGACCCGATGGTCCGCCCGGCCGGGCACGAGGCGTGGTTCGTGCTGGTCAACGCCGCCCGGCAGGGCACCGCCGCGGGCGCGGTCGACTGGCGACGCCCGGGGCTGGCCGACGCGTACGCCGACCGGATCCTGGCGGTGCTGGCCGAGCGTGGCGTGGACGTACGCGACCGGCTGCTGTTCCGGGAGGTCCGTACCCCGGCCGACCTGGACGCGGCGACCGGCGCGCCGGGTGGCTCGATCTACGGCACCGCCGGAGGGCTGCTCCGCCCGGCCAATCGGGGTCCCGTGCACGGGTTGTGGCTGGTGGGCGGCTCCAGCCACCCCGGCGGTGGCCTGCCGATGGTGACGCTCTCCGCGCAGATCGTCGCCGACGAGATCGGCCCGGCCTGGTAGGTGCGGGGGTCAGCCGACGTCGAGCAGCGCGCGGCGGACGGTGGAGAGCAACTGCCCCAGACCGAAGCCGGCCAGCAGCACCCACACGGCGGCCGCCATGGTGATCGTGCCGGCGGCCAGGTCCGGCTCGATCAGCCCGGCCAGCCCGGCGACCAGCAGCCCGACCAGCGCCACCGAGACCCGGGTGGGGCGTTCGCCCACTGTCACCGCGCCGATCTCGCGCATGCCGGCGGAGACCGCTCGGGCCCGGGTGTACTCGTGCAGCCAGGACAGCGCGCCGCCCGCGACGACCAGCGCGCCCGGCGCGCCGACCAGCCAGAACGCCAGCAGCCAGGCCACCTCACCGAGCCGGTCGGCGACCGAGTCGTAGACGTAGCCGAGCCGGGTGGTGCGGCCGGTGGCCACCGCCACCGCCCCGTCCACGCTGTCCGCCACGGAGGCGAGCAGCACGAACAGCGCGCCGAGAAACGGTCCGTCCGCCGGCCGGGTCACCAGCAGCGGTACGCAGAAGCAGAGCAGCACCCCGGCCACGGTGACCGCCGTGGGGCTGACCCGCAGCCGGCCCAGCACGTACCCGACGTGGTACGCGAACCGCAGCCAGGCGCGTACCACCGGCGCGGCCGTGCGGGGGTCGAACCCGCCGTGCAACCGTGCCCACGCCGTGGCGTACTGGTCCCAGTTCAGCTGTGTGCCCACCACGGATCAACCGTCGCGCCGGGCATCAGGTGTCGCGGGCCCCGCGGTCACCTCCGCGCGCCGGCCTTGAGGTTCTGCCAGACCTCACGGGTCGCGGTGGACCGGTTGAGGGTGATGAAGTGGATCCCCGGCACGCCCTCGTCCAGCAGCCGGCGGGACATCTCGCTGGCCTGCTCGATGCCGAGCCGGCGGACCGCCTCCGGATCGTCGGCGACCCGCTCGAAGCGCGCCGCCAGCGCCGGCGGGAAGGGCGCCCCGGACAGCTGCACGGACCGCTCGATGGTGCCGATCTGGGTCACCGGCATCACCCCGGCGAGGATCGGGGTGTCGCAGCCGGCGGCCGCCACCCGGTCACGCAGCCGCAGGTAGTCGTCGGCCTCGAAGAACATCTGCGTGATCGCGAACTCGGCGCCGGCCCGGCACTTGCGGACGAAGTGCGTGGTGTCGCTGGCCACGTCGGGTGAGCGGGGGTGCTTGTACGGAAAGGCTGCCACGCCCACGCTGAAGTCACCGGCGTCCCGCACGAGGCGTACCAGGTCCTCGGCGTAGTCCACGCCCTCGGGGTGGCGGACCCACTCGCCGCCCGGGTTGCCCGGCGGGTCGCCGCGCACCGCCAGCACGTTGCGCACCCCCACCCCGGCGAGCCGACCGATCACGTGCCGCAGCTCGGCGACGGAGTGGTTGACCGCGGTCAGGTGGGCCATCGGCAGCAGGGTGGTGTCGGTGGCGATCCGCTCGGTGACCGACACGGTGGTGTCCCGGGTCGAGCCGCCCGCGCCGTAGGTGATCGACACGAACGACGGGCGCAGCGACTCCAGCTCGCGGATCGCCTGCCAGAGCAGTCGCTCCCCCGCCTCGGTCTTGGGTGGGAAGAACTCGAACGAGAAGGTCGGCTGACGGTCACGGATGAGCTCCCCGATCGCCGGCTGCGGATTGGGGAGTACCGAGGGAAGACCGAGCGCCACGACCCGACTCTAGCGGGCAGCGTCCGCACCACCCAGGCGCTTCCCATCGCGTCCCACGGATCGACGGATGCGGGGGCGCGCACGTTGGCCGGTGCCGTCCCGCGCGCCGTGGCCAGGTGGGCGGAGGGCCGTCGTACCCACGGGGTAGTAATGGGTGGCGCGGGAGGGTCGGCGGGGGCGGCCCGGGGGCCCGCGCGGGGGTCAGCAACCGAGCGGTGACGCCGGTCCCGTCCGGTCGGGCGGGCGCCCGTCGCCGCACCGACGCCCGCCGGGAGGACCGATGACCCCGCCCCCACCGCCGCGCCCAGCACAGCTCGGCCCGTTGCTCGCCCGGTGCCGGCTGGCCCGGGGCTGGAGCCAGCAGCGCACCGCCGCCGAGTTGTGTGCCGCAGCGGGGGTGCCGACGTTGAGCCGGCACGAGGTGTCCCGGTGGGAACGGCAACGACGCGTACCGGGAGGGTTCTGGCTCGGGTGGCTCGCCGTGGTGCTGGACGTGCCGCTGGTGACGCTCGCCGAGGCCGCCGCGGTCACCCGGCGAGCCGGCCCGGCGCGGGCCACCGGGCCGGGCCGGGCGGGGGCCGGCGCGCGGCCGGGCGGACGGCCGGGCCGGGGCCGCACCGGCGAGCGGGCCGGCGGCACGACGAGTGGCGGTGGAGCGCGGTACGCGGCGACCGGCTAGCGTCGTGGCGTGACCCACGCTGCTTCCGTGTCTCCCGTCGACCGTGCCGGCCTGCGGCAGCGGGTCGACAAGGCCCTCACCGAGTTCCTGGCCGGCCAGCGGGCCCGGTTGACCGGCGTTGACGACGCCCTGGCCCCGGTGGCGGAGGCGATCGAGGCATTCGTGCTCGGCGGCGGCAAGCGGCTGCGGCCGGCCTTCGCGTACTGGGGGTTCCGCGGCGCCGGCGGAGTGGACGCCGACCAGGTGCTCACCGCCCTGGCCGCGCTGGAGTTCGTGCAGGCCAGCGCCCTGATCCACGACGACCTGATGGATCGCTCCGACACCCGGCGCGGCGAGCCGGCGGTGCACCGGCGGTTCGCCGCCCGGCACCGGGCGGCCGGCTGGGGCGGCGACCCGGACGGGTTCGGCGACGCGGCGGCGATCCTGCTCGGCGATCTCTGCCTGGTCTGGTCCGACGAGTTGCTGCACTCCGCGGGACTGGACCTGCGGGCGGTGGCCCGGGCCCGGCCGGTCTTCGACGAGATGCGCACCGAGGTCACCGTCGGGCAGTACCTCGACGTGCTGACCCAGGTCACCGGGGACACCTCGGTGGAACGGGCCAGCAAGGTCGCCCGGTACAAGTCGGCGAAGTACACGGTCGAGCGTCCGCTGCTGCTCGGCGCCGCGCTGGCCGACGCGTCGGCGGACGTGCGGACGGCCTACTCGGCGTACGGGCTGCCGCTGGGCGAGGCGTTCCAGCTGCGCGACGACGTGCTGGGGGTCTTCGGCGACCCGGCGCAGACCGGCAAGCCGGCCGGGGACGACCTGCGTGAGGGCAAGCGCACCTACCTGGTGGCGGCGGCCGTGGAGGCCACCGACGACGCCGGCCGGGAGCTTCTGCTCAGCCGGCTCGGCGATCCGCAGCTCGACGAGCGGGGGGTGACCCAGCTGCGCGAGCTGATCACCGCGAGCGGGGCGCTGGCCCGTACCGAGCAGCGGATCGTCACGCTCACCGACGCGGCACTGGCGGCGCTGGCCGCCGTCGACCTCGACACCGAGGCCCGCCAGGCCCTGGTCGACCTGGCGATAGCCGCCACCCGCCGCGCCGACTGACCCCCGGCCCCCTCCCCGTCCCCCGGGCCGGACCCCATCCCGCGCGTTGACCATGAAGTTAGCGACGCGACACGCCGTTTCGGACGTCGCCAACTTCATGATCAACGCGCGGGGAAGCGCGGGGAAGCGCGGGGAGGCGCGGGGAGGGCCGGAGGGTTAGAAGCCGAGGGCTTGGGCTCGGCGTTTGACTTCGCGGGCCTGGTCGCCGGAGAGGGCGGCGGCCGGGGTGGCGCCGGGGAGGGCGTCGTCCGGCTCGTAGAGCCAGCGCAGCGCGGCCTCGTCGTCGTAGCCGTTGTCGGAGAGCAGGTTGAGCACGCCAGGCAGGTGCTTGAGCACGGTCTGGTTGGCCACCAGGTCCGCCGGCACCCGGCGGATGCCGTCGCGGCGGACCGCCAGCAGCTCCCGGTCGCGGATCATCTGGTGCACCTTGCTGATCGACACGTCGAGGCGCTCGGCGACGTCGGGCAGGGTGAGCCAGCCGGCCGGGTCTGCGGGGCCGGCGAGCTCGGGGCCGGGCACGGCCTGGTCGGGTACGGGTTCGGTCACCCGATCACCCTGCCACGCCACTGCCCGCACGGGCCACCGGGCACCCCGGGACGACCGGTCCGAACACCCGATGAACGGACCGGTGACCAGCGGATCAGGGGTCGGAACAGGCTCGGCGAGCGCAGCGGGACGGATCAGGTTCGCCGCCGGCTGTAGCATCCTGTTCAACCTTTGCCCCCTGGACACATAGACTCCCTGCCGATGGACACACAGGTCGCCGACACGTTGCTGGGCTCGCTGATCGACGGGCGCTACCGCATTCGCGGTCGCGTGGCTCGTGGCGGCATGGCGACCGTGTACACCGCCACCGACGAGCGCCTCGAGCGCACCGTCGCTGTCAAGATCATTCATCCGACGCAGGCGTCCGAGGCCCGGGCCCGGATCGCCAACTTCGTGGCCCGGTTCACCGACGAGGCGAAGACCATCGCCCGGCTGACCCACCCGAACGTGGTGGCGGTCTACGACCAGGGCACCCACGGCGGGCTGCCGTACCTGGTGATGGAGTACGTCCGCGGCCGCACGCTGCGCGACGTGCTGGCCGAGCGGCGCCGGCTCAACCCGGACGAGGCGCTGGCCATCGCCGAGCAGATGCTCGCCGCGATCGCCGCCGCGCACCGCGCCGGCCTGGTGCACCGGGACGTCAAGCCGGAGAACGTGCTGGTCGCCGAGGCGCCCACCGGTGGTGTCGCCAACCTGGTGGACAGCGTGGTCAAGGTGGCCGACTTCGGGTTGGCCCGGGCGGTCGAGGCGAGCGCCGACGAGGAGCAGGGCAACCAGCTGATGGCCACCGTGGCGTACGTCGCCCCGGAGCTGGTCACCGAGGGCAGGGCCGATCCGCGCACCGACGTCTACTCGGCGGGCATCGTGCTGTTCGAGATGCTCACCGGTCGGGTGCCCTACGACGGTGACCGCCCGGTGGACGTGGCCTGGCAGCATGTCGACCGCGACGTGCCGGCACCGTCGACGCTGGTGCCGGGCCTACCGCCGATCCTCGACGATCTGGTTCAGCGGGCCACCCGGCGTGACCCCGGGGCCCGGCCCGCCGACGCCGGAGCGCTGCTGGCCGAGGTGCAGACGGCCCGGGACGACCTGGGCGACGTCAACAGCCGTACCGCCGTGCTGCGCCGGGTGACCGACGAGCCGCCGGTGGCACAGCCGACCATGATGGTCGCCACCGTCCGCCCGGCCGAGCGCCCGGCCTGGGCCCGGCTGCCCGAGGGCGGTGGGCAGGGGCCGGGCCGACGGCGGGCCGCCCCGACACCGGCGGACAGCCTGGGGTCCCGACTCGCCGCGCTGCGCGGCACGGTACTGGCCCACCCGCGGGGCCGGCTGGCCGTCGGGGCCGTGGTGGTGATGCTGGTCCTGGTGGCCGGGCTCGGCGGCTGGTGGTTCGGCGTCGGCCGCTACACGGCAGCCCCGCAGCTGGTCAGCCTGAGCAAGGCCGATGCGCAGGCGCGGGCCGAACGCGCCGGGCTCACCCTGGCCTACGGCGAGCCGCGCTACGACGAGAAGGCGCCGAAGGACAGCGTGCTGGGGCAGAGCCCGGCTTCGGCCACCAAGATCGTCAAGGGCGGCACGATCACCCTGACCCTCTCGCTGGGCCCGGAGCGCTTCCCGGTGCCGGACGTGATCGGCAAGGAGTTCGAGCTGGCCGAGGCGGACCTGGTCAACGCGAACCTGGTGGTGGCCAAGGGCACCCCCCGCTACGACGACAACCTGCCGGCCGGAGTCGTGGTGGACAGTTCCCCCAAGGTGGGCACCGAGGTCAAACCGGGCGCGAAGATCACCCTCATCCTGAGCCGGGGCCGGGCGCCGGTGTCGGTGCCGAACCTGGTCGGCAAGAGCCTGACCGAGGCCCGGACGACCCTTGCCCGGCTCAACCTGGTGCTGGTGGAGACCTACAAGGACTCCGACAAGCCCAAGGACGAGATCCTGGGTCAGAGTCCGGCCGACGGCACCGGCGTGGAGAAGGGCACCCAGGTCAAGCTGGAGGTCAGCAAGGGCCCGCCGCTGGTGGTCGTACCCCGGGTGGTCGACCTGCCCTGCCAGCAGGCCAAGCAGACGCTGGAGAGCCAGGGCTTCCCGGTGGCCGTCCAGCTCAACCCGAACGCCGTGGTCCGTTACCAGAACCCGGGCGAGAACTCGCCGGTGCCACCGGGCACCCAGATCACCATCGGGTGTTTCTGAGATGCCGGTGACCCGCTCCCGACCGGTCGGCGCGCACACCCCCACCTCCGGCGGGCTGGCCAGGGCTGCCCTGCCGTACGTCGACGCGACCGGGGCCGAGGTGGTGCAGGTCTACGTCTCCAACTCGCGAGGCTGGGCGCTGCCCCCGGGTGACCCGGCGCAGGACGCGCTGTTCCGCGACGGTTGCGCCGAGCGGGGCGTGCCGGCCTTCATCCATGCCTCGCTGCTGGTCAACCTGGGCTCGCCCACCCCGGCCACGGTCGAGCGGTCGGCCCAGACGCTGGCGCACGCGCTACGCCGGGGCATGGCGATCGGCGCCCGGGCGGTGGTGTTCCACGCGGGCAGTTCGGTGGACGAGGGGTACGCCGAGGAGGCGATGCGCCAGGTCCACCGGGAGCTTCTGCCGCTGCTCGACTGGGCCGCCGAGGCCGGCGGGCCGATGCTGCTGGTCGAGCCGAGCGCGGGCGGCGGGCGGTCGCTCGCCTCCCGGGTGGAGCAGCTCGGGCCCTACCTGGACGCGGTGGACCGGCACCCCATGCTCGGGGTCTGCTTCGACACCTGCCACGCCTGGGCGGCCGGGCACGACCTGGCGGCCGAGGGCGGCATGACGGCGACCCTGGACACGCTGGTGGCCACCGTGGGTGCGGACCGGCTGCGGCTGGTGCACGCCAACGACTCGAAGGATCTGTGCGGCTCCACCCGGGACCGGCACGAGAACATCGGCAAGGGCACCATCGGTGAGCCCGCCTTCGCCGAGCTGATGGCCCACCCGGCCACCGCCGGCGTCCCGATCGTCGTGGAGACGCCCAGCGAGAAGCAGGTCGGCCACGTCGCCGACATCGCCACCCTCAGCCGCCTCCGCCCCTAACCCCCACTCCCGCCCCTCCGCGCCGCCGCCCGGCCGCGTCGCGCCCCCGCCCCTCCGCGCCGCCGCCCGGCCGCGTCGCGCCCCCGCCCCGCCGCGCCGCGCCGCGCCCTGCCGCGCGCGCCGCGTCGATCTAGGGCAAATCGTCACGGCTAGAGATCAACTAGCGACGATTTTCCCTAGATCGACGCGGCAGGGGGCGGCGACGCGGCAGGAGGCGGCGGGGGGCGGGGGGCGGCGGGGGCCGCGGGGGTGGGGGGTCAGGCGGCCAGGAGGCGGGTCAGGACGGTGGCGGCGTGGGTGACGCCGGCGTCGTCGAGGTCCAGGTGGGTGACCAGGCGGGCGGTACGCGGGCCGAGCACCGAGATCAGCACACCCTCGGCCCGAGCGGCGGCGGCCAGTGCGCGCGCGTCCAGCGCGTGCTTGGTCAGGTCCAACGGGACCAGGTTGGTGCGGACCGCGGTGGCGAGCACGCCGAACGGCGCGACCGCCTCGGCGAGCCGGGCCGCCCTGGCGTGGTCCTCGGCCAGCCGGTCGACGTGGTGCGCCAGCGCGTACCGGCCGGCGGCGGCGAGGATGCCGGCCTGGCGCATGCCGCCACCCATCCGCTTGCGGATCAACCGGGCCCGTTCGATCTTCTCCGCGCTGCCCACCACCAACGAGCCGACCGGTGCGCCGAGGCCCTTGGAGAGGCAGACCGACAGCGTGTCGAAGAGCTGGCCGTACTCGACCAGCGGCACACCGTCGGCGACGTGCGCGTGCCAGATCCGGGCACCGTCGCAGTGCAAGGCCACCTCCGCCTCGTCGGCGACCCGCCGCAACTCCCGCAGGGTGGCCAGCGGGATCACTCCCCCGCCGCCCCGGTTGTGGGTCTGCTCGACGGCGATCGCGCGGGTGGGGACGGCGAAGTAGCCGTCCGGCCGGATCATCCCGGCGACCGCCTCCGGGTCGATGTCCGCGCCGACCGCCGGCCAGGTCCGGGAGCTGATTCCGCCGTACGCGGCCGCGGCGCCGATCTCGTACGTGACCACGTGCGCGTCGGCGTCGCAGAGCAGCTCGTTGCCGGGCGACACCAGCAGTTGCAGGGCGATCTGGTTGGCCATCGACCCGCTCGGCGCGAACAGTGCCGCCTCGTGCCCGAACAGCGCGGCGACCTCGGCCTCCAGCGCGTTGACGGTCGGGTCCTCGCCGTAGACGTCGTCACCGACCTCGGCGGAGGCCATCGCCTCCCGCATGCCGGGGGTCGGTCGGGTCACCGTGTCGGACCGCAGGTCCACGAATGCGTCAGCCACGCAACATCTCCGCTACCAGGAAGGCCAGCTCCAACGACTGCTGGGTGTTCAGTCGCGGGTCGCAGGCGGTTTCGTACCGGTCGGGCAGGTCGAGGTCCTCGATGCCCTGGGCGCCACCGAGGCACTCGGTGACGTCCTCGCCGGTCAGTTCGACGTGCAGGCCACCGGGGTGGGTGTCCAGCCCGCGGTGGACCTCGAAGTAGCCGAGCACCTCGTCGACGATGCGGTCGAAGTGCCGGGTCTTGTAGCCGTTGGACGACTCGTGCGTGTTGCCGTGCATCGGGTCGCACTGCCAGACCACCTTGGCGCCGGCCGCGGTGACCTTGGCCACGATCGGCGGCAGGGCGTCCCGTACCCGGTGGTTGCCCATCCGGCTGATCAGGGTGAGCCGGCCGGGGACGTTGTCCGGGTTGAGCTTCTCGCACAACTCGATCGCCTCGTCCGGCGAGGTGGACGGGCCGAGCTTGACCCCGATGGGGTTGGCGATCCGGGAGATGAAGTCGATGTGCGCGCCGTCGATCTGCCGGGTGCGCTCGCCGATCCAGAGGAAGTGCCCGGAGAGCCCGTACGCCCGGCGGTCGGAGACCCGGGTGAGCGCCCGGTCGTACTCCAGGGCGAGGGCCTCGTGGGAGCAGTAGAGGGTGACGGTGCGCAGCGCCTCGTCGTCGGTCATCCCGCAGGCCCGGATGAAGGCCAACGCCCGGTCGATCTCCCGGGCGATCGCCTCGTAGCGCTCCCCGGCCGGGGAGTTCTTCACGAAGCCCTTGTTCCAGTCGTGCACGGCGTGCAGGTCGGCGAGTCCGCCGGCGAGGTACGCCCGGAGCATGTTCATCGCCGCCGCCGAGTTGGCGTACGCCCGGATCATGCGCTGCGGGTCGGCGACCCGGGCGGCCGGGTCGGCCTCCAGCGAGTTGATCATGTCGCCGCGGTACGCGGGCAGACCGCGCGCGTCGGTGGGCAGCGAGCGGGGCTTGGTGTACTGGCCGGCGACCCGGGCGACCTTGACCACCGGCAGCGACGCGCCGTAGGTGAGCACGATCGCCATCTGGAGCAGGGTGCGGGCGTTGGCCAGCAGGTGGCTCTCGGTGTTGTCGGCGAAGGTCTCGGCGCAGTCACCGCCCTGGAGCAGGAAGGCCTTGCCCTCGCAGACCAGGGCGAGCTTCTGCCGGAGCTGGTCCACCTCGTAGGGCGCGACGACCGACGGCACGGTGTCGAGCACCTTGCAGACCTGGGCGACGGTGGCCGGGTCGGACCACGGCGGGGTCTGCTCGCGGGGCAGGTCCCGCCAGCGGTCGAGGCCGAGAGCGGCGTCCTCGGCGGAGTCGACTGTCGGTCGGCTGGTCTGCAGGCCCGGGCTGCCCACCGCGGGATGGCTCAGCTGATGCCACTCATGGCGCATGACAGAAAGCGTACGGCGACCGCCGGGGTGCCCGGGCGGCGAGGGGGACGGTTCCGGCAGATGGGAGACCAGTCCCGGTGGGCGCAGGTCAGGAAGCGGGCGAGGGTACGACGCCGGCCGGCGTCCGGCCGGCGGGCGCGGCGCCACCCGGCGCTTCCCCGGCGATGCACCAGTCACCGCCGTCGCGGGTGACGGTGAACACCAGCGGCCGGGTGGTCTTGCGCTTGCCGGCGGTGACCGACACCGAGACGCTGACCTCCTGGCCGCGCGGGCCGGACCGGACGTCGGTGATCGCCGCCGTGGGCACCTCGAAGTGATCCGCGAAGTCGCCGTTGGGGCCGGTCGCGCCCAGGTCGAAGCCCTCGTGCAGCAGCGCGCAGAGCTGGCTTCGGCCGGCGGCCACGTCCTTGGCGGTCATCGCGTCGAGGTACGCCTGCACGCGCTCGCGGGACCGGCTGGCGGCCTCCTCGGCGGGGACCCGCTCGGGCTTGGCGGCCGGCTCGTCGTCGCCGCCGGTGAGCCCGCAGCCGACCAGGGCGACCGGCAGCAGCACCAGCCCGGCGGCGGTGGCCGCCAGCCTGCGGTGGGTAGGGCGCATGACCACCTCCGTCGACGGGGACATCGAGACTGCCGAGCCGCGAGTCTGCCACATCGGGCGGACCGGGCCCAACGCCGGCGGCCCGGCCGACGCTGGGCGTCGACCGGGCCGGTACGTCACGGGCGGGGAGGGGCGGTGCGTGCCCCTCCCCGCCGTGTGGGTGGTGCGTCGGCCCTCGGCTCAGCCGAGACCGCCCTTGATGGCGCCGATGAGCTCGCCGTTGCCGGTGTCACCGGAG
Source organism: Micromonospora coriariae (assembly GCF_900091455.1). Lineage (NCBI taxonomy): Bacteria > Bacillati > Actinomycetota > Actinomycetes > Micromonosporales > Micromonosporaceae > Micromonospora > Micromonospora coriariae. The sequence goes on along the minus strand of NZ_LT607412.1, from coordinate 4,463,098 downwards.
AGCTCCCAGAAGAACGCGCCACCGAGGCCCTGGTTCTTCGCGTACGTCATCTTGCCGTTGATGGTCGACGGGGTGTCGTAGCTCCACCAGTTGCTGCCGCACTTGGCGTACGCGGTGCCGGCGACCGTTCCGGTGGCCGGGCAGGTGTTCTTGAGGACCTTGTAGTCCTCGATGCCCGCCTCGTACGTGCCCGGCGCCGCGCCGGTGGCGCTGCCGCCCGGGGCGGCCTGGGTGACGCCGGTCCAGCCCCGGCCGTAGAAGCCGATGCCGAGCAGCAGCTTGTTGGCCGGGATGCCCTTGCTCTTGAGCTTCTGGATCGCCGCGTCGGAGTTGAAGCCCTGCTGCGGGATGCCGGTGTAGGAGGTGAGCGGGGAGTGCGGGGCGGTCGGGCCCTGGGCGTTGAACGCGCCGAAGTAGTCGTACGTCATCGGCATCAGCCAGTTGAGGTTGCCGATGGCGCCGGCGTAGTCGGCGGCGTCGATCTTGCCGCCGTTGCTGCCGTCCGCCGTGATCGCGGCGGTGACCAGGGCGTTGGAGCCGAACCTCGACCGCAGCGCGCTGATCACGTTCTTGAACGCGTTCGGGCCGCTGGTGTCGCAGGTGAGGCCACAGGCGTTCGGGTACTCCCAGTCGACGTCGATGCCGTCGAAGACGTCCGCCCAGCGCGGGTCCTCGACCAGGTTGTAGCAGCTCTCCGCGAAGGCGGCCGGGTTCTGCGCGGCCTGGGTGAAGCCGCCGGACCAGGTCCAGCCACCGAAGGACCAGATCACCTTGAGGTGCGGGTTCATCTGCTTGAGCTTGCGCAGCTGGTTGAAGCTGCCGCGCAGCGGCTGGTCCCAGGTGTCGGCGACGCCGTCGACGCTGTCCGCCGCGGTGTACGCCTTCTCGTAGTCGGCGTAGCTGTCCCCGATGGCGCAGCGGCCGCCGGTGGTGTTGCCGAAGGCGTACAGGATGTGGGTCAGCTTCGCGGCCGACCCGCTGGTCTGGATGTTCTTGACGTGGTAGTTGCGCCCGTAGACGCCCCACTCGGCGAAGTAGCCGACGACCTTCTTGCCACCCGGGTTCGGCGGCGGGGTGGTCGGCGGCGGGGTGGTGGGCGGCGGGGTGGTGGGGGGCGCCGTGGTGGGCGGGGTGGTGGTCGGCGGGGCAGTGGTCGGCGGAGGGGTGCCGCCGCCGCAGGCCGCGCCGTTGACTGTGCAGTTCAGTGGCGCCCTGTAGGCGCCGGTGCCGTTGTAGCCCCAGCTGAAGGAGGCGCCCGGGGCGAGCCCACCGGCCCAGCTCTTCTTGACCGCGACGTAGTGGTTGCCGCTGCTTGTCACGTCGGCGTCCCAGGCGCTGCTGATGGTGGTGCCCGACGGCAGGTCGAACTCGATGCGCCAGGTGCTGACCGTGGCACTCGACCCGTTGGTGACGGTCACCTTCGTCTCGTGACCGGTCCCCCAGTCCTGTGCCTTGGTGAACGTGGTGGTGACCGTGCCGGCGCCGAACGCGGTCGTCATCGGCACCGCCGCGACGGTCACGGCGACCACGGCACCGGCCCAGAGGGCCCGGCGGAGCGATCTTTTCATGAGGCGTCTCCCGAACTGTTAGGAAACTTTCCAAAAGAGATGGTGAGACGGTACTCACGCCGTCATCACTTCGTCAAGATGTGCATGTTTCGATTTCTGCTGGTGCGTGGAGTGCGCCTGCTCCGCCCGTCACCGGAGCCCCGCCGGCCGGCGCGTAGCCTCGGGACATGACCGTCTTCGACATCCCGATCGACGCCCTCAACGGCGGCCCCGCCGACCTCGCCCGCTACCGCGACCGGGCGCTGCTGGTCGTCAACGTGGCCTCCCGCTGCGGCCTCACCCCGCAGTACGCCGGCCTCCAGACCCTCGCGGACTCCTACGCCGACAACGGCCTGGTGGTGCTCGGCGTGCCCTGCAACCAGTTCGCCGGGCAGGAGCCGGGCAGCGCGGCCGAGATCAGCGACTTCTGCCAGGTCAACTACGGGGTCACCTTCCCGCTCACCGAGAAGGTCGACGTCAACGGCCCCGACCGGCACCCGCTCTACGCCGCGCTGGTGGACACCCCGGACGCCGACGGGCACACCGGGGACGTCCGGTGGAACTTCGAGAAGTTCCTGGTGGCCCCGGACGGCACGGTCGCCGCCCGGTTCGCCCCCACCGTCGAGCCCGGCGCCGACGAACTGCGCGCCGCCATCGAGAAGGTGCTCCCCGCCGCCACGGCCTGACCCGGCCGGCATCACGGCACGGCGAACCGCCACTGCGCCGCGTCCGACAGGGGGCGGTAGCCGAGGGACTGGTAGATCCGGTTGCTGGTGGGGTTGGTCAGGTCGGTGTAGAGCGTGCAGGCGGCGGCGCCGGTGTTCAGGGCGTGCCGGGTGGCGTGCGCGACGCAGCCGCTGGCGTAGCCGCGTCCCCGCCACGCCGGGGGCGTGTACACGCCGCTGATACGGACCACGCCGGCGACCGGCCGGCTCAGCCAGGCCGTCGAGACCGGTGTGCCGGCCCGCTCCCAGAGCCAGAGCAGGCCGCCGTGCGGCAGCCGGGCGTCGATCTGCCCGGCCGCGTCGACCGACGGGCCGTCGGGCATCGTCTCCGCGGCGTACGCGGCGGCCCAGGCGATCAGCAGGTCCCGGTCCGCGCCGGTGGCCGGGCGGGCGCGTCCGGCCACACCCACCGGCGGCCGGACCGCGTCCAGTCGGAAGATCCGCTGCGCGGTGCCGGGTACGGCGACCCTGCCGGCACGTTCGGCGTACCGTTCGGCGAACTCGGCCACGGCCGGGACCGGGCCGTGCACCTCGACCAGCGGCGGCACCGCCCGGGCGAAGTGCTCGGCGAGCGCCCACGCGACCGCCGGCGACACCGCGCCGAGCAGCGGCCCGCGCGGCGGCGTGTGCACCGACGCACCCACCGTCGCGCCGCCGTCGACCACCCGGACGAACCGCTCGCCCCCGGAGAGTGGCAGGTCACCGGAGAGCCGGTCCGCGACGAGCGTGAGCAGTACGTTGTGCAGGACGGGCTCGCGACGCAACCAGGCGTCGGCTTCGGCGGCGAAGGTCGCGAGATCCTCGGTCAGACACTGCACGGACGGCATTCTGCGCACCCGTGGACGCCTCGACAACCGGAACAACCCATCACGACGGTCGGAATGTGTCGCGGGTGGACGGAGTTGGGAACCGACATGACAACTGTGGGACTGATCGGCAGCGGCAACATCGGCGGCACAGTGGCCCGACTGGCGGTGGCCGCCGGCTACGACGTGGTGCTGAGCAACTCTCGGGGGCCGGAGACGCTCACCGACCTGGTCGACGAGTTGGGCGAGCACGCCAGCGCCGGCACGGCGCAGGACGCGGCGCGGGTCGGCGACCTCGTGGTGGTCAGCGTTCCGCTCAAGGCCTACCGGGCGGTGCCGGTCGAGCCGCTGGCCGGCAAGGTCGTCATCGACACCAACAACTACTACCCCCAGCGCGACGGCAACTTTCCGGAGCTGGACTCCGGAGAGGTCACCAGCAGCGAACTGCTCCAGCGGCACCTGCCGGACGCCCGCGTGGTCAAGGTCTTCAACAACATCTTCTTCAAGCACCTGGACTCGCTGGCCCGGCCGTCCGGCGCCGTCGACCGCAGCGCCCTCGCGATCGCCGGCGACGACGCCGCCGCGAAAGCCGAGGTGACGGCATTCCTGGACCGCATCGGCTACGACGCGGTGGACGTCGGGCCGTTGGCCGAGGGATGGCGCTACCAGCCGGACACCCCGGCCTACGGGACCATCTACTCCGCCGACCCGACGGACTGGGAGCACCCGACCCAGAGCGACGCCGACAAGCTCCGCACCGCCCTGGCCGCCGCAACCCGCTGACCGTCACCGCTGGGCGGGGCCCCGCGGCCTCGCCTAGCGGGTGGTCGTCCGCAGGGCGGCGGCGAGTTCCTCGTCGTAGGTGGCGATCGGCTGGCCGTCCGAGGCGTACGCGACGAGCCGGCCCTGCGCCATGTTCGCCGACCGGAACGAGAACGTCCGCGTCCCCGGGTAGGCGGCGAGCAGGGGGATGGTCCGGGGCGCCCCGCCCGGCGCGGAGTAGTACTCCAATCGGGCCACCTGCCCGGAGACCACGCCGTTGACCCGCACCTTGGTCTTCTCGGCCCGGGTGCCGAAGGTGACCGGCGCGTCGGTGCCGTAGGCGGCGCACTCGACCGGGCCACGGCAGACGAAGAAGTATCGCGGGTTGACCACGTCGTCGAGGGTGTACGCCTTGAAGGTGGGGTCCGCGCCGGCGGGCAGCGGTTGCACGGCGAAGAACGCCACCGCCACCGTGGCCGTGATGCCCACCCGCCACCAGGCCCGCCCGACGGCCGGTCGCCGGTTCGTCCGGACGGCGGCGACCGCGACGCCGCCGAAGCCGGCCAGGCACAGCAGGCACACCCCGACGGCGCGGGCGTTCTCGAACAGGAACTGCACGCCCGGCCGCATCGACACCGGACTGAGGACCGCACCCAGCGAGACGACCATTGCGGCGAGCAGCGCCGCGCCGGCGACGCGTTGGGTGACACCGGACGCGCCGATCAGCAGCATCGCGGCGAGCACCGGCCACACCTGATGGTGGGTCCAGGAAACCGGGGACGCGGCCACGGTGGCGCAGCCGACGAGCACCGCGGCGTGCCCGGGGCGGCCCTGCGCGGTCAACTGCCTGGCACGCAGCAGCGCCGCCGCGCAGATGAGCGCCACCAGGCCGGCCCAGAGCAGGGGCAGGACGGCCTCGTCGACGCCGATACGCAGCAGCATCCCGTGCACGGACTGGTTGCCCAGCGAGGCCAGGTTGCCGATCCGCGACGTCTGCCGCACGGCCTCGGTCCAGTAGGTCCAGCTCTCGGCGGGCAGCACGATCGCGGCGAGCCCGGCGCAGGCCACGAACGTCGCCGCCGCGCGGCCGGCGTCGCGGTAGCGGCCCGTGGCGAGGAAGTAGACCACGAACAGCAGCGGGGTCAGCTTGATCGCCGCGGCCACCCCGACCAGCACGCCACGCACCCGGGGTGGAACCAGGCCCATCCCGTCCAGCAGGGCCATCAGCACGACGAAGATGCTGACCTGGCCGAAGCGCAGGTTGCTCTGCACCGGCGCGGAGAGCATCAGGACCGTGGCCGCCACCGCCACGACGAGCGGGCGACGGGACCGTCGGGTGGTCAGCGCGACACCGACCGACCCGGCGATGGCGACGACCGCCGCGCACGTCGCCACCAACCAGGCCGCCTGCAACACGCCCTCGCTGACGGCGGTGATCGGCCCCAGCACGAGGGCGGCGAACGGCGGATAGGTGAACGGCCCCCCGTTCTCCGCCACGTACCCGTACAGCGGCCGCCCGGCGTGCAGGTCGGACAACGCGCCGTAGTAGATGTGCAGATCGGAGAGGCGGTCCTCGCGTCGCGACACGAGCACACAGGACACCAGCGCGACGACGACGAACGCCGCCCACACCAGCGTCACCCGGCGATCCCGCATCGACCGAGAATAGGCGACCGCGACGGCGGGCGGTGACCGTCGATACCTGGCAAAAATCGCGCGACATGCCGTCGACAACTTGCGCTGTGGTCCCGTACACGGGACTCTGTTCCGTGGGTTGCCGCCCGCTCACCGACCGTGCTCTCGGAGGCGACATGCGCATGCTCCCTACCATCGGGCCCCGCCGACTGCTGGCCGGCGCCGGCGCGCTCCTGCTCGGCACCACCCTCGCCGCCGTCGGCGTCTCCACGCCGGCCAGCGCCGGCGCGGACCCCGTCGGATACGTCCGGCTCGCCCATCTCTCCCCCGACACCCCGGCCGTGGACGTCTACCTGGCCGCCCCCGACACCGCGAAGCCACGGGTCTTCCCAGCGGTGGGCTACGGCGTGGTCTCCGACTATCTGGAGCTGGCGCCCGGCCGGTACGCGGTGGCGATGCGCGAGGCCGGCGCCCCCGCCAGCGATCCCCCGGTCCTCACCACCGAGGTCGCGGTGACCAGCGGCGGCGCGTACACGGTGGCCGGCGTCGGCCGGCACGCCGACCTGGGGTTGCGGGTGCTCAACGACGACCTGAGCGCGCCTACCGGGGGCCGCGCCAAGGTGCGGGTCGTGCAGGCGTCGGTGCGGACCCCGGTGCTGGATGTGGCCGCCGCCGACGGCCCGATGATCGCCAACGGCGTGCAGTTCGCCACCACCACGGACTACCACCAGGTGGAGCCGGGTAGCTGGCGGCTGCGGCTGACCGGGGCCGGCGGGCCGAGCACCGACACCGAGGTGCGGCTCACCGGCGGCGCCGTCTACTCCCTGCTGGTGCTCGACGCGAAGCAGGGCGGTCTCACCGCCGAGCTACGCCGCGACGCCGAGGGCGGCACCGTGGTACCCGCCGGTGGGGTGGACACCGGCGCCGGCGGCATCGCCGGGACCGGGCGCGGCGGGTACCCCCTGGTGGCCGGCGGGTTGGCCGCGGCGGCCGTCGCGGTGAGCCTGCTGCTGTGGCGGCGGCGCCGCACCACCTGGTGAACATCGGCCCCGCGATCCGACGGCACCGCGACCGTCGGGTGCCGCTGGCCGCGCTGGTCGCGGCCGGCGCTGCGGTCTGCCTGGCCGCCGGCACCGGGGTCGGGCTGGCCACCACCGGCCCGGCGCCGCCGCCAGCGGCGAGCTGGCAGCCGGGCTGCACCGACGACTGCCCGTCCGCCGCCGCCGCGCCCGCGCCGCAGGGTCCACCCACCCGGGTACGCGTACCGCGGATCGGCGTCGACTCCGCGCTGACCGTCCTGGGTCTGGACCGCGCCGGCACGCTGATCCCGCCGGCCGACTTCGACACGGTCGGCTGGTACGGCGGCGGCCCGGCCCCCGGCGACACCGGTCCGGCCGTGCTGGCCGGGCACCTGGACTCGCGGCGCGGCCCGGCGGTCTTCGCCCGGCTCGGTGACCTGCGTCCCGGCGACCGGGTGGAGGTGCGGCGCGGCGGGCAGCGCCTGTCGTTCCGGGTGACCGGGTCGCTGCGCACACGTAAGGACCGGTTTCCCACCGCAGTGGTCTACGGCCCCACGCCCGGCCCGGAGCTGCGCCTGGTCACCTGCGGCGGCGACTTCGACCGGCGGCGCGGGCACTACCGGGACAACGTGGTGGTGTTCGCGGTGGGCGACGCCGCCGACCCGGCCCTGCCGGAGTCCGCCGCCGGCTGATCCTGCGGCGTCGCGGGCGGTGGCGGAAGCGTCGGCGCGGGGTCAGACCGGGCGACGGCCGGCGAAGCCGCACTCTGCCCGGTGGTACCAGCGAACGTCCGAGTCCCCCTCCAGCCAGCACCAGAGCACGGCGCGGCCGGCGCGCTCACCGGGGAAGTCGAGCAGCACCGGGGCGATGCCCTTGACCTGGATGTCGTGCTGGTGCAGCTCATCGACGACGGAGTGCAGCCGGGCCTCCAGCCCCTTCACCTCGGCCAGCCCGCCGAGCGCGCTCACGCCGTGGTCGGCCAGGTCGACGCGCAGCTCGGCCAGGTCGGCCCGGAGCCGGATCAACTCGTTGACGCGCGGCTGCAGGGTGGCCACCAGGTGCCGGGCCTGGGCGAGTGTGAACACCGGGCCAGTATGCGGTACGCACCCGGGCGGCCTGACCCTGCGGCGTCAGTCGGCCTGGGCAGCTATTTCGCGGGCGCGGTCCCGGGCCGCCTCCAGCGCGGCGAGCAGTGCCGCCCGGACGCCGTGCTTCTCCAGCTCACGGATGGCGGAGATGGTGGTGCCGGCCGGCGAGGTGACCGCCTCGCGCAGCTTGACCGGGTGCTCGCCGGAGTCGCGCAGCATCACGGCGGAGCCGATCGCGGTCTGCACGATCAGCTCGTGCGCCACCTGCCGGGGCAACCCGAGCAGGATCCCGGCGTCGATCATGGCCTCGACCAGCAGGTAGAAGTAGGCCGGACCGGAGCCGGAGAGCGCGGTGACCGCGTCCTGCTGCGACTCGGGCACCCGGATCGTCTGGCCGAGGGGCTTGAACATCTCCTCCGCCAGCGCCAGGTGCGCCCCGGTGGCGTGCGCGCCCGCCGAGATCGCCGTCATCGCCTCGTCGACCAGCGCCGGGGTGTTGGTCATCACCCGGACCACCGGGGTGCCCTCGGGCAGCCGGCGGTTGAAGAAGCTGGTGGGCAGACCGGCGCAGAGCGAGATGACGAGCTTGTCGGCCGGCACCTTGGGACCGATCTCGTCCAGCAACGTGGCGGCGTCCTGCGGCTTGACGGAGACCGCGAGCACCGCCGCCTCGTCCACCGCGGTCAGGTTGTCGACAACCCGTACGCCGTAGCGGGCGGTCAACTCCTCGGCGCGGGCCGGCCGGCGGGCGGTGGCCAGCAACCGCTCCACCGGCCATCCCGAGCGCAGCAACCCGGAGAGCATCAGCTCCCCAATCTTCCCCGCCCCAATCACGGCAACGGTGTGCACCCCGGCCGACATCTCGACGTACCCTCCCTGCCCCCCGCCGATCTAGGGCGGATCGTGGTGAGTTGATCTCCTCGAACAGCAACATGCCCTAGATCGACGGGGCGGGTGGCGCGGCGCGGCGCCGCACGGCGCCGCGCCGCGCCCTTGTCAGCTGCCGAAGAAGACCTCGGCCTCGGCGTACCGCTCCAGCGGCACTGTCTTCAGCTCGCGGGTGGCCTCCGCGAGGGGCACCCGGACGATGTCGGTGCTCTGCATCGCGACCATCTTGCCCCAGTCGCCCTCGTGCACCGCGTCGATGGCCTGCAGGCCCAGGCGGGTGGCGAGCACCCGGTCGAAGGCGGTCGGGGTGCCGCCGCGCTGGATGTGGCCCAGCACCACGGTGCGGGCCTCCTTGCCGGTCTTGGCCTCCAGCTGCTCGGCGAGCCACTGGCCGATGCCGCCGAGGCGGACGTGGCCGAACGAGTCCAGCTCCTGGTTGGCCAGCACCATCTGGCCGTCCAGCGGCTGGGCGCCCTCGGCGACCACGACGATCGGGGCGTACTGGTGCTGGAAGCGCTTCTCGACGTAGCCGGCCACCTGCTCGACGTCGAACTGCCGCTCGGGCAGCAGGATCACGTTGGCGCCACCGGCCAGGCCGGCGTGCAGGGCGATCCAGCCGGCGTGCCGGCCCATCACCTCGACGACCAGGGTGCGGTGGTGGCTCTCCGCGGTGGTGTGCAGCCGGTCGATGGCCTCCATCGCGATGTTGACCGCGGTGTCGAAGCCGAACGTGTAGTCGGTGGCGCCCAGGTCGTTGTCGATGGTCTTCGGCACGCCGACCACGTGCACACCGAGCTCGAAGAGCTTGGTGGCCACGCCGAGGGTGTCCTCGCCGCCGATCGCGATCAACGCGTCCACGCCCTGCGCGGCGAGATTGTCCTTGATCCGCTCGACGCCGTTCTCGATCTTGAACGGGTTGGTCCGGGACGAGCCGAGGATGGTGCCGCCGCGGGGCAGGATGCCACGGACGTCAGCGATGTCCAGGGGCCGGGACAGGCCCTCCAGCGGGCCCTTCCAGCCGTCCCGGAAGCCCACGAACTCGTGACCGTAAGTGGCGACGCCCTTGCGGACCACCGCCCGGATGACCGCGTTGAGACCCGGGCAGTCGCCGCCGCCGGTGAGCACGCCGATACGCATGATCCGCTCATCCTCCTGGAGCATCAGGTAAAGCCCGATTAAGCCCCAGGATATGTGTCAGATCAGACCATCGGCGCCGTTGCCGGCCCGGGGCGGGCCGTCACTGCGCACTGTAGTCGGCCTGCCCGAACACCGACAGCGCGCCCCAGGGGCGACCTCCCACCGGGCCGGGCGGTCAGTAGGTCACCGAGTGGTTCTCGCCGGCCTCCGGCGGGTGGCCGGTCACCGCGGCCCTGGCGAAGCCGAGCAGGTTGACCATTGTGCTGCTGGGCGAGTCCCAGTACTCGGCGGAGCTGGCGTGCACCTTGATCAGCGTGAGGCCGGGGGTGTCCAGGCCGTCCGGGAACCAGACAGTGAGCAGCGGGTTCCACAGCCGCTCGGCGCGGGCCCGATCGAACCCCTCGTTGGCGGTGCCGGAGACCGACACCCAGGCGTTGTGCCGCTGGTCGGAGAAGGCGACGTTGACCTCCGGGTTCACCCGGATCTGGCGGACCTTGGCCGAGTCGACGTCGGCGAAGAACCACAGGTCGCCGTCGAACTCGGCCTCCTGAAGCGCCATCGGCCGGCTCACCTGCCGCCCGTCCAGGGCGATCGTGGTGAGCATGCAGATCCGCGCGGCCCGAACCAGCTCGGTGACCCGCGCACGGGCTTCGGCCGCGCTGGTCGGCTCGTTGCTCATGGCACTCTCCCTCGGCTCGACTCGCCGAACCGGTGCCCGGGACAGAACCGGTCAAACCTCCGTGCCCGCGACCGCACCGGCGACCGCCGCTCAGCGGGCCGTCATCGCACGCCAGCGGGCCAGGTTGTGCCGGGCGTCGACCAGAGCGTCGTGCCGGGCGGCGTCCGCGTCCGGCAGGGTCGGCCGGCCCCGGTCGTCCCACAGCTGCCGCAACTCCTTGGTGAACCGGGGGATCTCCCGGGGCAGCGCCGGCATCGCCCCCCAGAGCTGCGCGAGCACCACGTGGTCGTACGCCGCGTACCAGGCCCACAACTCCAACTGCTCCCCCGGCCGATCCCGGACCGGCTCGAGCAGGAAGTCGTGCAGATCGTCGCGGATGCGCTCCCGCGAGCGCCAGGCCCGGTCCGCCGGCGAGGGCAGCTTGTCCAGCACGTTGCGCCTGACCCAGGGCACGGCGCGGGAGTCGTCGAACTCGGTGGAGACCGCGTAGAACTCGCGGCCGTACTCGTCGACGACACCGATCGAGACGAGGTCGACGATCCGGCCGTCCTCGATGAACTCGCAGTCGTAGAAGTAGCGGTAGACCATTCCGGCCATCCTCGCCCACCGCCGGCCGGCGGTGGGCGGCGGGGGGGCCGCGGACGGCGTCCCCCCGGCCGCCGGTGACCAGCGGCACCGGCCCGGAACGGCGCCTCGACAAGCGGTGCGCCGCAGCTCGCGACGGTCACGGAAGTGCTTCGAGGGGTGTACAGCAAGCGACCGGACCGTCATGATCTGATGTGTACCGCTACCGGACGCCGAACCGGTGTCAGTTCACCTTGTCGGGGCCATCAGGTTCGCCGGTGAGCGAGTTGTGGTCCTTGACCGGGGAGGGGTTGGGCCGTGGAGGTTCGCCTGCCGGAGCCGGGTGATGCGCTCACGGGTGTCGAGATGTTCGCCGGGTTGGAGCCCGAGGTGCGGCAGCGTGTCATCGCCGCCGCCGTCCCGCGCACCTACCGCAAGGGTCAGTTGCTCTTCGTGGAGAACGACCCGGGCGAGTCGCTGATCGTGCTGCGCCGCGGCGCGGTGGCCGTCTTTCGCACCGCACCCACCGGCGAGCGGGCCGTGCTGTCGGTGATCCGCCCGCCGGACGTGCTCGGCGAGGTCTCCCTGCTCGACGCCTCCACCCGCTCGGCCTCCGCCGAGGCCATCGAGGACTGCGCGGCACTCGCGCTCTCCCGGGGGGCGTTCATGGAGCTGGTGCACTCCAACCCGCGCATCCTGGACGCGGTGATGCGCTCGCTGGGCGGGCTCATCCGCCGGCTCACCGAGCAGAACGCCGACCACGTCTTCCTCGACCTGCCCGGCCGGGTGGCCAAGACGCTGGTCCGGCTCGCCGGCGAGAGCCAGGCCCCGATGATCACGATCGAGCTCAACCAGAGCCAACTGGCCGAGATGGCCGGCGGCTCCCGGCAGAGCGTCAACCAGGCGATCGGCTCGTTCGCCAGTCGAGGCTGGCTGCGTACCGAGGGGCGACGGATCGTGGTGACCGACGTCGCCGCGCTGCGCCGGCGCGCCGGCATGAACGACCGCTGACCCCGCGGGCACAACCACCAGAGTGGACGCGACGCGGCCGGGTCACCCGAGGGCGGCCCGGCCGCGTCGTCGCGTCACCGGCGCTGAGTCAGACCCCGGAGCTGCCCGGCCCGGCCCACTTGTCCGGACCCTTGCCGTCACCGTCCGGGCCGTGGGACTGCTCGACGACGATGCCCTCGGCCTGGAGGGTGGCGAGGGTGGCGGCGTCGACGTCCACCGAGTCACCCGCGGAGTGGCTGACCCCGTTGCCGTCGGTCCAGTCGCTCTCCAGCTTGACGTACACCATTGACCTGTCCCCCTCTGGTCGCTGATCGACATGTAGCCGCCTGAATCTAGTCCGTCGCGCCGCCCGCGGACTGTCCACAAGCCAACAGGCCGGTACCCGACAGCGATGCCGGCGGTGATACTTCCTCTGACGCGACGCCGTGGGGGGCGTCCGGTTCGCCAGTGGAGGATGTCATCGCCGCGCAGTGTGGGCGCTGTGGACGCACGGCCGCCGACGGCGACCGCTTCTGCGGTGGCTGCGGCGCCGAGCTGGGCGCGGTCTGCCCGCACTGCCTGCGTCCACTCGCCTCGGACGTCACGTTCTGCACCTCGTGCGGGTCGCCCCGGCCGGGCGCGGACCGCCCGGCGGCGCTCACCCCGCAGGAGGACCGCCGCCGGGTGAGCGTGCTGTTCGTCGATCTGATCGATTTCACCCCGTACGTGGAGCGGGCCGACCCGGAGCAGGTCCGCGGGATGCAGACGGGCTTCTTCTCGGCGGCCCGCCGCGTGGTGGGCCAGTACGGCGGCGTGGTGGAGAAGTACATCGGTGACGCGGTGATGGCGCTCTTCGGCGCCCCGATCGCCACCGAGACCGACGCGTTGCGTTGCGTACGGGCCGGATTGGAACTGCAACGGGTGCTCACCCGGTTCGCTCCGACCGGCAGCACCGAGCTGCGGTTCCGGGTCGGTGTGGCCACCGGTGAGGCGCTGGTCGACGTGGCCGCCGCCCGCGACGGCGGGCAGGCGATCGTGGCTGGCGACGTGGTGAACACCGCCTCCCGGATGCAGTCGGTCGCGCCCCCGGGCGGGGTGCTGGTCTGCGGCACCACACACGCGCTGACCAAGGACGCGATCCGCTACGAGGAGCAGGCCCCGGTCACGCTGCGCGGCCGGTCATCGCCGACCGAGGTGTGGCTCGCCCTGTCGCCGCTGCGCCGCCAGCCCACCGACCGGGAGCCGGACACCACACCGCTTGTCGACCGGGAACACGAGCTGGGCATGCTTGTCAACGCGCTGCACCGGTCGCTGCGCGACCGGCTGCCGCAGGTGGTGACGATCTTCGGTCGGGCCGGCATCGGCAAGAGCCGGCTGCTGCGGGAGCTGTACCGGCACACGGGTCGGCTGGTGGACGAGCCGCTGACCTGGCGCACCGGGCGCTGCCCGCCGTTCGGGGAGAACGTCACGTTCGCCGCGCTCGCCGACATCGTCAAGTCTGAGGCGGGCATCCTGGACACCGACCCGGCCGGCAGCGCGGCGCAGCGGTTGGCCGCCGCGGTCGGCGAGCTGATCGGCCCGGGCGAACGCGACCGGGTGGTGGACGCGCTGCGCCCGCTGGTCGGGTTGCCCGGCACGCCGCTGCCGGCCGAGGAGGCGGAGTCGGCGTGGCGGCGTTTCCTGCTGGCGCTGGCCGCCCGCCGCCCCACCGTGCTGGTCTTCGAGGACCTGCACTGGGCGGACGACGCGATGCTGCGCTTCGTGGAGCTGCTCGGCGCGGCGGCCCGTGAGGTGCCGCTGCTGCTGCTCTGCACCGCCCGCCCGGAGCTGGTCGACCGGGACCCGAGCTGGGCCGGCACCATCACCGGCTCGGTGACGATCACCCTGCCGCCGCTGCGCGACACCGGGATCGCCGCGCTGTACGCGCACCTGTTCGGCCAGGCGGCGTTCTCGGCCGACATGTTGAGTCCGCTGATCGAGGTGGCCGGCGGCAACCCGCTCTACGCCCACGAGTACGTCCGGATGCTGATCGAGCAGGGCGCGCTGCGCCAGTCCGGGCGGGGATGGTCGCTGGACAAGCAGCTCGAGCTGACCATGCCGGAGAGCGTGCACGCGGTGATCGCCAACCGGGTGGACCTGCTGGACGCCAAGGACCGCGCGGTGCTGCTGGCCGCCTCGGTGGTCGGGGTGCAGTTCTGGCCCGGTGCGGTGGCCGCCGCGCTGGGGCAGCAGGTCGAGTCGGTCGAGCGTTCGCTGCGCCGGCTGGAGCAGCGCGACTTCGTGCACGAGCAGGCGGCGTCGACGATGGCCGGGCAGGCGGAGTTCCGGTTCCGGCACGTGCTTGTGCGCGACGTCTGCTACCAGCGGCTGCCCCGCACCGAACGGGTGGCCCGGCACGAGCGGGCCGCGGACTGGCTCGACGCGCTGTCCCACAGCCGCGACACGGATCTGGCCGAGGTGCTCGCCCACCACCGCTGGGCGGCCCACGAGATCGCCCGTTCGCTCGGCATGGAGGTGCGGCGGTACGCCGGGCCGGCGCGGCAGGCGCTGCACCGCGCGGCCCGCCGGGCGTACGCGCTGCACGGGCTGGACGCGGCAGCCAGCCACGCGGGCCGGGCGCTCGGACTGGCCGACGACAGCGACCCGGTGGGCCGGCTCCAGCTGGAGCTGCTGAGCACCGAGATCTCGTTCTACCGGGACGGCAACGCGTTCCTCTCCGGTGGTGGCCCGGAACAGGTGCACACCCTCGCCGACCGGCTGCTGGCGCACGGCGACGACGCCTGCGCGGCCCGGGCGTGGACCCTGCTCGGCCAGGCCGCCTGGCTGCGCGCCGACCGCGGCGACGCGCTGGCCTGCCTGGACCGCGCGGTGCAGCTGTTCGAGCCGCTGCCGGACACTGCCCAGAAGGCGGACGCGTACGCCGAGCTGGGCCGGTTGCACATGCTCAACTACGAGCGGGATCCGGCTGTGACGGCGGCGGACACCGCCGCGGAGATCGCCGAGCGGCTGGGCCTGACCGAGACCCGCACCAATGCCCGGATCACCGCGGCCACCGCCCGGTACCAGTCCGGCGACCGGGTCGGCCTGGACGAGCTGCACGCGATCGTCGAGTTCAGCCGCGCCGGTCAGCTGCTCGCGCTACCCCGGGCCACCCAGAACCTCGCGTGGGCGATCCGGGAGGAGGGCGACTGGCTGCGTTCCGACGCCCTGCTCTCGGCCGCGCCGGCCCGCACCGCCAGCGGCCAGACGTTGACCACCAGCTACTCGGCGGAGGCGATGCGCGCCTGGTTCGACGGCGACTTCGGCCGGCTGCTCACCGCGGCGGAGGCGTTCGTGGACACCCCGACCGGCAGCTGGGACATGCAGGTGCGGGGGCTGCGCTGCTGCCTGCTGGTGCTGCGCGACGACGACGACCCGGACGACGTGGCCGACGCGTTGGACACCGCACGGCGCAGCGGGTTCCACCGGCTGCACTGGACGATGTTGAGCATGGCCGCGCTGTGCCGGGCGCTGCAGGGCCGCGACGCCGAGGCGGCGGCGCTGATCGACGAGCTGGGCAGGTCCTGGTCGGCGGTGCCGGCGCTGGCCAGCGGGGAGTGGATCGCCGCCGCCGCGTACGCCGGCGCACTGGCCGGCCGGGACGCCGCGGTGCGGGTCCGGGCGATGCTGGACCGGGTGGGTCACCGGACGCCCTGGTCGGAGGCGGCGCTGCGGACCGTGACGGCGGCCCTGGCCGCGGCGGACGGCGACCACCGGCGCTCGGCCGAGCTGCACCTGGCCGCCGCCGAGGTCTACGGCCGGATTCCGGATGTCAGCGACCGGGTGCTGGCGCTGGCGTTCGCGGCGGCGGAGCTGACCCGCGCGGGCGACCCGGCGGGCGCCCGGGTGCCGCGCGCCGAGGTGCGCACCTTCGCGTTGCGCAACGACGCCCCCGGGCTGCTCGCGCTGGCCGGCCGGCCGATCGCCCCGACCGGGCCGGCGGTCGCCTGCTGAGCCGGGCTCAGGCGGCGATCGGGGTGGGGACGGGTTGGGGGTCCTTGAGCTTCTGCGCGTAGATGTCGACGTACTCCCGGCCGGAGAGCTCCATCAACTCGTACATGATCTCGTCGGTGACCGCGCGCTCCACGAACCGGTCACCGGCCAGCCCGGCGTAGCGGGAGAAGTCCAGCGGAGCACCGAAGCGGATCTTCACCCGGGCGACCTTGGGGATGAGCTTGCCCGGGGGTTGGATCTCGTCGGCGTTGAGCATCACCACCGGCACCACCGGCGCGCCGCTCTCCAGCGCGAGTCGGGCCACCCCGGTCTTGCCCCGGTAGAGCCGCCCGTCCGGGGATCGGGTCCCCTCCGGGTAGATGCCGGCCACTCCCCCGGCACGCAGCACCTGCATCTGGGTGTCCAGCGCGGCGCGGGCGGCCCGGCCACCGGAGCGGTCGACCGGGATGGTGCCGGTGCCGACGAAGAACATCTTGGTCAGCCAGCCCTTGATCCCCTTGCCGGTGAAGTACTCGGCCTTGGCCACGAAGGTGACCTTCCGGGAGGTGATCAGCGGTGTGAAGATCGAGTCGGAGAAGGAGAGGTGGTTGCTGGCCAGGATCACCGGACCGGTCGCCGGCACGTGGTGCAGGCCCTCCACCTGCGGGCGGAAGATCAGCTTGAGCAGCGGACCGAGGATGACGTACTTCAACAGCCAGTAGAGCACCGGCGTCCTTTCCGTGGTGGGCCCGCTGCGGCGCTCCGGTGCCGGAGCGTCGCCGTCGTCGATGAGCCTACGAAGCGCGGGCCGCCCACCACAACGGACGCCGGGGCGGCTTCCGGTCGCGCCGGGTTGAAGATCGACTGATCTCGGGCCGACCCGTCCCCTGCCGCGTCCCTCGCAAGAACGGACAAAGGGGCACGGCCGCCACCAGCAGCGGGGACGCTGACTTTGGAAGACGCGACACAACGCACTCCCGGAACCGGGCCCTGACGTGTCACGATTCAGAGCACGGCGTGCGGACGGGCGTCGAGGGGGCTGGGCGGCCGCGCCGGAAGGCGCGTTGAGGAGGATGTCCGGGTGTCAGCGGGTGGGGCCCGCCGGGGACGGCGGGACAACGGGCTCGACGCGAACGAGTACGCCGTCGTCGGCGACGTCGATCCGCGCGTCGGCGAGCACCTGCTCGACGTGCTGGCCGCCGGCGGGATCGCCGCCTACCTGCAACCCTCCGCCGACCTCAACCCGGTCACCCGCACCACCACCGTCCCGGCCCGCCCGGTGGACCGGCTCTACGTCGACCGCTCGCACCTGACCACCGCACGGGACTACCTCACCCAACTCGCCGACGAGACCGCCCCCGACCAGCCACCGGCTCGTGACGAGCCGGACATCGATGCCGAGTGGGCCCGGATCGTCGCCGGCTTCCACACCACGTCGGCGGCGGGCGAGCACCCGTGGCCGGCCGCGGAGGACGTGGACGACCAGGAGGACCGCGAGGACCGGGACGAGCCGGCCGCCGGTCCGCTGGCCCGCTCCGGCGCGGACGAGGCCGGGCCGACCGCCACAGACGTCCGCCGGCTACCGTCCGCAACCGACATCTCCGGGATCTCGATCGGGCGCGGCGCCCGGCCGGACGAGCCGTCGCTGCTGGACGGGCTGGACACCTTCGGCGCGGATCTGCCCGACGACGAGGACGAGGACGAGGGCTACCACCCGCCTCCGCCGCCGCCGCTGCCCCGGTTCTCCAAGTACGCGGTGGTCGGCACGCTCGCGGTGGTCGTCGGGTTCGTGCTCTTCCTCTTCCCGGCGCTGCTCCCGATCGACCGTTCGGCGGTCACCCTCTTCGGGTTCACCGGCATCCTGGCCGGTTTCGTCACGCTGATCTGGCGACTGCGCCCCGGCGACGAGGACGACAGCGACCCGGACGACGGAGCCGTCGTCTGACCCCCGGCCACGCCGCCGCCGACCGCATCCCGGGACGCCACCGCCCCGCGCGGGACGTAACAGTGGTGTAACTTACTGTCAGTAGGAATACCGCTGTACGTCACTTCCCCGACTGACTGACCGGTTTTCCCTTGCTCGCGGCGGTCGGTCCTCTGCTGATCGGAATGCCCGAGATGCGACAGAGCTCCCTCGTGGTGGTGGCCAACCGCCTCCCCATCGACGACAGTGTGGCGCCCGACGGGGCCTGCGAATGGCGGCGGAGCCCGGGCGGGCTGGTCAGCGCGCTGCACCCGTTGCTGCGGCACACCCCGGCGACCTGGGTCGGCTGGGCCGGCGGCACCGGCCCCGCCCCCGCACTGCCGGACGTGGACGGCGTCCGGATGCACAGTGTCCCGCTCAGCCACGAGGACCTGCGCGACCACTACGAGGGGTTCGCCAACGCCACCCTGTGGCCGCTCTACCACGACGCCGTCGAGCAGCCGCAGCACCACCGCCGGTGGTGGGAGGCGTACCAGCGGGTCAACCAGCGCTTCGCCGAGGCGACCGCCGAGGTGGCCGAGCCGGGCGGGGTGGTCTGGGTGCAGGACTACCACCTGCACCTGGTCCCCGGTCTGCTCCGTGCGCTCCGGCCGGACCTGCGCATCGGATTCTTCCTGCACGTGCCGTTCCCGCCGCCGGAGCTGTTCATGCAGCTGCCCCGTCGGGCCGAGCTGCTACGCGGCATGCTCGGCGCCGACCTGGTCGGCTTCCAGCGAGCCCAGGCGGCGCACAACTTCGCCCAACTGGTGACCAAGGTGCTGCAGCTGCCGGCCACCGACCGGCGGATCGGGATCGACGACCGGGTGGTGCGCATCGGCGCGTTCCCGGTCTCCATCGACACCGCCGAGATGGCCGCGCTCGCCGCCCGCCCCGAGGTGGCCGCACGGGCCCGCCGGCTGCGCCAGGACCTCGGCGACCCCCGGCAGGTCATCCTCAGCGTGGACCGGATGGACTACACCAAGGGCATCGAGCAGCGGCTCAAGGCGTACAGCGAACTGCTCGCCAGCGGCGACGTCAAGGTCCGCGACACGGTGCTGGTGCAGGTCGCGATGCCGAGCCGGGAACGCGTCGGCCAGTACCAGATCCTGCGCGAGCGGATCGAGCGCGAGGTCGGCCGGATCAACGGCGAGTTCGGCCGGGTCGGCGAGCCGGCCATCCACTACCTCACCCAGCCCTTCGACCGGGCCGAGCTGGCCGCGCTCTACCGGGTCGCCGACGTGATGGCGGTGACCCCGCTGCGGGACGGCATGAACCTGGTCGCCAAGGAGTACGTCGCGGCCCGGGTGGACGGCGCGGGGGCGTTGCTGCTCAGCGAGTTCGCCGGCACCGCCGCCGAACTGTCCCAGGCGTACCTGGTCAACCCGCACGACCTGGAGGGGCTCAAGCAGGGGCTGCGCGCCGCGCTGCGGGCCAGCCCGGCCGACGTCGCGGAACGGATGCGGGCCATGCGCGCCTACCTGCACCAGCACGACATCCGGGCCTGGGCCCGCTCCTACCTGAGCGCGCTGGACGAGAGCGGTGCCCTGGTCAGTCGCCTGACCAGCACCGACGGCACCGCGCGGATGCCGGCCCCGGCGCCCAGGGCCACCCCGGCCGGCAGCGCGGCCACGCGCCCCGCGGGCGGCTGACCGCCGCGCGCCGGCCGGACGCGGAACGGTCAGTGCGCCGCCGGCTCCTTCTCCAACCAGTCCAGGATCGCGTCGATCGGCTCCGCCCAACGCGCGTCGAGCATCAGGTCGTGGCCCATCCCGGGGAAGAGCAGCGGCGCCGAGTCGTACCGGCGGGCCACCCGGTTCAACGTCGACGTCGGCACCACCCGGTCGTCCGGGCTGCCCAGCACCAGCACCGGGGGCGCGCCAACGGCCGGCTCGGCCGTCGGCTCACCCAGCAGCGCCCACTGCGCCCGCCGGCCGGCCCGACCGAGCCGGGCGACGTGACGCCGGGCCTCCGCCTCAGGCAGTTCGCGGCTGAACAACTGGCCGCGGCTGAGCCGCAGCGGCCCGCCGAACACCGCCGGCAACGTACCGGACGGGTTGCGGCGCAACGCCGCGCCGAACACACCCCAACCGCCGAAGACCGGCGCCACCAGCACCGCACCGCGCGCCGGGTAGCGGGCCAACGCGTGCGCCACCACCAGCGCCCCCGCGCCGTGCCCCACCAGCACCGCCTGGCGCGGCAGGCCCGCGGCCACCTGGACCACGTCGTGGGCGTACGCCCGCAGTGTCGCCTCCGGCGCCGGTTCGCTGCCGCCGTGCCCGCGCAGGCTCATCGCGTACGCCGGGAACCCCCGCGACGCCGCGTGCCCCAACCAGTGCTCCGCGAACGCCCACGCGCCGTGCCCGAACCCGGGGACGAAGAGCAGCGGCGGGCGCCCCTCCTCCAGCTCGGGGGTGGCGCTGAGCACCTCACGCCGGGCCGGCCGGACCGGGCGGGACCACTCCCGGCCGCGCATGATCCGCAGCTCAGTCACTTGGCCCACCTTTCGTTCGCGACTGCGGGGCTCGCAAGCTCACTCCTCGCGCTCACTTGCCCTCCAGGTCGGTGAGGGCGCGCTGGACGGCGCGCAGGTAGTCGGCGTGACCGACCTCGAACCAGTGCCGGCTGCTCTCCTTGACCTGCGCGGAGTAGCGCTCGCCGGCCCGGTCGCGCACCCGCTGCGCGAACGCCGCCGCACGGTCCGGCCGGTCCCGGCGGGCCTGCAACAGCCGGGCGAAGAGCACCGTCTGCCAGTGCGACAGGGTGAACAGACCGGAGTCCGGCTGCACCAGGCCCGCGACCGCCAGGGTCGGATGCCCCGGTGTGAAGGCGTTGAGCCACAGCGTGGGCCGGCCGACGCCGGCGCTGTCGCCGAACACCGACGCGTCGAGGAACTCGAAGCGCGGCAGGTAGCCGGTGGCGAAGATGACCAGCTCGGGATCGATCTCGCGGCCGTCGGTCAGCTCCACCGCGTACGGGTGGAACCGGGCGACGTCGGGCACCGGGCCGATCGCGCCGTGGCCCACGTAGTAGACGAGCTGGCTGTTCGCGATCGGGTGCGTCTCGTACACCCGGTGGTCGGGCTTGGGCAGGCCGAAGCGGGTCAGGTCGCCGACGGTCAGCCGCAGCGTCCAGTGGTAGAGCCACTGACGCACCCGCAGCGGCACGCGCAGTGCCAGCAGGGCGTCGTTGACCTGGTCGGCGGGGCGGCCGAGCACGTACTTCGGCGCGTACCAGTAGCCGCGCCGGGTGGAGTGCCAGCACCGCGACGCCTGCTGGGCGGCCTCGACGGCGATGTCGCAGCCGGTGTTGCCGGCGCCGACCACCAGCACCCGCTTGCCCCGCAGCTGCGCCGGGTCCTTGTACGACGACGCGTGCATGATCTCGCCGCGGAACTGCTCAAGCCCCTCGTAGCGGGGGAGCTTGGGCGACCAGTTGTGGCCGTTGGCGACCACCACGGCGGCGTACTGGGAGGTGCGCTCCGGCCCGTACCCGCCGGTGGAGCGGGTGGTCACGTCCCAGCGCTCCCCCGCCGCCGGCTCGACCCGGATCACCTCGGTGCCGAACCAGATGTGCGAGCGCAGGTCGAAGTGGTCGGCGTACCGCTCGAAGTAGGAGAGCAGCTGGCTGTGGTGCGGGTAGTCCGGCCAGGAGTCCGGCATCGGGAAGTCGGGGAACTGGGTGAACGGCTTCGACGAGAGCAGGTGGGTGCTGGCGTACACCGGGCTGCGGTCGTGCCGCCAGTTCCAGGCGCCGCCGACGCCGGTCTCCCGCTCGTAGCAGTCCACGCCGAACCCGTGCTCGCGCAGGTTCTTGATGGCCGTCAGGCCGCTGGCCCCGGCCCCGATGACGCAGACCGTGTCGCCCCGGTCGGAGACCGGGCGGCCGTCGCGGCTCAGCGCGGACGGGTTCGCCTCCGGGTCGGGCCGGCCGTGGTCGGTGGAGGTGGACACCGGGACATCTCCTTTTGTGCGGCACGCGTGCCGGTCGCCGCGAAATCCTCTCCACATCGGAGCCGGATGTCCAGCCCCGGCGGGGACGGATCCGCGGTCGCGCCGGTCGGGGGTCAGCCGGTGGTGGGCAGTAGCAGGTCGACCAGGACCGGGAAATGGTCGCTGGCCCGCCGGGTCTGCGGGGTGTCCACCACGTCGTAGTCGACCACGCTGATCCGCGAGTCGACGAAGAGCGCGTCGATGCGCCGGCGCGGGTCGGCGCAGGAGTACGTGAGCCGGTCGGCCCGGTCGGCCGCCACCGCGGCGTCGGTCAGCCCGCGCGCCACTGTCGCCCAAGCCGGCCCGTCCGGGCCCTCGTTGAGGTCCGCCCCGGCCACCACCGGGTCGCCCGCCGCGTCCAGGCCGCGCTTGAACTCGGCGGCCTGCGCGGGGCGCTCGGCCGGATCGGTGGACAGGTGCGAACCGGCGAGGGTGAACCGGGCCTCGCCGACGCGGCAGTCGGCGTACGCGGCGCCGCGCAGGTGCCGGCCGGGGGTGAGCGGGAAGCGCTGGCAGCGGGTGCCCCGCACCTGGACCCGCAGGCTGGTCAGCAGCAGGTTGCCCAGCGCGGGCAGCCCGCCGGCGGCCACCACCAGGCCGAACGACTCGGCCAGTGAGGCGGACTTCTGCCGCCACCGGAACCGGCGCGGCCCCTCCTGCACGATCACCACGTCCGGCGTCACGGCGCGGACCACCGCCGCCAGCGCGGCGGTGTCGTCGCGCTGGCTGTGGATGTTGTACGACACCACGCGCAGCGGTACGCCGCGAGGCTCGGCCATCCCGGCTCGCCTCAGATCCGTCGGGCCAGGTCGGCGGCGCCGATCACCCCGGCGCTGTTGCCCAGCTCCGCGGGGAGCACCTCGGCCACCGGCAGACGCCCGCGCTGGGCGAGCGCGTCGAGGTACGAGCGGCGCGCCGGGCCGAGCAGCAGGTCACCGGCGTCGATCACGCCGCCCCCGACCACCAGGGTCTGCGGGTCGAGGATCTGTGCCATGTCGGCGAGGCTGGTGCCCAACCACCGGCCGATCTGCGCGAACGCCTCGGTGGAGACCGGGTCGCCGCCCTGCGCGGCGGTGGTCACCATGTGGCCGGTGATCGCCTCGGTCTCCCCGCCGGCCAGCTCCAGCAGCGCGGTGGCCCGCTGCGGCTCCTGCCGGGCGCCGGCCCGGGCGAAGCGGACCAGGGCGCTACCGCTGGCGTACTGCTCGATGCAGCCCAGCCGCCCGCAGCCGCACTGGTGCCCGTCCGGCACGGCCAGCATGTGGCCCAGCTCCGCGGCGACGCCGTGCGCGCCACGCAGCAGCTCACCGCCGAGCACGATGCCACCGCCGACGCCGGTGCCGATGGTGAACATGACCATCGAGTCGTCGGCGTCCCGGGCCGCGCCGTAGCGGAACTCGGCCCAGGCGGCCACGTTGGCGTCGTTCTCCACGATCACCGGCAGGCCGACCGCCTTGCCGACGTACTCGCGCAGTGGCTCGTCGCGCCAGGCCAGGTTGGGGGCGAAGAGCACTGTCGAGCGGTTGGCGTCGATCCAGCCGGCCGCGCCGATGCCGACGCCCTCGATCGTCCGTCCGGCAGCCAGCTCGCCGACCAGGTCGATGATGACGTCGCGGGTCTTGGCGACGTCATCGGCGGGAGTGTCCCGTCGGGTCTGCACGAGGACCGTGCCGGCGTCGTCCACGACACCGCCGGCCACCTTCGTGCCACCGACGTCGACTCCGATGGTCAGCGTCACCGCTGCCGCTCCCCTCTGCTGTGCTGTCCGGCCCGCGCACCGGCGACACGCCGGTCCGGGTCGGGATGTCCCGCGCTCAGGCGACGTCGCCCGGTGCGGCCGCGCCGGTGTCGTCGGGCACCCGCGACGCGGGCACCACAGGTCGGTCGCTCGGCGCGGGTGCGGTGACCGACCCGGCTTCGTCGACGGGTGGTGCGGTGTCCGGGGTGAGTGGGTCCGCCGTCCGGGTGGCGACCGTCCAGACGTCCCGCTCCGGCGCCGGCTGAGAATCATGCCCGCTACGGGTGGCATCGCGCCACACGTGATCCTCGCCGGCCCCGGCGGACCCGTCGGCCGGCGTGGGCTCGGGGATGTCGGCGCCGGCGGCCGGGGCGGACGCCGGTCCTGGCGGGGCGGATGGCGCCGACGGGCTGGCCGCGGGCGGCTCCGCCGGGGCGAACGCGCGGAGCAGGCTGGCCACACCGGCTGCGAGGTCGCCGGCGCCGGTGGCCAGCCGCTCGGCGAATTCCGGACTCGGATCACGTAACGCGGCGATGCCCCGACAGACCGGGCAGACGCAGCATTCGGCGGAGCCGGTGGCGAAACCGCCACCGGTGCCGGATTGACCACCGGGGGCGGCACTGTGACCGAGGACACCCGCCAGCATCCCGCCCAGCGGGCCCCACGCGCCGCCCGCCGAGCCGGCGGAGGCCAGCCGCGCCCCCGCGAGCAGGGTGGCGACCAGCCGCTCCGCCTCTTCCCGGGCCGAACCCGGATCCGTCGCGTCCATGGTCGGCTCCTCTACCGTGCCGCCGTACGCGTCACTGCGCCGCACCGGATGCTTCTACCCGGTGCTTGAGCTGCTTCAACGCGGTATCCATGATCATCTTCTCGGCCTTGCGCCGGAACATGCCGAGCATTCCCACGGAGAGTTCGACCTCCAGGGTGTAGGTCACCGTGGTGCCGCCGTCCGGGTTGCCCACCAGGTCGTACGAACCGCGCTGGCTCTTCTGCATCTTCGACGGCGCGACCAGGTGCCACTCGATCCGGGACAGGTCCTCGGCGTACTCGTAGGCGAGCACGTACTCGTCGGCCATCACCGCGGCGTCGATGGTGAAGCGCACCTGACTGGCGTAGCCGTCCTCGTACTCCTCGATGACCTCGGCGCGGCGCACCGCCTCGGTCCACTCCGGGTAGCGCGCGAAGTCGCAGATGACCGCCGTCACCCGATCCGGTGACGCGCCGATGATGATCGACTGGGTGGAGGAGTCCGCCATGGGGGGAGGCTACCCGGCGGACAGCGCCCGCGTGCCGCGCCGCCCCCACCGCGCCCGGCGGCGAGGTCCGCGCCCCCACCCGGCGCCGTGGGTCAGCACCCACCGCACGCCGTAGGCCGACCGCCACGATGCCCGACCGACCCTCCTGGTTGTCCCACCCGACCCAACCGCCGGGTAGGTTTCGACAGAGCCGACGCCCGCGGTGGCGGCCGGCCCGGTCAGTGCGAGCACGAAGGAGTGCAGGTGCGCGAGTTCTCCGTTCCGCCGATCGTCACCGTTGGCGACGCGGCCAACCTCACCGATCCGGTCTGGGACAACGCCGAGGCCGCGCCGGACGCCGTGCAGTTCGCCCGCCGCACCCCGGCCGCCGACGGCACGGGCACCGCCTGGGCGGAGGTGACCTGCCGGCAGTTCCGGGACGAGGTGGTGGCGGTGGCCGCCGGGCTGATCGCCGCCGGCATCGAGCCGGGCGCCCGGGTCGCACTGATGAGCCGCACCCGCTACGAGTGGACGCTGCTGGACTACGCCATCTGGACGGCCGGCGCGGTCACCGTGCCGATCTACGAGACCTCCAGTTCCGAGCAGGCCGCCTGGATCCTCGCCGACTCCGGCGCGGTCGCCGTCGTGGTGGAGACCGACGCGCACGCCAGCCTGGTCGCCGGCGTCCGGGACCGGCTGCCCGAGCTGGCGCACGTCTGGCAGTTCGACCGGGGCGGGGTCGACGAGCTGGTCACGAGCGGCGCCGCGGTCGAGCCGGCCGAGGTGGAACAGCGCCGCAAGGCGGTCCGCGCCGACGACCTCGCCACGATCATCTACACCAGCGGCACCACCGGCCGGCCCAAGGGCTGCGTGCTCACCCACCGCAACATGTACGCCGACATCGCCAACGCGGTGCCGGTGCTGCCGAACCTGTTCCACGCCGGCGCGGCCACCCTGCTCTTCCTGCCGCTGGCACACGCCTTCGCCCGGCTGATCCAGATCGGCGTGGTGCATGCCCGGGCCACCATGGCGCACTGCGCCGACACCAAGAACCTGGTCGCCGAGCTGCAGGAGTTCCGGCCGACCTTCGTGCTCTCCGTCCCCCGGGTGTTCGAGAAGGTCTACAACGCGGCCAAGCAGAAGGCCGAGGCCGACGGCAAGGGCGGCATCTTCGCCCGCGCCGAGCAGGTCGCCATCGCGTACAGCGAGGCGCTGGAGACCTCCCGCGGGCCGGGCATCGCCCTGCGTGCCCAGCACGCGGTCTTCGACCGGCTGGTCTACGGCAAGCTGCGCGCCGCGCTCGGCGGCCGGTGCCGGGACGCCATCTCCGGCGGCGCGCCGCTCGGCGCCCGACTCGGTCACTTCTTCCGGGGCATCGGCGTGACGGTCCTCGAGGGCTACGGGCTGACCGAGACCTCGCCCGCCGCGGCGGCGAACCTGCCCACCGGCACCCGGATCGGCACCGTCGGCCGCCCGCTGCCCGGCGTGACCATCCGGATCGACGACGACGGTGAAATCCTGATCTCCGGCGATCTGATCTTCCAGGGCTACTGGCACAACGAGACGGCGACCGCCGAGGCGCTCAGCGCCGACGGCTGGTTCCGCACCGGCGACCTGGGCCAGCTCGACAACGACGGCTACCTCAGCATCACCGGCCGGAAGAAGGAGCTGATCGTGACCGCCGGCGGCAAGAACGTCGCCCCGGCGGTGCTGGAGGACCAGGTCCGGGCCCATCCCCTGATCAGCCAGTGCGTCGTGGTCGGCGACCGGCAGCCGTTCATCGCGGCGCTGGTCACCATCGACGAGGAGGCGTTGCCCGCCTGGCTGGAGTCGGCCGGGCTGCCCGCCGACAGCCGGGTCGAGGACCTGCGCGAGCACGAGGGCCTGCGGGCGGAGATCCAGTCCGCGATCGAGAGCGCGAACCAGGCCGTCTCCAAGGCCGAGGCGATCAAGGTGTTCCGGGTCCTGCCCCGCGACTTCACCGAGGCCACCGGCGAGCTGACCCCGTCGCTCAAGGTCAAGCGGCAGGTCGTCCACAAGACGTACGCGGCGGAGATCGCCGATATCTACCGGGGCTGACTACCATCCGTCACGTGCCCGCATCGACACCCGCCGCACCACATCCGCATCCCCTCGCCGCGGCCGCCCGCCTGGTGATGCTGTCGCTGGTCGCCGTCCTGACCCTGTTCGCCACCCGCGACGTCAGCCAGCTGTGGTGGATCGCGCTGCTGGCGGTCGCCGGGCTGCCCTCGCTGCTGGCCCCTCAGCACCGGCTGATCGGGCCGCTGAGCCGGGTGGCCGAGGTGGTGGTGCTGGGGCTGGCCGCGAGTCAGGTGGCCGCAGTCGCGTCGATCGGCGGCACTGTCGACGGGCTCGGCGCCTCGGCGGTGCTGCCGTACCTGGCGGTGCCGGTGACCGTCACCGCGCTGCGCCGCCGCTTCTCCGAGGGCGCCGCGCTGCTCGCGGTCACCGCAGCGACCCTGCTGATCACCGGGGCGCTCACCGAGGTCGACGGGGAGCGCCAGCTCGGCCAGCTCGGCTACCTCGCGGTCTGTGCGCAGTGGCTGCTCCTCGCCGCGCTGGGGCTCTACGCCGCCGGCACGCTGCACCGGGTGATGGCGGTACGCGGTGAGGGCAAGCCCCAGCCGTACGCCGAGGCGACCCGGCTGCTGACCCAGCTGCGCACGGTGGCCCGGCAGCTGCCCGGGGCGACCCTGGACCCGGGAGGCATCTCCGAGCACCTGCTGGAGGAGCTGCGCACGGTGGCCCGGGCGGACCGGGGCGCGGTGCTGTCGGCCAGCGGCGGCGGCCGGCTCGTGGTGCTCGCCCAGGCCGGGGTGGACCGGGTGGACTGGGAGACGACGCTGGACGCGGACTCGGCGATCGCCGACGCCTGGGCCAGTCAGCAGCCGCAGACCGCCGCGCGGTCGCAGTCCCGCTCGCACCGCGGCGGCGACGTCTCCGCGTTGATCGTTCCGCTGGTCGCCGGGGTGCGCACTGTGGGGCTGGTGGTGCTGGAGGCGGACGCCGCCCACGCGTACCCGGCACCGGTGGTGTCCCGGGTGACCGCTCTGACCCAGCCGGCCGCGCTGCGGCTGGAGGCGGCGCTGCTCTTCGACGAGGTCCGCTCGCTGGCCACCAACGAGGAGCGGCAGCGGCTGGCGCGGGAGATCCACGACGGGGTGGCGCAGGAACTGGTGATGGTCGGCTACGGCATCGACAACGCCCTGGCCACCGTCTTCGACGACGCCGAGGAGACCGCCGAGGCGCTGCGTACGCTGCGCGGCGAGGTGACCCGGGTGATCACCGAGCTGCGGCTGAGCCTGTTCGAGCTGCGCAGCGAGGTGGACCGGCAGGGCGGGCTGGCCGCGGCGATCGCCGAGTACGCGCGCACCGTGGGCGCCTCCGGCGGGCTGCGGGTGCACCTGTCGCTGGACGAGTCCACCGCGCGGCTGCCGGCGGCCACCGAGGCCGAGTTGCTGCGCATCGCGCAGGAGGCGGTCACCAACGCGCGCAAGCACGCCGGCGCCTCCAATCTCTGGGTCACCTGTGAGGTCGACCCCCCGTACGCGCAGATTGAAGTGTCGGATGACGGTCAGGGGATGGCTGACCAGCGGCCCGACGGGCGGTACGGTCTTGCGATCATGGCCGAGAGGGCGGAACGTATCCGGGGCCGGTTGGAGATCAGGCCCCGGCAACCGAGCGGCACAACCGTGGCGGTGGTTCTCGGCACCTCGCCCCGGCGCGATAACCTGCGCGGTAGCGCAGCAGCAGAAGGGGAGTAACCCGAGGATGACCACCAGTCCGACACCGGCCACCCGCACCAAGGTCCTCCTTGTTGACGACCACGACCTGATTCGCAAGGGCCTGCGGCACGCCTTTGAGCGCGACCGTCAGTTCGAGGTCGTCGGTGAGGCCGCCACGGCGGCAGAGGGGGTACGCCAGGCCGGTGCGCTTCAGCCGGACGTGGTGATCATGGATCTCCGGCTGCCCGACGGCAGCGGCCTCGAGGCCACCCGTGCGCTGCGCAAGTCCAGCGCCTCGATGGGCATCGTGGTGCTGACCATGTACGCCGGCGACGACCAGCTCTTCGGGGCCCTGGAGGCCGGCGCGAGCGCCTTCGTGCCGAAGACCGCCCCCGCCGACGAGGTGGTGGCCGCCGCGCGGCACGCCGCCTCCTCCCCGAGCGCGTTCACAGCGGCCGACCTGGCCGAGGCGATGAAGCGCCGGCTCGCCCCGTCCGGTCCGCAGCTCTCCCCGCGCGAGGGGCAGGTTCTGCGGCTGCTCGCCGACGGGATGAGCGTGGCAGGCATCGCCAAGCAGTTGTTCGTCAGCGAGTCCACGGCCAAGACGCACATCTCCAAGCTGTACGAGAAGCTCGGTGCGGCCAACCGGGCGCAGGCGCTGATGACGGCGCTCCGGCTCGGCCTGCTCGAGGCGCCGGACGCCCCGAAGTTCTGATCTGACCCCGCTCGTCGAGCGGGACACCGCGACCGAAGGTCCGCGCCGGCTCCGGCCGGCGTGGACCTTCGCGTATCGACCGACGTCGGCGGGAACCTGGCGGCACGCTATGGTCTGGCGGGAACGTGAGGGGCACAATACCCGCGCGGGCGACGACGCCCGCGTCGCGGACTCGAGGGGTGAGCGCATGCAGCGGCCGGACTGGGCACCCGACACCATCGACATCGAGCGCCCGAGCGTCGCGCGGATGTACGACTACTACCTCGGCGGCTCGCACAACTTCGCTGCCGACCGGGCCGCGGCGCAGGCGATGGTGGCCGCGGTGCCGGAGGCGCCGCTGATGGCCCAGGCCAACCGGGCGTTCCTGCGTCGGGCGGTGCACCACCTCGCCGAGTCCGGGATCCGGCAGTTCCTGGACATCGGCTCGGGCATTCCCACGGTCGGCAACGTGCACGAGATCGCCCAGCGGCTCGACCCGGAGTCACGGGTGGTCTACGTCGACGTCGACCCGGTGGCCGTGGCGCACAGCCGCGAGATCCTGGCCGGCAACGACCGCGCGGTGGTGGTGCAGGAGGACCTGCGACGCCCGGAGAAGATCCTGACCCACCCGGACATCCGCAAACTGCTCGACCTGGACCAGCCGGTGGCCGTGATGATCGTGGCCGTGCTGCACTTCGTGTCCGACGAGGACCGTCCGGCAGAGCTGCTGCGGACCCTGCGCGACGCGCTGGCCCCGGGCAGCTACCTGGTGCTGTCGCAGGCCAGCGACGACGGGCGCAGCCAGGACGAGCGGGCCGAGGCGGAGCGGGTCTACCGGCGTACCGACAGCCCACTCTGGGTCCGCAGCCGGGCCGAGCTGACCGCGCTCTTCGACGGGTTCGAGCTTCTCGACCCGGGCGTGGTCTGGGTGCCGCAGTGGCGGCCGGACACCCCGGAGAGCGCGGAGGACGCCGAGCGCGCGGTCTTCATGGGCGGCGTCGGGCGCCTCGGTGGCTGAGTCGCCCGGGGCGACCTCCTGCCCGGGTACGTTCGCCAAGGCCTGGGCCAAGGCCGTCTCCGGCACCAGCTATCTGCCGATGACGCAGGCCCAGCTCGAGACTCTGCTGCACCGGCTCACCGGGCAGTTGGCCGGCGCGCTGACCGCCGAGCCGTTCGACGTCCGCGCCGGTTATCGGGTGGGCGCCGAACTGGTCGCCGCGCACATCGCCTCCGCCGAGGGGCTGGGCCGTACCGTCGAGGTCATCCAGCTCCGGCTGATCCGCGACCTGGGGCTGGTGGCCGAAGACGTCGAGGACCGGATGGCGCGGCTGCTGGCCGCCGTGGCCACCGGCTACGCCCGCGCGCTGCGGGACCGGACGCTCGACGAGCAGGAGTCGATCCGCCGGGCCGCCATGATGGCCCGCACGCAGGCCGAGCGGGCGCTGCGGGCCAGCGAGGCGCGGTTCCGGCACCAGGCCACCCACGACCCGCTCACCGGCCTGCCCAACCGGACGCTGTTCACCGAGCGGCTCACCGCCGCGCTCAACGAGCCGGGCCGGGGCGCGCAGCGGGTCGGCGTGTGCTTCATCGACCTGGACCGGTTCAAGGTCGTGAACGACACGCTGGGGCACCAGGTCGGCGACCGGCTGTTGACCACGGTGGCCGAGCGGCTGTGCCAGACCGTGGGCGAGCACCTGGTGGCCCGACTCGGTGGGGACGAGTTCGTCATCCTGGTGGAACGCAGCGGCGGCACCGAGGACATGGTGGCGATGGCCGAGGCCGCACTGGCCGCCGTCCGGACACCGGCGCTGGTGGACGGGCACGAGCTCCAGGTCTCCGCGAGCATCGGCATCGTCGAGCGCCAGGTGGCCGGCGCCAACCCCAGTGACCTCATGCGGGCCGCCGACAGCACCCTGCACTGGGCGAAGTCGGCCGGCGGGGCGCGCTGGGCGCTGTACGACGCCGAGCGCAACCGACGCGAGCTGGCCCGGTACGCGCTCTCCGCGGCCATCCCGGCCGCCCTGGAGCGAGGCGAGTTCTACCTCGACTACCAGCCGCTGACCTCGCTCCGCGACGGCCGGCTGGTCGGCGTGGAGGCGCTGGTCCGCTGGCGCCACCCGGAGCTGGGTGTGCTGCGGCCGGACAGCTTCATCGGGCTGGCCGAGGAGACCGGGCTCATCGTGCAGCTGGGTGGATGGGTGCTGGCCGAGGCGTGCCGGGAGGCGGAGGCCTGGTCGGCCGGCGGGACGGCCGCACCGTTCGTGAGCGTCAACCTGGCGGTCCGGCAGGTGCACCGGCCCGGGCTGGTGCAGGAGGTACGCGGCCTGCTGCGGCAGACCGGACTGCCGCCGGAGCGGCTGCAGTTGGAGATCACCGAGAGCACGATGATGAGCACGGCGAAGGAGCCGGTGCGCGCCCTGCGGGTGCTGGCCGACCTCGGCGTGCGGATCGCCATCGACGACTTCGGCACCGGCTACAGCAATCTGGCTTACCTGCGGGACCTGCCGGTGACGGAGCTGAAGGTCGCCGGGGAGTTCGTGGCGGGGCTGCGGTCCCCCTCGGTGGGGCGCACGGATGAGCGGATCCTCGCCTCGCTGGTCTCGCTGGCGCACGCACTGGACCTGACGGTGACCGCCGAGGGGGTGGAGACCGCCGGGCAGGCCGAGCGGCTGCGGGCGATCGGCTGCGACGCCGCCCAGGGCTGGCACTTCGGCCGGCCGGCCCCCGCCGACCGGATCCTGGCCCGCATCCGCTGACCCACCCCGGCGCTGGTCGGGCGCGTCCCCGTGGTCGCGGGGTCGGCGCCGACCGCGATACCGCACAGGCATCTTTATGACTCTGAGGTATCACCCTCGAAAGGCGGGCCCGCCGGAGCCGGCACCCGGAGCAAGGGGTAGACACCGTCTACGTGGCCCTGGTAGACAATGTCTATGAGTGCGGAGGGGAGTGTCCGGGCCCGACTGGTGGCCGCCGGGGTGGACCTGGTGGTGCGCGAGGGCCAGTCGGCGGTGTCACTGCGGGAGATCGCCCGCCGGGCCGGGGTCTCGCACGGCGCGCCGCGCCGCTACTTCCCCACCCACGTCGACCTGCTTTCCGCCATCGCCCGGGAGGGCTTCGCCGACCTCGCCGCCCGCGTCGAGCGGACGATGCGCTCCGCCGGTCCCGACCCGCGCGCCCGGCTGACCGCGCTCGGCCGGATGTACCTGGACTTCGCGGCGGCGCACCGCGGGATGTTCGAGCTGATGTTCCGGCACGACCTGCTGGCCAGCGGCCGGCTCCAGCTGCGCGAGACGAGCCTGCCGCTGTTCGCCGTCCTGGCCGACCTGGTGGCTCAGGTGCGCCGGCCGACCGACGCGCCGGCCCCGGTGCTGGCCGGCGCGCTCTGGGCCAACCTGCACGGCATCGCCCAGCTCTGGGCCTGGGGCAGCCTGCCGCTGGCCACCGGCGCCACCGACGACGACGCCCTGCTGCACGCCGCACTGGACGCCCACCTCGGCCCGGCCCCCGACTGAACCATCCATTCCGCACCCGGAGGACACGTGCCCCTGCTGTACGACCTCACCAAGCTGACCGTCGGCACCGCGCTGCGGCTGGGCTGGCGGCCACGCGTGGAAGGGCTCGAACACCTGCCCCGGCGCGGCGGCGCGATCCTCGCCGGCAACCACCTCTCCGTCGCCGACGAGCTCTTCCTCGTCAGCGTGACGCCCCGGCACGTCACCTTCTGGGCCAAGTCCGAGTACTTCAGCGGCCGCGGTCCGGGCGGCTGGCTCAACCGGCGGATCGTCGCCGGCATGGGAGCGATCCGCGTCGAGCGCGCCGGCGGCCGGGCCGCCCTCAGCGCCCTCGACGCCGCCGTGCCGGTGCTCCGCGCCGGCGGTCTGGTCGCCGTCTACCCGGAGGGCACCCGCTCCCCGGACGGGCGGCTCTACCGGGGCCGCGTCGGCATGACCCGGCTGGCCCGCGACGCCGAGGTGCCGATCATCCCGGTAGGCGTGCTCGGCACCGCCGAGGTGCTGCCCGTCGACGCGCGGCTGCCGCGCCGGCACCCGGTCAGCCTGCGATTCGGCCCGCCGATCCCGGTCGCGGGCCGGATCAACGGGCCACGCGACATCCGGACGGTCACCGACGAGGTGATGGCGGCCATCCAGCGGCTCACCGGCCAGGAGTACGTGCCCCGCTACGCCCCGCCCCGATCGGCTCCCAGCTGAAACGTGGTAGGCGGTCAGCCGGCGAGCAGGGCGGCCATCCGCTGCGCCTGCGCCTCCCAGCGCCACTCCCGCTCCACCCACGCCCGACCTGCCGCGCCCAGTTGGCGGGCCAGGTCCCGGTCGGCGAGCAGCCGGGCCACCCGGTCGGCGAGCTGGGCGACGTCGCGGCCGCGGACCACGTAGCCGGTCTCCCCCTCGCGCACCGCGTCGGGCGCGCCCCCGGAGTCACCGGCCACCACCGGCAGGCCGGTCGCGGACGCCTCCAGGTAGACGATGCCCAGCCCCTCCACGTCCAGACCCCGGTTGCGGGTGCGGCAGGGCATCGCGTAGACGTCGCCGGCCGCGTAGTGCGCCGGCAGCTCGGCCGTCGGCACCGAGCCCGTGAAGACCACGTCCCGTTCCACCCCCGCCTGCCGGGCCAGCTTCTCCAGGGTCGCCCGGTACGGCCCGCCGCCGACGATCAGCAGCGCCGCGTCGGGCACCCGGCGGCGGATCTCCGGCAGTGCCCGGATCAGCATGTCCTGCCCCTTGCGCGGCACCAGCCGGGACACACAGACCACCACCGGGCGGTCGGTCAGCCCCAACCGGGCCCGGACGGGCTCGCCGTCCACGGTCGGGTGGTAGGTGTCCACGTCCACCCCGGGCGCCAGCCGGCGCAGCTCGGTCAGCCCGTCCAGCACGCGGGCCAGTCGGCTGCGGGTGTACTCGCCGAGGTAGGTGGTGACGTCGACGCCCCGACCAATCCGGCGCAGCGCCGGCCGGGCGGCGGGCAGCGCCGCCCAACCGACCTCGTGGCCGTGGGTCTGCGCCACCACCCGGCGCACCCCGGCCCGCCGCCGCAGGCCGGCGGCGAGCAGCCCGAGCGGGGCCGCCGCGCCGAACCACACGGTGTCGCAGTCGTACGCGCGGGCCAGCCGCGCCGCCCGGCGGGCAATCAGCGGGGTGGGCAGCAGCACCCGGGTGCGTTCCCGGATCACCTCGAACGGCTGGTCGGCGTCGAACTTCGCCGCCCCGCGCCAGCTCGACGCGTACACCACCACCGAGCCGGCCGGCTGACGCACCGCGAGGTTGTGCACGAAGGACTGGATCCCGCCCGGGCGGGGCGGGAAGTCGTTGGTGATCAGCAGCGTGCGGTTCATCGGCCGGCCTCCCGGGCGTACGCGCGGGCGGCGGCCATCCGCTCCACTGTGGACGGGTGTGAGGCCGAGTAGAGATACTCCCAGCGCGGCGGGTCGGGGTCGCCGAGGTTGACCGAGCCGAGCCTGCGCTGCATCGACTCGAAGGCGACCGGGTCACGGGTGAGCGCGAGCGCGTGCGCGTCGGCCCTTGCCTCCACCCGTCTCGACATCAGCGCCTGCACCGGCGCGGCGACCAGCCCGGCCACCGTGACCAGGGCGACCAGCAGCGGAAACGCGCGTGGGTGGGCGACCGACTCGACGCCGGCCATCCGCAGCAGCGGCCCCCACGAGCCGAGCAGGTAGAGCGCCACCACCGCGGCCGCGGCGCCGAGCGCCCCGGTCAGCGTGCCGGCCGCCACGTCCCGGTCCTTCGCGTGCCCCAGCTCGTGCGCCACCACGGCGGTCACCTCGGCCGGGGTGGCCTCGCGCAGCAGCGTGTCGTAGACCACCACGCGCCGGGTCGGCCCGAGACCGGAGACGTACGCGTTGACCGCCCTGGTGCGCCGGGAGGCGTCGGCGACCAGCACGTCGCGCACCGGCACCCCGTCGCGAGCGGCCATGCTCATCAGCTCGGTGCGCAGCGGGCCCTGCTCCATCGGCGTGAACCGGTTGAACACCGGCTCCACGAGCACCGGCAGCACGAACGACAGCAGCACCACCAGCAGGGCCGCGCCGGCCGCGCCGAACGCCCACCACCAGCGCGGCGCGAGCCGGATGACCGCGTAGAACCCGAACAGCGCCACCGCGCCGATCACCGCGCTGACCGCATACGACTTGAGCAGGTCGGCAACCCAGCCGCTCCAGCCGTTGGTGCTGAGCCCGTAGCGGGTGAGCACGCTCTGCCGCCAGGCGGCGAACGGGAGGGTGAGCAGGTCGGCGACGAGGACCACGGCCAGCCCGCCGAGCACCGCCTGCGCGGCCCAGTGCCCTCCGAACGGCCGGCCCACCAGCTCGATCAGGCGGCTGCCCAGCGGGGTCAGCCCCAGCGCGAGGGCGACCAGCAGCCCGACGGTCAGCGCGGCGTAACCGCCGGGGCGCAGCGCGGCGCGGAACTCCCGCCCCCGGGCCACCTGCTCGGCGGGCAGGTCGCGCAGGGCGGCGAGCTGGTCGGCCCGGGGCGCCGGCGGCCGGTGCCACGGGATCAGCAGCGCGGCGGTCACCAGCAGCGCGACGGTCAACCCGGCCAGGGTCAGCAGCGCCCAGCCGCGCGGGGTCACCGGGACACCCCCGTGTTCGCCACGCGGCGGGCCTTCCCGCCGCCGCCGGCGGGCCCGCCGTCGTCGCGTCGTACCCCGCTCATCCCGCCGCTCCTCCCGCCGTGACCGCTCATCCTATGGCCCGCGAAAAGCCCGCTCCGGGCGCGGTGTCGCGCTCAGGCGACCCGGCGGGAGGCGCGGCGACGGGCGGCGCCGGGACGCGCGGGCGCGGCCAGCACCTGCACGTCGAAACCGGCCCGGGCGAACACCTCGATCGCCTGGACCTCGGCGGCATCCAGGCCGGCCGCCGGGGACGCGTCGTCGAACAGGGCGGCCACCAGGCAGCCGGAACAACCCTCGCCCCGCTGCTTCGGGCACCTCTCGCAGTCGATGCGCATCACGCCTCCTGATCGGCTCGCGACGCCCCGTCGGCGAGCTGTCGTCGCCGGCCGAGCACCGTCGGTCACATCGACGCTAGACACCGGGTACGACAGAAACCCGGACAACCGCCCCGACCGGCCGTTTTGGGTGCGAGATCGACTCCAGATCAGTGATATCGGGCTATCCCGCCCGGCCGGACACCCCGATGTCGCCGACCTCGTGTCGTTGACGCAAGGGCGCCGACGCACCGGCGGAAGGGGGCGTCAGGAGCGGGCCAGCCGCCGCAGCAGCGAGTCGGCGCCCAGCGGGTAGGCGCCGTGCCGGCGGACCCCGTCGGCGACCTCGCGGTCGGAGGACACCACCACCACCGGGCGGCCCGCCGGCTCGGCCCGGACCAGCCGCCGGATCAGCTCGTCCGCGGTCTCGCCCTTGCGGGAGAAGAGCACCCGTACGCCGCGCGGCGCCGGCGGCAGCCCGTGCATCCGCTCGGCGCCGTCGAAGACGACGGTGACCTCGTCGCCGGTCTGCGCGGCGATCCCGCCCAGGCCGGTGATCAGGCGCTTGCGCTGCTGTTCCAGCGACATCTCGCCGAAGCCGCGCTTGGTGACGTTGTAGCCGTCCACCACGAGGTGCGCCCGAGGCAGCGCGAGCAGTTGGTCCAACCGGGCCGGGTCGTCGGTGTCCCGGGCGCGCGCGGCCGGGCCGGCCGGGGCGGTGCCCGGCTGCTCGGCGAACGCGTCGGCGACGAAGTCGGCGGGGAGCTTGTCCACCGGGTCCAGCGCCAGCTCCCGGCGCAGCCCGACGGCGGCCTGGCCGATGGTCTCCAGCAGCAGCCAGAGCCGGGCGTCGTCGACCGAACGGGCCTCCTTGGCACTGGCCCGGGCCACCCCGGCGGCCGCCTCGGCCTCGGCCAGCCGGGCGCGGGCGCGGCGCAGCTCGGCGTCCACGTCGGCGCTGGCCCGCGCGGCCCGACCGCGCTCGGTGGCCAGCAGTTCGGTGGCCCTGCGCTCGCGGGCCTGGGTTTCCCGCAGGGTGCGGGCCAGTTGGCGGGACTCCTCACGGAGCTGACCCAGCTCCTCGCGGACCCGGGCCAGCTCGTCGCGGAGCTTCTCCGCCTCCACCCGGGCCACCGCGCGGTCGTGCTCGGCCCGGGTGGCCCGCTGCTCGGCCTCACGGACCAGCTCGGCGACGACCGCGCTGTCCGCCTCGGCGCGGACCGCCGCGCCGCTGGCGTCGATCAGCTCCCGCCAGCCACGCGGCCGGGCCAGGTAGGCCAGTGCGGCCACCTCGACCGGGTCGGCGGCGGCCGGCGCGGTGCCCTCGACCACGGCCGCGCCGAGGTCACCGGCGTCGGCCAGCACCCGGGCGGTGACCCGCTGCCGGAACAGCGGGTCACCGGTGAGCTGGGCGGCGATGGCGGGCGCGCCGAGCCGGGCCCGCCGGTTCGGGGCGAACTTGGCCACCCGGCGCAACGGAACCGGGACCTCGTCGAGCGGGAGGGTCGGCAGCACCGCGGCGGTCAGCGCCACGATCCGCTGTCGGACCGGCTCGGGCAGGACGGGCTCCGGCTCGACAGTCGGGTCGCCGCCCGGGCGCGCCGGGCCGGCTGACGCGTCGACGGCGGTCTGGTCGCCGCTGTCCGGGTCGCCCCCGGCACCGTCGCGCGCGACCGGATCCTCCTGCGGGAGGTGGTCGTCGTGCGGCTCGGTGAGGGGCATGTGGCAAGTCTCCCACCGCGACCGGGCCCACCGCCCGGTGAGTGAGCCGATCTCTCATCCTAGCCCCATGCCGACCGCTGGGGCCGCTGTGACGGGAGTGTCGGACCGGCGCGCTAGCGTGCCGCCGATGGCACAGGCGGAGTACGTCCAGGAGTCCCTCGCTGGTCTCGACCCGGCGGTGGGCGGGGTGGACCCGGCGCTGCCGCTCTACGCGACCACCTTCGTGGTGGTCGACCTGGAGACCACCGGGGGCGCGCCGGACGGCGGCGGCATCACCGAGATCGGCGCGGTCAAGGTGCGCGGTGGCGAGCAGTTGGGCGTGCTGGCCACCCTGGTCAACCCGGGGCAGCCGATCCCGCCGTTCATCACCGTGCTGACCGGGATCACCCAGGCCATGCTGATGCCGGCGCCGCCGATCGAGCAGGTGCTGCCGAGCTTCCTGGAGTTCATCGCCGACGCGGTCCTGGTCGCCCACAACGCGCCCTACGACGTGGGCTTCCTCAAGGCCGCCTGCGCGAAGCACGGCTACCGCTGGCCCAACCCCCGCGTTCTGGACACGGCGGCGCTGGCCCGCCGGGTGCTGACCCGCGACGAGGTGCCCAACCGCAAGCTGGGCACCCTGGCGGCCTACTTCCGCACCGCCACCCAGCCCACCCACCGGGCGCTGGACGACGCGAAGGCCACAGTCGACGTGCTGCACGGGCTGATCGCCCGACTCGGCGGGCACCGGGTCGACACGGTCGGCGACGCCATCGAGTTCGCCCGGGCGGTCACCCCGACCCAGCGCCGCAAGCGGCACCTGGCCGAGGGGTTGCCCAAGGTGCCGGGGGTCTACATCTTCCGGGCCGCCGACGACCGGCCGCTCTACGTCGGCACCTCCGGCGACATCGCCACCCGGGTGCGCAGCTACTTCACCGCCGGCGAGAAGCGGGCCCGGATCTCCGAGATGCTGGCCGCGGCCGAGCGCGTCGAGGCGGTGGAGTGCGCGCACTCGCTGGAGGCGGAGGTCCGCGAGCTGCGGTTGATCGC
Source organism: Micromonospora coriariae (assembly GCF_900091455.1). NCBI lineage: Bacteria > Bacillati > Actinomycetota > Actinomycetes > Micromonosporales > Micromonosporaceae > Micromonospora > Micromonospora coriariae. The sequence continues at coordinate 4,424,211 of NZ_LT607412.1, read as the reverse complement.
CGCGCACGCCCCGCCGTACAACCGGCGGTCGAAATACCCGGAGCGGATGGTCTGGCTCAAGCTGACCGACGGGCCGTACCCCCGGCTGTCGGTGGTCCGCGACCTCTCCCCCACCGACACCGCCTACCTCGGCCCGTTCACCTCCCGGCGGGCCGCGGAGCTGGCCGCGGCGGGCTTCCACGACGCCGTGCCGTTGCGCCAGTGCACGCACCGGCTCTCGCTGCGGACCATCACGCCGGCCTGCGCGCTGGCCGAGCTGGGTCGCTGCCCGGCACCCTGCGAGCACAAGATCACCCCCGAGGAGTACGACCACCGCGCCGCGGCGCCGTTCCGCACCGCCACCGCCAGCGACCCACAGCCGGTGGTGGACGCGCTGCTGGCCCGGATCGAGGTGCTCTCCCGCGACCAGCGCTACGAGGAGGCGGCGGTGGTGCGGTCCCGACTGGCGGCGGTGCTGCGCGCCACCGTGCGGATGCAGCGGCTGGCCGCCCTGACCGGGATCGTCGAGCTGGCGGCGGCCCGGCCGGCCGCCCGGGGCGGCTGGGAGCTGGCCCTGGTCCGGCACGGGCGGTTGGCGGGCGCGGGGGTGTCCCCGCCCGGCGTCCACCCGCGACCCACGCTGAACGCCATCCGGGCCACCGCCGAGACGGTGTCGGGTGGGCACGGCCCGGTGCCGGCGGCCACGGCGGAGGAGTCCGAGCGGATCCTGTCCTGGTTGGAGCGACAGGAGACCCGGCTGGTGGAGATGTCCTCCGGTTGGTCCTCCCCGGTGGGTGGGGCGGGGCGGTTCCGGGACCTGCTGGCGAAGGCCGAGAGCGCAGCGTCCCACCAACTCTCGACCGAACGCTCATGACCAAGTGACCGATCGGACTACGTCGACTCGCTTAGGCTGTTAGAGAAGTGCAGTCCTGCCCGATTCGTGGGCCTGCTCCCGGTCGCCGGGTTTCGGCGGCCGCGGGGCCGGGGTGAGGAGGTGTCCCTCGTGGACGTCGACGCCGGACACGGCGCCGCCCTGGGGGGCGCCCTGCCGACCCAGTCGGGTGAGCTGCCGCTGGCCCGCCGGCTGCGGTCGTTGCTCACCTGGCCGACCACCGACTCCGACCCGGTCACCCAGCTGGTCCGGACCCACCGTGGCATCCACGCCGGCACCGAACCCGCCGTGCTGCGCCGGGCGTACACCATCGCGGAGAACATGCACCGCGGGCAGTTCCGCAAGAGCGGGGAGCCGTACATCACCCACCCCCTCGCGGTGGCGCAGATCTGCGCCGAGCTCGGGATGGACACCACCACCCTGGTGGCGGCGCTGCTGCACGACACGGTGGAGGACACCCGATACACGCTCCAGGCGCTCTCGGAGGACTTCGGCGGCGAGGTGGCCCACCTGGTCGACGGGGTGACCAAGTTCGACAAGGCGTTCTACGGCAAGGCCGCCGAGGCGGAGACGATCCGCAAGATGATCGTCGCGGCCGCCAAGGACGTCCGGGTCCTGATCATCAAGCTGGCCGACCGGCTGCACAACATGCGCACCCTCGGTGTGCGCTCCGCGGCCTCGCGGGAACGGATCGCCCGCAAGACCCAGGAGGTGCTGGTCCCGCTCTGCGACCGGCTCGGCATCCAGACCCTCAAGCGCGAGCTGGACGACGTGGTGCTGCTGCACCTGGAGCCCGACGAGCACGCCCGGCTGGCCCGGCACGTGCACGACCGGCCGGGCTGGGACGCGTACCTCGACTCGGTGGTCACCCGGGCCCGGGTGGCGCTGCGCCGCAGCCGGGTGGACGCCGAGGTGAGCCCCCGTCCCCGGCACCTCTACTCGATCTGGAAGGACACCATCGCCGGCGGCCACACCGCGCCGTACGACCTGCCGCGCATCGCGGTGGTCGTCGACGGCCCGGCCACCGACTGCTACGCCGCACTGGGCGCGATCCACGGCACCTGGCGCCCGGTCCCCGGCCGGTTCAAGGACTTCATCGCCTCGCCGAAGAACAACCTCTACCGCTCGCTGCACACCAGCGTCTGCGGCCCGCAGGACCGCACCGTCGAGGTGCTGATCCGCACCGAGGAGATGCACCGCTCGGCCGAGTACGGCATCGCCGCCGACTTCCGCTTCCCGCGTTCGGGGGGCGGCGGCGCGGCAGCGCGTGCCGAGCAGCTGGACTGGCTGCGCCGGGTCCTCGACTGGGAGCCGGACGCCGCCGACCCGGCACAGTTCCTCGAGTCGCTGCGCTGCGACCTCGCCGAGGGGCAGATCCAGGTGTTCTCCGACGGGCGGCAGGTCGTGCTGCCGGCCGGTGCCACGCCTGTCGACCTCGCCTACGAGCTGGGCAGCGAGCGGGGCGACCACTGCCTCGCCGCCCGGATCAACGGCCGGCTGGCGCCGCTGAGCTCGGAGCTGGACGAGGGCGACGTGGTGGAGATCTTCACCGAGAACGACGGGGACAACGGCTTCGAGGCCGGTGAAGCGCCGCGCGGCCCCCGCCGGGAGTGGCTCGACTTCGTCAAGTCGCCGCACGCGCAGATGCAGATCAACCGGTGGTTCGCCGAGCACACCGAGCCGGGCATCACGATCAGCGACAAGGTCCGCCTCGGCCGGGCCACCATCGGGCTCGCCCTGCGCCAGCACAACCGCGGCCTCGCCAGTGACCTGCCCCTGCTGCGGCTCTCCGAGGAGCTGGGCTATCCCGACCTGGAGACCCTGCTGGTCGCCGTCTTCGACCGCGTGATCGAACCGGACACGGTGGTACGTCAGCTGATCGACCTGGTCGACCATCGACAGTGACCGTCCGGGCCCCAGCACGTCCGAAGGACTTTCGTGACCACTAGCCTGGGGTCATGATCCCCCGCTCCCGCGCCACCGGTCGGGCCATTTTCTACCAGGCCTTCTACCGGCTGCCGTTGCCGGTGCGCCGTCGCCTGGTCCGGTTGGCCGTGCCCAAGTACATCGTCGGCGCGGTCACCCTGGTCCGCGACGCCGAGGCGACGGGTGCGGGCAGGTTGCTGCTGCTGCGCCAGCCGCCCGGCAAGGGTTGGTCGCTCCCGGCCGGCCTGCTGGATCGGGGCGAGGCCCCGGTGGTGGGCGCGGCTCGCGAGCTGTTCGAGGAGTCCGGCATCCGGCTCCCCCCGTCCCGGCTGCGGCCCGCGGTGCCGAACGCGGTCGTGCACGCCAAGGGTTGGGTGGACATGGTCTTCGAGGCGGAGGTGCCGGCCGCCGAGACCGAGCTGGCGGTCGACGGCGCGGAGGTCTTCGAGGCCGCCTGGCACCCCCTGGACGACCTGCCGAAGCTGACCTGGCCGACCGCACGGCTGCTCGCCTACTACGACATCGGGCCGCTGGCCGGGCAGTTTCCGCCACCGGTGCCCGACACCACGCCGTGACCGGGGCGGCGGGTGTGCCGGCGACCGGCGGGCGGGCGGGCGACCGACGCACGGAGGTCTGCGCGGTGGTGCTCGCCGCTGGCGAGGGCACCCGACTGCGTCCGCTCACCGAACGGGTGCCCAAGGCGCTCTGCCCGGTGGGCAACGTGCCGCTGCTCGACCGGGCGCTGGCCCGGCTGGCCGGGCTCGGCCTGACCGGCCCCGGACGGGTCGCGGTGAACGCCTGCTACCTCGCCGACCAGGTGGTCACGCACGTCGGTGACCGCGCCCACCTGTCGGTGGAGCCGGACGACCCGCTGGGCACCGCGGGCGGCGTGGCCAACCTGCGGGACTGGATCGACGGCCGGCCGGTGCTGGTCGGCAACGCCGACGCGTACCTCGCCGACGCGGCGACCCCGCCGGGCCGGGACGTGGCCGCGCTGCTGGACGGCTGGGACGGGCACACCGTACGCCTGCTCGGTCAGCCCGCCGCGGACCCGGCGGCGCCGGGCACCTTCGCCGGGCACTGCTTCACCGGCTTCTCGCTGCTGCCCTGGCGGCTGGTCCGCGACCTGCCGGTGGTCTTCTCCGATCTGGTACGCGCGGTCTGGCGGCCGGCCGAGGCGGCCGGAGCCCTGGAGGTGATCGCCTACCCGGGCACCTTCTACGACACCGGCACCCCCGCCGACTACCTGGCGGCCAACCTGCATGCCGCAGCCGGCGGCGCCCTGATCGACCCGTCCGCCACGGTGACCGGTCGCTGCGTGGAGTCGGTGGTCGGCGCGGGTGCCCGGGTGTACGGCGACGTGCGGCGCACAGTGGTCTGGCCGGGCGCGACGGTCCGCGACGGCGAGCGGCTGCGCGACACGATCCGCACCGGGGACGATTGCACCGTGCCGGCCACCGCGCACGGTTGAGCCCCGACGCCTCCCGCCTCCGGGCCCGGGCGGAAACATCTAGCATGGGCGACGACGCCGACGAACGGAGAAATGTCCCGTGATCACCGCGATCGTGCTGATCGACTGCGCCACCGATGCGATCCCCGAGGTGGCGGAGAACCTGGCCAACCTCCCCGGCGTCAGCGAGGTCTACTCGGTGGCCGGGCACGTCGACCTCATCGCCATCGTCCGGGTCCGTGAGTTCGACCAGATCGCCCAGGTCATCGCGGGCAGCATCTCCAAGGTGCCCGGTGTGCTGAACACCGAGTCGCACATCGCGTTCCGGGCGTACTCCCAGCACGACCTGGAGGAGGCGTTCGCGATCGGCCTGGCCAGCGCCGACTGACCCACGGGCGCCGAACGCACGGCGGCCGGCCCACCGCGCGGGTGGGCCGGCCGTCTGCTGCCTACGTCAGCTCTCGCTGGGAGCCGGCGTCTCGGTGGTGCCGCCGCCCGGAGCCGGCGACTCGGTGCCGGTGCCCGGAGCCGGCGACTCGGTGCCGGTGCCACCCGGAGCCGGCGACTCGGTGCCAGTGCCACCCGGGCTGGGCGTACCGCTGGCGCTGGTCTGCGGGACCGGAATGCCGAGCTGGTTGGCGAGCTGAACCAGCTCGTCGTAGTGCGTCTGCAAGATCGGCAGGGCGGTCTGGGCCAGCTGGACCACCGACTGCTCGGAGCCCTGCGAGATCTCCGTCTGGGTGGCCTGGATGGCCTGGACGTGACCGGCCAGCTCGCTGGTCACCCACAGCCGGTCGAACTCCTTGCCGCTGGCGTTGTTCAGCTGGTCGATGACGGCCTGCTGATCGGCGCTGGGCTCGTTCGGCAGCTCCACCCCGAGCTGGGACGCGGTCTGCTGCACCGTCTGGTCCAGCTGGGTGTGATCGGTCTTCAACATCGCACCCAGGTCCTTGACCCCCTGGTCCTGGCCCTTCTGCTGGGCCAGGTCACCGGCGGTGATTTCGAACAGGTTGACCTGGTGCACCGCCTGCAGATACTGGGTGTCCTGCGTTGACGGCTGTGCCGCGGCCTGCGCGGCCGCGGCCGGCGCGACACCGACCAGTACCAGCGCGGCCAACAGGCCGAGGCGTTTGATACCCAACATGCTTCCCCCCCTTGAGACGTTGGACCGCACGGATACCCGGCTCACCGGGGTTATTCCTGCGATCGCCCGTCGCGCGGGGTCTACCGGTCGCGCCGTGGCCGTCCCACTCCTGGTCGGATGGGCGGTGGACACGGATACGACAGTGACGCCCGCCGGAATTCCGGCGGGCGCCACGTGACGGTGCGGTCGGGGGATCAGTGGCGGCTCTCGCCGCTGCTGATCTCCTCGCGCTCGGGCCGGGCCTCGACCGGCGGGTGGCCCGGCGAGACCGGCGCCTCGGCCGGCTTCTCGATCGGGTAGAAGAAGCCCCGGATGGCCGGGCCGAGAGCCCCGAGCCGGTTCATCTTCTTGGGCACCACCCAGCCGACGTACTCCAGTTCGCCGTGACCGTCCGCGTGCCCGTTCGCCGCGCTGAGCGGCTGGTGCACCTCGATGAACCGCCCGTCCGGCAGGCGCCGGATGATGCCGGTCTCCACGCCGTGCGCGAGCACCTCCCGGTCGTGCTGCTGCAGACCCAGGCAGAGCCGGTAGGTGATGTAGTACGCCAGCGGCGGAACCACCAGCAGGCCGATCCGGCCGGCCCAGGTCATCGCGTTCAGGCTGATCTGGAACTTGTCGGCGATCACGTCGTTGGCACCGGAGAGCGTCAGCACGATGTAGAAGGCCACCGCCATGGCGCCCACCGCGGTCCGGGCCGGAACGTCCCGGGGCCGCTGGAGCAGGTTGTGGCTCTTGCGGTCCTTGAGGTGCCGAGCCTCCAGGAACGGGTACATCGTCGACAGGCCCACCAGGATGCCGGGCAGCACGACCGTCGGCCAGAACAGCGGCGGGATCACGTACCCGTCGCCGATCGGAATGGGGATCTCCCAGGCCGGCATGAGTCGGGTCGAGCCGTCGAGGAACATGACGTACCAGTCCGGCTGGCTGGCGGCCGAGACCACCCATGCCTCGTACGGGCCGAACAGCCAGATCGGGTTGATCTGGAACAGACCGCCCATCAGCGCGATGACGCCGAAGACGACCATGAAGAAGCCGCCCTGCTTGAGCGCGTACCGCGGGAAGAACCGCTCGCCGACCACGTTCGCGTTGGTCCGCCCGGGGCCGGGCCACTGGGTGTGCTTCTGCTTGAAGACCAGGCCCAGGTGGACGCTGATCAGGGCGACGAGCAGAGCCGGGATGAGCAGCACGTGGGCGATGAAGAACCGGCTGATGATGATCGTGCCGGGGAACTCGCCACCGAAGATCGACGACGTGAGCCAGGAGCCGATCACCGGGATGGACAGCATGATCGCCGAGGCGATCCGCAGGCCCGTGCCGGACAGGCCGTCGTCCGGCAGCGAGTAACCGGTGAAGCCGGCCAGGAAGCCGACCCAGAACAGCAGCGAGCCGATGATCCAGTTGGTCTCCCGCGGCTTGCGGAAGGCACCGGTGAAGAAGACCCGCAGCATGTGCACGACGATCGAGGCCATGAACAGCAGCGCCGCCCAGTGGTGCATCTGCCGCATCACCAGACCGCCCCGGACGTCGAACGACAGGTCCAGGCTGGAGGCGTACGCGGCGGACATCGGCGTGCCCTGCAACGGGGCGTAGCTGCCGTCGTAGACCACCTCGGTCATCGCCGGCTCGAAGAAGAAGGTCAGGAACACACCGGTCAACAGCAGCACGATGAACGAGAACAGCGCGATCTCGCCCAACAGGAAGGACCAGTGGTCCGGGAAGACCTTGTTCAGCAGCCGGCGCAGCGGGGTGGCCACCTGGAAGCGGTCGTCCACTCCCGCCGCGGCCTTGCCCGGCGTCGCCGCCAGGTCGAACTTACGACGCTTCATGGCCGCTCCCAGAAGTCGGGCCCGATGGTCTCGGTGTAGTCGGACTTCGCCACGAAGAAGCCCTCGGAGTCCACCTCGATCGGCAGCTGCGGCAGCCGCCGGCTGGCGGGGCCGAAGACGGGCCGGGCGTTGTCGGTGATCAGGAACTGGGACTGGTGGCACGGGCAGAGCAGCCGGTTGGTCTGCTGCTCGAACAGGCTTGCCGGGCAACCGGCGTGCGTGCAGATCTTGGAGAACGCCGCGTAGTTGCCCCACATGTAGTCGCCGTGGCCGATCTTCTCGTTGGCCCGCCGCGAGTCCTGCGCGTCGGAGTCGCGCAGGTGGATCAGCAGCGTCGGCGAGTCGGCGTGCCTGTTGCTCACGCCGTGCTCGATGCCGGGGAAGACGGTCAGCTGACCGCCGCTGCTGATGTCCGCCGGACGCACCGGTCGGCCGTCCTCGCGCACCAGGCGGATCCGTCCGCCGCCCTCGGCCGTGGCGAACCCGGTGGTGAACATCTGGTTGTTCTTGTGCGGCTGCGAGATCAGACCGCCGACCAGCGGCGCGGCGACGACCGCGGCGACCGGCGCGAGACCGGCCAGCAGCGAGATGCCGAGCAGCGGCCGACGCTTCAAACCCAGCTCGTCGGCCACGTACAGCATGGTCTGCCCGGTGATGGTGCGGCCTTCCTCGTCGACCGCGCCCTCGTGCCGGTCCTGGATCGACACCTCCTTCGGCATCAGCTTCTTGCCCCAGGTCAGGATGCCGAAACCGACGGCGAGCAGGGCCAGGCCGAGGGTGACTCCGAGCAGCGGGGTGTAGAACTTGTCACCGCCGCGGCCGGGCTCGTACTGCCACGGCCACCAGATGTAGATGGCCAGGAAGGCGGTCGCCGCCAGGCCGGTGATCAGGAAGAACCCGGCCACGATCCGGGTCATGCGGCGCTCGGCCTTGGTGCCGGGCTGCACCTGCGGCTCGTAGTGGACGATCTCGATGTCGTCCCGGCGCGCGCCTTCACGAACGATGTCGAACCGGGTCAGCCCGGGGCTGTTCACGTCGAGCGGCTCCCGGCCCTGCTGGGCCTGGTGCTCGGTGTGGGTGCTCATGCCGTCACCTCGCTACGGGTGGCGCCGAGCGGCACCACGACACTGAATCGGATGCTCCGCTCGGTCACGACTTACCCGCAATCCACAGGCTAGCGAAGACGAGCGCCACGATGCCAACCAGGAAGATCGCCAGGCCCTCGGTGGACGGGCCGTACCGGCCGAGGTTGAACCCGCCCGGGTCCTGGTCGTGCTTCAGGGTCTCCTGGATGTACGCGATGATGTCGGCCTTCTGCTCCGGCCGGAGCTGGTTGTCACCGAACACCGGCATGTTCTGCGGGCCGCTCAGCATCGCCGCGTAGATCTGCCGGTCGGTCGCCGGGTGCAGGCTCGGGGCGAACTTGCCCGAGGAGAGGGCGCCGCCACCGCCACCGAAGGCGTGGCACTGCGAGCAGTTGATCCGGAACAGTTCACCGCCGGAAGCGACGTTGCCGCTCTCGCGGAGGTTGTCGCCCTCCGGGACGATCGGGCCGCCGCCGAGCTCCTGGATGTACTGGGCCAGCTGGCGGGTCTGCTCGTCGGTGAAGAGCGGGGGCTTGCGGTGCGCCTGGGCCTCCTGGCGGGCCAGCGGCATGCGGCCGCTGCTGACCTGGAACTCGACCGAGGCCGCTCCGACGCCGATCAGGCTCGGTCCGCGGCCCTCGACGCCCTGGGCGTTGCGTCCGTGGCAGGTCACACAGCTCACGTCGAACAGCGCCTTGCCCTCGGCGGCGGCGCCGGTCAGCGGCGGGTTGTCCTGCGCCTGCGCACCGGGGGCGAAGACGGTGTAGGCGCCGCCGGCGAGCATCAGCGCGGCGAACAGCCGGACCGCGGCGCCCAGCCGGCGGCGGCCCCTGCTGCGCGCGGCCGGCCGCTCGCGCAGCCGCGCGAGCAGACCGCGTCGGCGGTCGTTGTCAGAAGTCATGAGCTGTGTCCTTAACCGGTTGGACCTTGTCTCAGGGGACGAAGCAGCGGCGCGGTACGTGACGCGCCAAGATCACTGAAGCCAGTAGATCATGGCGTACAGCCCGATCCACACGACGTCGACGAAGTGCCAGTAGTACGACACGACGATCGCCGAGGTCGCCTGCGCCGGGGTGAACCGGCCCATGGTGGTACGGACCATGAAGATGATGAAGGCGATCAGGCCGCCGGTCACGTGCAGGCCGTGGAAACCGGTGGTCAGGTAGAACATCGAGCCGTAGCCGTCTTCGTTGATCTTGACGCCCTCGTGCACCAGGGTGCGGTACTCGTTCACCTGGCCGAGCACGAAGATCAGGCCCATCACGAAGGTGATGGTGAACCAGCGTCGTAGCGCGTGGACGTCACCCTTCTCCGCCGCGAAGACGCCGAGCTGGCAGGTCACGGACGAAAGCACCAGGATCACCGTGAACGTCGTCGCGTACGGGATGTTCAGGTGCTCCGTGTGCTTCTCCCACTGCTCCGGCGCAGCCGCGCGGATCGAGAAGTACATCGCGAACAGCGCCGCGAAGAACATGAGTTCGCTGGAGAGCCACACGATCGTCCCGACGCTGACCATGTTCGGTCGGGTCAGAGAGTGGATCCGGCTCTTGTCAATGGCTGGGGCCGCAGTCACGCCGTCATTATTGCCCCTGACCGGGGCCGGCGATCAGCGGGGTGGCAAACCTGCGCCTTCCGTGGCCCGAGCGTCAGGGTCCGGTTCGCCTGGCCTAGCCTGAAAAGCGTGCTGCATGTCGATCCGATCTTCGCCGCCACCTCGGCGGTCCCGGCCGCACTGCTCGCGGCCCCGCCAGCGCTGGCCGCCGGGAGCGAGGCGACGCCGCCCCCGTTCACCGTCGGCGCGGTGCTGACCGAGACCCGGCTGGACAGCTGGCTGGCCGTCGGCCTGGTACTCGCCGCGGGCCTCTACCTCTACGGGGTGCACCGGCTGCGCATCCGCGGCGACCGCTGGCCCGTCACCCGTACGGTGTTCTTCCTCGGCCCCGGCCTGGGCGGCATCGCGCTGGTCACGGTCAGCGGGCTGCACGCGTACGACACCGCGCTGCTGTCGGTGCACATGGTCCAGCACATGGTGCTGTCGATGGTGGCGCCGATCTTCCTGGCGCTCGGCGCACCCATGACGCTGGCCCTGCGGACCCTGCCGGTCCGGGCACGCAAGCGCCTGCTGGCGCTCGTGCACAGCCGCGTCGCCCGGGTCTACAGCTTCCCGCTGGTGGCGTTCGCCATCTTCGTGGTCAACCCGTTCGCGCTGTACTTCAGTGACCTGTACCGCTTCACCCTGGAACACGCCTGGGCGCACGAGCTGGTGCACGCGCACTTCATCATGACCGGCTGCGTGTTCTTCTGGCCGCTGCTCGGCCTCGACCCGCTGCCCGGCCGCTGGCCGTACCCGGCGCGGGCGCTGCTGATGCTGCTCTCCGTGCCGTTCCACACCGTGCTCGGGCTCACCATCATGCAGAGCAGCACGCTCTTCGGCGGCGACTGGTACCCGTCGCTCAACCTGAGCTGGTCCGACCCCTGGAACGACCAGGTCGTCGCCGGCGGCATCCTGTGGGCCGGTGGCGAGTTCGTCAGCGTGACCATGCTCGCGGTGCTGGTGGCGCAGTGGGTCAAGCAGTCCGAGCGCGAGGCCCGCCGGGTCGACCGCGAGCTGGACCGCCAGGAGGCCCGCGAACGCGCCGCCGGCACCCCCGCCTGAGCTGCGCCGACGGTACGCCCGACCGCGGGCGACGGGCGGGATGTCGACTACGTCACGTGGACCGGTACGATCGGCGGGCAGCTACGAGGTGGGAGCCAGTCCAGCCATGAGCGATCGTCAGTGCACCGTCCTGCTCTACAGCGACGACCCGCAGGTCCGTGACCGGATGCGGCTGGCCGTCGGCACCCGGCCCGCGCCCGGGCTGCAGATCGAGTTCGTCGACGCGTCGACCTACGCCGAGACCATCCGGCTGGTCGACGACTACGAGATCGACCTGCTGCTGCTCGACGGCGAGGCCAGCCCGGGTGGCGGCATCGGCATCGCCCGCCAGATCAAGGACGACCGGGACGACGCTCCCCCGACCTGCGTGGTGATCGCTCGCGCCGCCGACCGATGGCTCGCCGCGTACGCCGAGGTCGACGCGACGCTGGTGCACCCCCTCGACCCGGTGACCACCGGCGGCACGGTGGCCGAGCTGCTGCGGACGCACGCACCCGCCTGACGTCCCACTTCCCGGCACCGCCTCGGCGCCGGATGAGCCGGCGCCGGTTCCAGCCCACCCGCACTTCGCACGCTCGGGAGGCCCGTCATGGGCGATCGGACCTGGCCGCACCTGCTCAACGCGCTGCTGCGCGGCGACGAGCTGTCCACCGCCGACACCGCCTGGGCGATGGGCGAGATCATGGCCGGTTCGGCGGGCGCCGCGCAGGTCGCCGGTTTCGCCGTGGCGCTACGGGCCAAGGGCGAGACGTCGGCCGAGCTGGCGGGGCTGGTCGAGACGATGCTGAGCCGGGCGGTCCCGGTCGACCTCCCCGACGAGTTGCGCTCCACCGCGCTGGACGTGGTGGGCACCGGCGGTGACCTCGCGCACACGGTCAACATCTCCACCATGGCCGCGCTGGTGGTGGCCGGCGCCGGGGTCCGGGTGGTCAAGCACGGCAACCGGGCCGCGTCGTCCTCCTGCGGCACGGCGGACCTGCTGGAGTTCCTCGGCGTCCCGCTCGACCTCGACCCGGACGCGATCGTGCGCTGTGTCACCGAGGCCGGCATCGGGTTCTGCTTCGCCGCCCGGTTCCACCCGGGCATGCGGCACACCGGCCCGATCCGGCGGGAGCTGGGCGTGCCCACCGTCTTCAACTTCCTCGGCCCGCTGACCAACCCCGCCCGGCCGCGCGCCGGCGCCGTCGGCTGCTTCGACCTCCGGATGGCCCCGGTGATGGCCGGCGTGTTCGCCGCCCGCGGCGACTCGGTGCTGGTGATGCGCGGCGAGGACGGGCTGGACGAGTTCACCACCGCCGCGCCGACCCGGGTGTGGGCGGCGCAGGGCGGCACCGTACGCGAGGCCGTGCTGGACGCGACGGACCTTGGGGTACCCCGGTCCACCCTGGCGGACCTGCGCGGCGGTGACGCCGCGTACAACGCCGGCGTGGCCCGTCGCCTGCTGGCCGGCGAGACCGGCCCGGTCCGGGACGCCGTGCTGGTCAACGCGGCGGCGGCGCTGGCCACCCAGGGCCCGCTGGACGGCGACCTGACCGAGGCGCTGCGCGCCGGCCTGGACCGCGCCGCCGAGTCGATCGACTCCGGCGCTGCGGCGGACACTCTCGACCGCTGGATCGAGACCGCCACCACCGCCTGACCCGCTCCGGTCGCCCGTACCCGCGAGCGGCGGTGTGCGGGAATTGTCGGACCCGCGTGGGAAACTACAGCCGAGTAGTTCTCCGCTTCCGTTGTGCGTCCGCTGTCGCATCCCGGGGGCGGGTCGCCCGGAGTGAGAGGAGACGCCCGTGTCGGACCGCGAGCTCTACTGCGACGTCTGCGAGGGCGTGGCACCGTTCGAGGCCCCGCCCTGCGTCGACGGTCACGGCACCGACTGCCCCGAGCTGATCTGCACCGGCTGTGGCAGCGCCGTGGTGATCGCCACGTTCGCCTTCCGCGTCACCCGGCTGGCCGACCGCCGACGCCGCCAGCCCGCCCGGCGGCACGCCGCCTGACCCCACCACCCGACCCGTCTGCGCCGCACCCTGGCTCGATCAACTCGGTGTCGCCGGTCTTGCGGTGTCCTGCCGCGCTGTCACACCCAGTTCGGCGATGTGGAGTCGATCACCCGAGCAGGTCGTGCCCGACCAGGCCCGGGCACGACGAAGGCCCGCTCCCCCACCGGGGAACGGGCCTTCGTGCTGCCATGGATCGGCCGTGACGGCGACCGGGTGGGTCAGTGCTCGGCGGTGCGCCGGGTGCCGCTGTAGTACTCGAACAGCAGCCCGCAGGCGGCGAAGATGACCGCCACCAGACCGAGGCCGATCAGCCAGTACTGCCAGAACGCCAGGCCCATGCCGGCCATCGCGGCGGCGAGCGCCAGCCCGAACGGCCAGTAGCTGCCGGGGCTGAAGAAGCCGACCTCACCGGCGCCGTCGGAGATCTCGGCGTCCGGCCGGTCCTCCGGGCGCAGGTCGATACGGCGCGAGACGAACCAGAAGAAGCCGCCGCACATCGTGCAGAGCAGGAAGGACAGCAGCAGGGCGACAGTGCCCACCCACTCGACGCCGCCGGACTCACCGGCCGTCCAGGCGCCGTAGAGGATCGCGGCGCCGAACAGGAACGTGGCGATGATCAGGAAGATACGCCATTCGGTCTTCATGCCGCCGCCTCAGCTTCCCGTGCCGGCCGGAGCGCTGTCCGGGTTGAAGTTGCTCTGCGTCCGCCTGGTCTCGAACGGCTGCGTGGTCTCCGCGTACGGCTTCTCACCGATGGCGGTCAGCGCGTCCTGGGTGGACTTGCCGCTCTGCTTGGCAGCCAGGAACTGGTCGTACTTCTCCGGCGAGACCACCCGCAGCTCGAAGTTCATGAACGCGTGGTAGCTGCCGCACAGCTCGGCGCAGCGGCCGACGTAGGCGCCCTCGCTCACCAGGCTGGAGACCTCGAACACGTTGCGGATCTTGCCCGGCATGACGTCCCGCTTGAACAGCAGCTCCGGCACCCAGAAAGAGTGGATGACGTCGCGGCTGGTCTCCTCGAACCGGATGGACCGGTTGGTCGGCAGCACCAGCACCGGGATGACCTCACTGGTGCCGAGCGTCGACGCGGTGGTGCGGGCTTCCGTGCCCTGGCCGTCGCGGTAGTTGAACTGCCAGTTCCACTTGAACGCGACGACCTCGACGGTGACGTCGGGGTTCTTCGACAACTTGTCCACGTCGGTCTGCACGATCGCCGTGTAGTAGAAGAGCACGGAGACGATCAGGATCGGCGCGATGGTGTAGAGGAACTCCATCGGCATGTTGTAGCGAGTCTGCACCGGCAGCGCGTTGCCACGCTTGCGGTAGCGCACGACGCACCAGAAGATCAGACCCCACACGAAGACGCCGACCGCGAGCGCGGCGATGCAGGAGGCGATCCACAGGTCGTACATCCGCCGGGACTCGGCCGAGATGCCGCCCTGCGGCCAGCCGAAGCCGTCGAACGCCTGACCGACGTCACAGCCTGTGAGCAGGACCAGCAGCGCCACGCCACCGAGACCGAGCCCGGCCAACCGACCAGCACCGCGCCGTCGGCGTCCACCGACCCCTCGGGAAGCGCTGTGCCGTACGGCCGACGGCCGTACCTCCGAACTCCTTGCGACCACCTGGTCCTGCCTCCCTAGCGCGCCGCGGTGCGTCTTTCCTCAGCACCGGCGGCAAAGGCGTCACCGACGGTCGCAGATTACTCGACCATGACGGACTCGGCCGTGGTGGGGTCACTGTCCGCCCCCCATTGGGGGGATCCTAGGCATACCGCCGCGATAGCGTGTTGGTCTGTGAGCGCATCCCCGGTCTACCTGGACGCGGCGACCGCCGCGCCGATGCATCCGGTCGCCCGGCAGGCGCTGCTGGCCGCCTTCGACGACGGCTGGGCCGACCCGGGCAAGCTCTACAGCCAGGCCCGCCGGGCACGGCAACTGCTCGACGCCGCCCGCGAGGCCACCGCGCAGACGCTCGGCGTCCGCGCGGACGAGCTGTCCTTCACCTCCAGCGGTACGACGGCGGCGCACGGCGCGGTGCTCGGCGGCCTGGCCGGGCGGCGTCGGGTCGGGCCGACGCTTGTGCATTCGGCGATCGAGCACTCCGCGGTGCTGCACGCCGCGGAGCGGCACGTTGCGGCGGGCGGCGTCGCCAACCCGGTGCCGGTCGACCGGCTGGGCCGGCTGGACCTGGCCGCCTGGTCGGACGCGGTCCGGGCTCCCGGGGTCGCGCTGGCCGCGCTGATCACCGCCAGCCACGAGGTGGGCACCGTGCAACCGGTCGCGGAGGCGGCCGCCGCCTGCGCCGACGCCGGGGTGCCGCTGTACGTCGACGCCGCGCAGTCGGTCGGCCGGGTGCCCCTGCCGGCGGGCTGGTCGGTGCTCACCGCCAGCGCGCACAAGTGGGGTGGTCCGCCCGGGGTGGGGCTGCTGGCGGTCCGCAAGGGCACCCGCTGGGAGTCACCCTGGCCGGCCGACGAGCGGGAGGGCGGGCGTACCCCCGGCTCGGTGAACCTGCCCGCGGTGGTGGCGGCGGCGGCGAGCCTGCGCGCGGCGGCGGCCGACGCCGCGGCCGAGGAGACCCGGCTGGCGCCGCTGGTGGACCGGATCCGGGCGCGGGTCCCGGCGGAGGTGCCGGACGTGGAGGTGGTCGGCGATCCGGTGCTCCGGCTCCCCCACCTGGTCACGTTCTCCTGCCTGTACGTGGACGGCGAGGCGCTGCTGCACGCGCTGGACCGGCGGGGCTTCGCGGTGTCGTCCGGCTCGTCCTGCACCTCGTCCACGCTGCGCCCGTCGCACGTGCTGGAGGCGATGGGGGTGCTCTCCCACGGCAACGTCCGCGTCAGCCTGCACCGGGAGACGACCGAGGCGGACGTCGAGCGGTTCCTCGCCGAGTTGCCCGGGATCGTCGCCGGGCTGCGCGCCGAGGCCGGGGTGGTGGGGCTGTGACGATGCCGGACGAGGTGCTCGACTGCCGTGGTCAGCGCTGCCCGCTGCCGGTGATCGCGGCGGCCCGACGGATGCCCCAGGTGCCGATCGGCACTGTGGTGCGGGTGCTCGCCGACGACCCGGCCGCGGCCGTGGACATTCCCGCCTGGTGCCGGATGCGCGGCCAGGAGTTCGTCGCCGCCATCACGGGCCCGGACGGCCCCGCCTACGACATCCGCCGAACCCACTGACCAACATCCCCGCCCACCCATGATCGTTGGCGGCTGAGCTGGGCGGCACGCGGCCCCGGCAGCTGCTGAGCAGCCAACGATCATGGAGGACGTTTCGAGCGTTACGGCAGGAGGTGCGGGCGGATCTCGTCGGCGGCGGTGTCGCCGTAGGACTCGGCGAGGCGCTTGACGAACAGGTCGCGGCGGACGTCGTACTCCTGGGTGCCGACGGTCTCCAGGACCAGCGTGGCCAGCAGCGAGCCGACCTGGGCGGCCCGCTCCAGGCCGAGGCCCCAGGAGAGCGCGGTGAAGAACCCGGCCCGGAAGCCGTCGCCCACACCGGTCGGGTCGACCGCCCGGATCTCCCGCGCGATCGGCACGTGGATCGGGTCCATGCCGCGCCCGGCGATCTCCACGCCGTGCTTGCCCAACGTGGTGACCCGCACCTTGACCAGCTCCAGCAGCTGGTCGTCGCTCAGCTGCGCCTTGCTCTGCAGCAGGGACTTCTCGTAGTCGTTGGTCATCAGGTACTCGGCGCCCTCGATCAGCGCCACCACGTCCTCACCCGGCATCCGGGCGAGCTGCTGGGAGGGGTCGGCGGCGAACGCGTACCCGCGGGTGCGGCACTCGGCGGAGTGGCGCAGCATGGCCTCCGGGTCGTTGGCGCTGACCAGCACCAGGTCCAGCCCGCCGAGCCGGTCGGCGACCGGGGCGAGCTCGATGTTGCGCGCCTCACTCATCGCGCCGGCGTAGAACGACGCGATCTGGCACATGTCGGTGTCGGTGGTGCAGACGAAGCGGGCGGTGTGCGCCACCTCGCTGATGTGCACCGAGTCGCAGTCCACACCGTGCCGCTCCAGCCACGAGCGGTAGTCGGCGAAGTCGGCGCCCACCGCGCCGAGCAGCACCGGGCGCAGCCCGAGCTGGCCCATGCCGAACGCGATGTTCGCCGCCACCCCGCCCCGGCGGAGCACCAGGTCGTCCACCAGGAAGGAGAGCGAAACCTTGTGCAGCTGATCGGCGATGAGCTGGTCGGCGAAGCGACCGGGGAAGCTCATCAGGTGATCGGTGGCGATCGAGCCGGTCACGGCGATCTTCATGTCAACCCTCGGGGTCGGGAGCAGGGCGCGGTCAGACTACCGGCCCGGCCACCCGGTGGTATCCGGTCGGTCGGACAACGGTGATCGGCCGGCTCGGGGACCACTTTCACCCGCACACGACGACGGGGCCGTCCCACAGGACGGCCCCGTCGTGATGGTGCGTGGTGCGGACGACTCAGTTGAACGAGTCGCCACAGGCGCAGGAGTTGCCCGCGTTGGGGTTGTCGATGGTGAAGCCCTGCGCGTCGATCCGGTCAGCGAAGTCGATCGTCGCACCGGAAAGGTACGGGGCGCTCATCCGGTCGACGACGACCTCGACACCACCGAAATCGGTGACGACGTCACCGTCGAGCGAACGCTCGTCGAAGAAGAGCTGGTACCGCAGGCCGGAGCAGCCGCCCGGCTGCACCGCGACACGGAGCCGCAGGTCGTCGCGGCCCTCCTGCTCGATCAGAGCCTTGACCTTCTGCGCCGCGACGTCGGTGAGGACGACGGAAGTAGGGGCCTTGGCCTCGGTCGACTCGGTCTGCGCTGGCGTGGTCACGTGGAAGTCTCCCTGCGCGGTATTGGGTCCGGACGCACTGGCCAACGCCGCGCGCCGTCCAGTGATTCCCGGTGTGGTCCTTTTCCGATCGTACGCCGCCGCGGCCGGGCTCACCCGCGTGGCGTGACCCCCGCCGCAGGTCGGCCCGGTCGTGGCCGCGTACCGCGACCACCCGGAGCGCTCAGCGGCTCCACTGCCGGGCCAGCCGGGCGCCCAGCTCGCGCAGCCCGTCCACCGGCCGGCTCAGCGCGGCGGCGAGCCCGCCGCCCTCCTCCCCGCCGAAGTGCTCGACCAGGCTGTACGCGTCGGTCACCCCCGCCGCGGCGGCCTCCCGCCGGCCGGTGCTCACCTGGCCGGCCACCACCACGCAGGGAACCCCCCGGTCCCGGGCGGCGCCGGCCACCCCGGCGACGACCTTGCCGCGCAGCGACTGGTGGTCGAAGGACCCCTCGCCGGTGATCACCAGGTCGACGGTGTCGAGCGCGGCGTCCAGCCCGGTGGCCCGGGTGACCAGGCCGATGCCCGATTCGCAGCCGCCACCCAGGGCGAGGATGGCCGCGCCAATGCCGCCCGCGGCCCCGCCGCCGGGCAGCGCGCCGAGCCCCGCCGGGCAGCCGGGCAGATCCCGCTCCAACACCGTCGCGAAGTGCTCCAGTGCGGCGTCGAGCAACAGCACGTCGGCCCGGTCGGCACCCTTCTGCGGGCCGAACACGTTGCTCGCGCCGTGCAGGCCGAGCAGCGGGTTGTCCACGTCGGTGGCGGCGACCAGGCGGACCCCGCGCAGCCGGGGTGCGCCGTCCAGCGCGACGGCCCCGGCGAGCGCCGCCCCGCCGTACGGAAGCGCGGCGCCGGCGGCGTCGAGCGGGGTCACGCCCAGCGCGGCCAGCATCCCGGCGCCGGCGTCGTTGGTGCCGGAGCCACCCAGCCCGATCACCACCGTCCGGGCCCCGCTCTCCACCGCGGCCGCGACGAGCAGGCCCAGCCCGTAGGAGGTGGTGGTCTTCGGGTCACGTTCGGCGCCGGTGAGCAGGTGCAGCCCGCACGCCTGGGCGCTCTCCAGGTAGGCGGTCGCGCCGTCGGCGGTGAGCAGGATCTCACCGGCCGCCGGCCGGCCCAGCGGGTCGACAGTCCGTACCGCCACCCGCCGGCCGCCGAGGGCCTCGGCGAGCACCTCCACGAAGCCCGGCCCGCCGTCGGCCAGCGGCCGGATCAGCAGGTCGTCACCCTCGGCGACGGTGCGCCAACCGGCAGCCACCGCGGCGGCCACCTCCGGTGCGGGCAGGGTGCCGGCGAACTTGTCCGGGCAGAGCAGCACACGCATGCCGAGCAGTGTGGCAGCCCACACCAACGGAAGCCGCGCCGCGCCCGCGCTGTGGGACCATGGATCACGTGACTTCGACCTGGGTGGAACCCTCCAACACGGCGACGGCTCTGCTGCTGCTCGGCCGGGGCAGCGACCCCGACACCGAGCGCGGCGTCGAGTGTCCGGGCGATCTTCCGGCGCCCAGCGATCCGGATCTGGTGGCCCGCGCCGCGGCGGCGAAGGCGAAGCTGGGCAGCAAGGTCTTCGTGCTGGGGCACCACTACCAGCGCGACGAGGTGATCCAGTTCGCGGACGTGACCGGCGACTCGTTCAAGCTCGCCCGCGAGGCCGCGGCCCGCCCGGACGCGGAGTACATCCTCTTCTGCGGCGTGCACTTCATGGCCGAGAGCGCCGACATCCTCACCACCGACACCCAGCGGGTGATCCTGCCCGACCTGGCGGCCGGGTGCTCGATGGCGGACATGGCCGTGCTGGGCCAGGTCGAGGCCGCCTGGGACACGCTGACCGAGCTGGGCATCGCCGGCGAGACCGTGCCGGTGACGTACATGAACTCCTCGGCCGACATCAAGGGCTTCGTCGGCCGTAACGGTGGCGTGGTCTGCACCTCCTCCAACGCCAAGCGCGCCCTGGACTGGGCGTTCGAGCAGGGGTCGAAGGTGCTCTTCCTGCCCGACCAGCACCTGGGCCGCAACACGGCCGTGCTGGAGATGGGCCTGTCCCTGGACGACTGCGTGCTCTACGACCCGCACAAGCCGGGCGGCGGGCTCACCCCCGAGCAGCTGCGCGACGCCAAGATGATCCTGTGGCGCGGGCACTGCTCGGTGCACGGCCGGTTCACCCTGGACAGCGTCAACGACGTACGGGAGCGGGTACCCGGGGTCAACGTGCTGGTCCACCCGGAGTGCCGGCACGAGGTGGTCACGGCCGCCGACCACGTCGGCTCGACCGAGTACATCATCAAGACCATCGAGGCGGCCCCCGCCGGGTCGGCGTGGGCGCTCGGCACCGAGCTGAACCTGGTCCGCCGGCTGGCGCTGGCACACCCGGACAAGCAGGTCATGTTCCTGGACAAGGCGGTCTGCTACTGCTCGACGATGAACCGGATCGACCTGCCGCACCTGGTGTGGGCACTGGAGGAGCTGGTCGCCGGCCGGGTGGTCAACCAGATCACGGTGGACGCCGACACCGCGTACCACGCCCGGGTGGCGCTGGATCAGATGCTCGCCCTGCCCGGCGCGGACACCCCGCCGCCGGCCACGGTCTGATCACGATCCGTAGTGCCCTTGGTACGCAAAAGTGCCGGATCACCGATTAATGCCACACACGCCGATGTGACCGAGTCCTTTTTCGTCACCGAGGGCTATGCTGCCGGAGCGACGACGCAAGCGGGCCGTTTCGATATGGCCGCATCCGGGGTAGCGAAAGGGTTCACGCTCCCCACCATCAACACGGCAGCACCGACGCGCTGGAGGTTGCGTTGACCGACGACGTCCTGGTCGTGCACGGAGGCACTCCGCTTGAAGGGCGGATCCGCGTGCGCGGCGCGAAGAACCTGGTTTCGAAGGCGATGGTCGCCGCGCTGCTCGGCGACAGCCCGAGCCGGCTGTTCGACGTGCCGAAGATCCGCGACGTCGAGGTGGTCCGGGGTCTGCTCGGTCTGCACGGCGTCAAGGTCACCGACGGCACCGAGGACGGCGAGCTCGTCTTCGACCCGGCCAACGTGGAGAGCGCCAGCACCGACCAGATCAACGTGCACGCCGGCTCCAGCCGGATCCCGATCCTCTTCTGCGGCCCGCTGCTGCACCGGCTCGGGCACGCGTTCATCCCGGACCTGGGCGGCTGCCACATCGGCCCGCGCCCGATCGACTTCCACCTTCAGGCGCTGCGGGAGTTCGGTGCCACTGTCGACAAGCGGCCCGAGGGTCTGCACCTGTCCGCGCCGAACGGCCTGCACGGCACCAAGTTCGCCCTGCCGTACCCGAGCGTCGGCGCCACCGAGCAGGTGCTGCTGACCGCTGTGATGGCCGAGGGCGTCACCGAGCTGCGCAACGCCGCGGTGGAGCCGGAGATCATCGACCTGATCTGCATCCTGCAGAAGATGGGCGCGATCATCAAGGTGCACACCGACCGGGTGATCGAGATCCAGGGCGTACCGAAGCTGCACGGCTACACCCACCGGCCGATTCCGGACCGGATCGAGGCGGCGAGCTGGGCGGCCGCCGCGCTGGCCACCCGCGGTCACGTCGAGGTGCTCGGCGCGCAGCAGGCCGACATGATGACCTTCCTGAACATCTTCCGGTCGGTCGGCGGCGAGTACGAGGTCACCGACGCCCGTCCGCCGAAGCTGGGCGACCCGGGCCAGGAGGGTGGCATCCGGTTCTGGCACCCGGGCGGCGAACTGAACGCCGTGGCGCTGGAGACCGACGTGCACCCCGGCTTCATGACCGACTGGCAGCAGCCGCTGGTCGTGGCGCTGACCCAGGCCCGCGGGCTGTCGATCGTCCACGAGACGGTCTACGAGCAGCGGCTGGGCTACACCGAGGCGCTCAACTCGATGGGCGCCAACATCCAGGTCTACCGGGACTGCCTCGGCGGCACCCCGTGCCGCTTCGGCCGTCGCAACTTCAAGCACTCCGCGGTGATCGCCGGGCCGAGCAAGCTGCACGCCGCCGACCTGGTCATCCCGGACCTGCGGGCCGGTTTCAGCCATCTGATCGCGGCGCTCGCGGCCGAGGGCACCTCCCGGGTGTACGGCGTCGACCTGATCAACCGGGGCTACGAGGACTTCGAGGCGAAGCTCGCCGACCTCGGCGCGCACGCCGAGCGTCCGTAACCTCCACCACCTTCCGTTCGCCCCCGGTGCACCGCGATGTGCACCGGGCGCGGACCGTTGGCTACCCTTGCCGCGTGCCGTCGCTCTTTCGCCGCAAGTCCACCGACCTCGTCGACGAGGCCGTCTCCTCGGTGACTCCCGAGGAGACCGCCGAGCGGCCCCGGGGCTACACCCCGGCCAAGGGTCGGGAGACGCCCAAGCGGCCGACCGCCGGCCGCCGCCCGGCCGGCCCCACCCGCCCCCTCACGAAGGAGGAGGAGCGGGAGCGCCGCCGCCAGCTGCGCGCCGAGGCCGCCTCCGAGTTCCGCCGCGAGGGCGGCCCCCGCGACCGCGGCCCGGAGCGGCTGCTGGCGCGCAACGTGGTCGACTCCCGGCGTACCGTCGGCACCTGGTTCTTCGGTGGTGCCCTGATCGTGCTGATCGGGTCGAACGCGGCGATGCCGCCGCTGGTCCGGCTGATCTCCAACGTGCTCTGGGGCGCGCTGGCACTGGGTGTGGTCGTCGACTCGGTGCTGATCTGCCGCAAGATCGGCAAGCTGGTGCGGCAGCGCTTCCCGAAGACCGACCAGCGGATGGGCTCGCTCTACCTGTACGCGGTCATGCGGTCGATCACCTTCCGGCGGATGCGCGCCCCGGCTCCTCAGGTCAAGCTCGGCGACAAGGTCTGACACCGGCACGCGAGCAGGCGCGGCAGTAAGCGGCCGCAAAGCGTCCCGGGGTCGGTTGTTCGTTGTAGCGTACGGATGGTCCACCGTGCTGAACGCAGCACAGGTGTTCCTCATGCCGAACGTTGATCCAATGGAGCGAACGCATGCCTCCCGAACCGGCCGCCCCGCTCGCCACGATCGCCGCCGCCCTGCGCCGGGAGCGGGACCGGGTGGGCATCTCGCTGACCGAGCTCGCCCGGCGGGCGGGTGTCGCCAAGTCCACCGTCTCCCAGCTGGAGTCGGGGACCGGCAACCCGAGCGTGGAGACGCTGTGGGCGCTCGGCGCGGCGCTCGGTGTGCCGTTAAGCCGGCTGGTGGAGCCCGCCGACGACGGCGTACGGGTGATCCGCGCCGGGGACGGCCCCCAGGTCCGCTCCGAGCAGGCCGACTTCACCGGGACGCTGCTCAGCGCCGGAGCGGCGCACCTGCGTCGGGACATCTACCTGATCGAGTTGGAGCCGGGCGCGATCCGGGCCGCCGACGGGCACACCCCCCGCAGCGTCGAGCACGTGGTGGTCGCTGCCGGCCGACTGCGGGTGGGCCCCGAGTCCGGCACGGTCGACCTCGGCCCCGGCGACTACGCGACGTTCCCCGGCGACGCTCCGCATCGCTACGAGGCGCTGGTCGCCGGCACTTTCGCGGTGCTCGTCATGGAACACCCCTGACCGGCGCGGGATCCCGCCCGAGCCGAGCCGCCGACAGGTGAGGTATCGTCGGAGGCCAGATTCGGTTATCAACCCAAATGTCCGAAACCATAGGATAACGTTTGCGTCCGTGGGCGGCGCCACAGTGGCGGTGAGCGAGCCCACGCCGTTACCCTCCATCCGCAGCCACGCCCTGCCGAAACGGGCGACCTGACCGGCACGCGAGGCCCAGCGCGACAATCTGCAACGAGGTGACAAACGCCGTGAGCGAGCGGACGCGAGCCGGCCACCGGGGCGTGGCAGGCGGCGACCGGACGCCCGGCGGTCACCGGGGCGCGAACGCGGACCACCGACCTCTTGCGTTGATCGGCCACCTGGGCGGGTGTGGCGACGGGCTCGGCGGATGAACGGCCGCTACACCGACCGGTGGCGGGACCCGAACGAGCCGTCCTGGGTGGTCGAACCGACCACCGAGTGGCATCCCCAGTTCCCCGGCCAGCGCTATCCCGGCGACATCGGCATGTCCCACCAGCCGCCCCCGCCGCCGCGCGGCCGGGCGACAGTTGTCGGCCGCACCGAGGTGCCGCCACTCGCGCCCACCCGCCCGGACGGCACCTACCTCGGCCGGTCCTGGGCCGACGAGGAGCCGGACGAGACGGCTCCCTACGGCCGATCCTGGTCCGACGAGGAGCCGGCCGGGGCGCCGGCCCACGGCAGATCCCGGGGCGACGAACGCCCGGTCGAGACGTCCGCCTACGGCCGGCCGGACGGGGCCGACAGCCGCCACTACGACCATGAGCCGTACCGCCGGCCGCTGCCCGAGCCACCTCGGCGCGACGACCGCCGCTCCCCCGAGTCCGACCGGCGGACCGCCTGGTCCGAGCGGCGTCCGAGCGACGAGCGGGCACCGGCCCGCGAGGCGGCCTGGCACCGGGACCAGCCCGCCGAGCGGTACGACAGCCGCCGACCGCGACACGACCCGGCCGATCGGGAACGGGGGTACCCGGGCGCGCCACCGGTGTCCCCCGCACCCCGGGCCGAACCCGGCTGGGTGCAGGAGCCGGAGGAGGCGCCGCGCCGGCGCGGCACGCAGGAGCGCCCGGCCGCCGGATACGACCGGCACCCCGCCGACGGGTACGCCGTCCGCCCCACCCGGGGCCACGAGGACCGCCCGGCCGACGGCTGGGCCGCTGGCGGGGCCGGCCAGTGGGCACCCGTGGAGGGACGCTCGCGGTACCCCGCCGAGGGGTACCCCGATCGTGCCGCCGACGACACCCGCCGCTCCGACCGGGTGTCCGACACACGGCGCCCGGAGCGGGTCAGCGACGATGCCCGCCGCCCGGAGCGGGTTGCCGACGACACACGGCGCCCGGAGCGGGTTGCCGACGACGCCCGACCGGCGGCGCGGGCCCGTGCGGACGCCGGCGTCGGCGCGCCCGCCGAGCGGCGGTACCGCCCGGACGAGGCGGTCGGCGCACCGCAGACACCGGACGGTGGACGACGGCACCGGCCCGAGCCGGAGATGCCGGGACAGCCGCGCCGGGACGACGAGCGGCGCCGGACAGCCGACCCGCACCGGCAACAGCCCCGCGAGGCGGCGGCCCGCGCCGAGGCGTACCCGGACCGGCGCCCCCGCGAGGAGACCCGGCCGGAGGCGTACCGCGACGAGGCGTACCGCGAGGCACGGCCGCAGCCCGGCCACCGCCCGGACGGCGGCCTGCCCTGGCCACCGCCGGGTCCGGTGCGTCCGGACCGCACACGGGAGCCGGGCCACCAGGGCGATGCGCACCGCACCGCCGACCCGCGCCGCACCGCCGACCCGCGCCGCACCGCCTCCGAGGCGGGCGGCCCGTCGCGGCCGGCCACCCGGCCAGAAAGGCCGCCGGCCGCGCCGTCCCGCTACGACGAGCGACAGGTACGTCCCGCCGCGGCGGATCCACGGACACCGGCCACCTCCGGCCGGGCCACCCCGGTCCCGCCGGCGCCCGTCTCCCCGGCCAGCCCGGGCACCGGCCGCCCAGCCCCGGTCCCGCCGGTATCCCCGGAGCGACCGGTGTCACCGGCATCCGGCTCCCCCACCGCACCGGGCCGGGACCGGCCGATCTCGGCCGCCCCGACCTCCCCCGCGCCGGCGGACCACGAGCGCCGAACGGCCGACCACCTCCCGCCCGCCCGCCCGGATCGAAACCAGCCGGTGTCGGCCGCCCCGGTGTCCCCGGCGGCGGACGTACCCGTCTCGGGTCCGCCGGCCGCCCGACTCCGGCTGGAGTTCCTGCCCGCACCGGTGGACCCGCCGCTGTCCGACGAGCACCCGGACCCGCCGGCGTCCCCCGAGCGCCGGACGCCGGCCGAGCCGACCCCGCCGGAGCAGCCCGCACCGGCGGCGGACGCGCGCCCGCCGGTCGCACCGCCGCCCACGTGGCAGGCCTCGGGTTCTCCGCCCGCCCGGCCGGTCCCCACACCCACGGCTCAGTCAGCCACGGCTCGAACACCCATGGCGGATGCCGAGCCGGCGCTTCCGGTGGCGCCGGGCATGCCGCGCCGCTACGTACCCCCGCCGCCGTCGGAGCCACCGGTGGCGCCCGCTCCGGATCCGGTCGAGGCTCCGGTCACCAAAGGGCCGGCCGCCTGGTTCAGCCCCGCTCAGGAGGTGGAGTCCGACCAGGAGGAACCGGAGACGGACCGCCGGCCAGCCGAGGCGACCGACGACGATCGGACGCCCGACCCGCACCCGGACCACACGCTCGAGCCGGCCGCCATGGCGTCGCCCCCCGAGCCCCAGACCCGGCCGGTTTCCGCACCGCCCGCGCGACCGATCTCCGCACCACCGGCCTACCCGGTCTCCGCACCACCCGCCTACCCGGTCTCCGCACCACCGGCCTATCCGGTGTCGGCACCACCGACCTACCCGGTGTCGGCACCACCGGCCTACCCGGTGTCGGCACCACCGACCTACCCGGTGTCGGCACCCGCAGAGCAGCCGGTCTCCGGTGCGCCCCGCGGCTCGGCGGACGATCTGCTCGACGAGGCGCAGCCCAGCGCCGAGCCGACACCGGCGGAGGCCCACCTGTCGGTCTCCGGCGCGCCGAGCACCGCCGGAACACCGCACCAGCGCACCGACCCGGCGCCCGCCGAGACCGACCCCGACGGCTCCGGATCCCCGGCCACGCCGGGCCACGACGAACCCGACGGTTGGGCGGCCGAGCGCCTCGCCGAGCCGGAGCCGCTGGACCGGCAGACATCCGCACCGCCGGCATCGATCGACGCCCACCAGCCGATCCCGGCACCGCTGGACCGGCCGGTCTCCGCGCCGCCCGCACGCGACAGGGGCCTGGCCGAGCGCGCCCCGGTGGACGAGGTGCGCTCCGCGCCGGACGAGCCGGCCGGTCGGAGCAGTCCCGAACCGATGGCCGGTTCGCTCACCGACGACCCGTCCGCCGTCGGTGAGCAGTCCGCCCGACCCGCGCCGTCCGACCACGACCCGGACGAGCCCGTCTCGACGGAGCCCGCACGGCCGGACTCGCCTGCGCCCGCCTCCGCCACGCCCGTAGCGTCGACGTCCGCGGCACCCGTGTCCGCGCCGCCGGTCTCCGCACCGCCCGTCTCCGCACCGCCCGTCTCCGCACCGCCGATCTCCGCACCGCCGGTCTCCGCACCGCCGGTGTCCGCGCCGCCCGTCTCCGCGCCGCCCGTCTCCGCGCCGCCGGCCGCAGCCGTTCCCGGTCCGCGGAGCGGGTCAGCCGACGAGGGCGTGCCGGTGTCCGCGCCACCCGACACGGCGCCGCCGGCGACCCGCCGGCCACTGGCCGAGCAGGGCGACCCGGAGCAGGTCCTTGCCGCGTACCGGTGGCGGCTGGACCCGGTCACCCTGCGCGAGGACCTGACGGAGCCGGACGACATGCGGGCGATCCGGCGGCGGCTGACCGAGAAGCTGGGCTCGGCCATCGACAACCGGGCCCGGGCCCGGCTGCTCAGCCTGCGGGCGGTGACCTCCCGGATCCTGAACGAACTGGACGACGCGCTGGCCGACGGCCGGCTCGCCCTCACCTACGCCGAGGCCACCGGCGAGCTGCGACGGACGGCGCTTGCCCAGGCCCGGCTGGCCCATGTGCTGCGCTGGCGTGGTGACTTCGCCGAGGCCGACCAGCTCTTCGCCAAGGCCAACTCGGTCGAACTGCCCGACCGGCTGCGGGCCGCCCTGCACGAGCACGCCGGCCGCGCCTGCTACGACCAGGGCCGGCTGATGGAGGCCTGCCACCACTTCGAACAGGCCCTCGACCTGCGCGGCGCCGGTGACGCCGACCTGCTGGACCGGATCCGGGTGGCCCTCGACGCGGTCGCCACCCGGGCCGCGGCGGACGGCTTCGGGCCGTACCCCCGGAGTCGGGACGAGGTGCTCGACCGCGACCGACCCCCGATGCCCGGCCGCGACGGACCGCTGTGGGGGTACACCGACCCCGACGGTGACCTGGTCATCCCCGCCCGCTACGCCGAGGCGCAGCCGTTCCACGACGGGTTGGCCTGGGTCCGCCGGCCGGACACCGACCGGTGGTCGCTGATCAACCTGTTGGGTACGACTGTGATCCCGCCGTCCTACCGCGCGGCCCGCCCGTTCAGCGACGGCCTGGCCTGGGTCGTCACGGACGGCGGCTGGACGGCGATCGACGCGACCGGCGAGGTGCAGGTCCCGCCCAACTTCGCCGAGGTACGCCCGTTCCGTCGCGGGGTGGCCGCGGTCCGGCGCGACGGTTGGGGGGCGGTCGACCGGACCGGCCGGATCGTGGTGCCCACCCGCTACCACGGCTTCGCCACCGAACTGGCCGACGGCCAGCAGATCGACGGGTTCACCGACGAGGGCCTCGCCGTGGTCGACGTGGGCGGCCGGCGTGGCGTGGTGGACCGCAGCGGCACGGTGCTGGTGCCACCGGCGCACCCGATGCTGGTCATCCACCCGGTGGCGTTCCTGGTCGGCAACGGCACCGGACGCTGGGGTGCCCTGGACCGACGCGGCGAGCCACTCATCGACCCGGTGCACCGCGACCGCGCCGCCGTGCTGGCGGAGATCGACCGGCTGCTCACCGACGCCAACCCGGTGCTCTGACCGGGGTTCGGCGACCCAGAACCGGCGGGGCTAGGGTCGGGTCATGGAATTCCGACACCTGGGCCGTTCCGGCCTGATGGTCAGCGAGATCTCGTACGGCAACTGGATCACCCACGGTTCGCAGGTCGAGGAGGACGCCGCGTTCGCCTGCGTCCGGGCCGCCCTCGACGCGGGGATCACCACCTTCGACACGGCCGACGTGTACGCCGGCACCCGGGCCGAGGACGTGCTCGGCCGGGCGCTGCAGAACGAGCGCCGCGAGGGCCTGGAGATCTTCACGAAGGTCTACTGGCCCACCGGTCCCGGTCGCAACGACCGCGGCCTGTCCCGCAAGCACATCATGGAGTCGATCAACGGCTCGCTCCGCCGGCTGCGCACCGACTACGTGGACCTCTACCAGGCCCACCGGTACGACCACAGCACGCCGCTGGAGGAGACGATGGAGGCGTTCGCCGACGTCGTGCACTCCGGCAAGGCGCACTACATCGGCGTCTCCGAGTGGACGGCGGCGCAGCTGCGTGCCGCCCACCCGCTCGCCCGGGAGCTGCACATCCCGCTGGTCTCCAACCAGCCTCAGTATTCGATGCTCTGGCGGGTCATCGAGGCCGAGGTCGTGCCGGCCAGCGAGGAGCTGGGCATCGGCCAGATCGTCTGGTCGCCGATGGCGCAGGGCGTGCTCTCCGGCAAGTACCTGCCGGGGCAGCCGCCGCCGGCCGGCTCCCGCGCCACCGACGAGAAGTCCGGTGCGGGCTTCATCTCCCGGTTCATGACCGACGAGGTGCTGACCCGGGTTCAGCAGCTCAAGCCGCTCGCTGAGCAGGCCGGGCTGAGCATGGCCCAACTCGCGGTGGCCTGGGTGCTGCAGAACCCGAACGTGTCGTCGGCGATCATCGGCGCGTCCCGCCCCGAGCAGGTGCACGACAACGTCAAGGCGGCCGGCGTGAAGCTCGACGCCGAGCTGCTCAAGGCGATCGACGAGATCGTCGACCCGGTCACCGAGCGGAACCCGGCCAAGACCGAATCCCCCGCCCAGCGTCCATAACCCCCACCCCCACCCCGCCCCCCGGCGCCCCCGCCGGCCCCGCCGGCCTCGTCGATCTAGGGCATATCGCTGCCAATGGAGATCAACAAGCGGCGATAAGCCCTAGATCGACGGGGCGAGGGGCGGGGGGAGGGGGGAGGGGGGCGGGGGGGCGGGCGCGGGGGGGGTTAGTTTTGCCAGAAGCGGATTAGGTCTAGGCCGGTGGCGTAGAGCCACGAGGGCAGGCCCAGCAGGTCACCGATGGCGAAGACCGCGTCGAAGAACCAGCCGCCGATGCGCGGGTTCCACAGCAGCGCGAAGAGCAGCAGGAAGCCGTACGGGGCGAACAGGTCGTACATCCGGCGCCACTGCGGGTTGAGCCACGGCTGGATCATGTTGCCGCCGTCCAGGCCGGGGACCGGTAGCAGGTTCAGCACGCTCGCGGTGAGCTGGAGGAACGCCAGCAGCGCCACCCCGGCCCAGAACTCGACCGGACCCCCCGTCTGGATGCCGATCCGCAACGCCGCCACCAGCACCAGCGTGAACAGCACGTTGGTCGCCGGCCCGGCGAGGCTGACCAGTGTGTGCCGCAACCGGCCCGGAATGGCGTGCCGGTCCACCCACACCGCGCCGCCGGGCAGGCCGATGCCGCCGAGCAGCACCACCACCACCGGCAGCACGATCGACAGCAGCGGGTGGGTGTACTTCAACGGGTTGAGCGTCAGGTAGCCGCGGTGGGCGATGTCCCGGTCGCCGGCCCGGAAGGCCACCACCGCGTGCGCGTACTCGTGCAGGCAGAGCGAGACCAGCCACCCGGAGACCACGAAGAGGAACACGTCGAACCGGACACTGCCGTACCCGTTCCAGGCCAGCACCCCGCTGACCGCGAAGAGGGCGACCAGGCCGAGGAAGACCGGGCTGGGCCGGAACGCCGCCCTGGGCACGCCCAGCACCAGCCGCTCCCCGCCCGGCCGGTCGTAGCCCATCACTCGGCCGTGGGCAGCAGGCTCATCCGGTACTCCAGGCGGTCGTCCTCCACGAGCGCGACCGAGGTGACGCCGGACGCCGCGAGCTCCCGCCAGGTTTGACCGATCCAGGATTCGGCGTCGGCCTGGCTGCCGAACGACTCCGCCGGTCCCTCGACCGTCTGGCCGTCCGTGCCCTCGTACCGCCAGCTCCACGCCATGCCGCGTCTCCCCTCGCCGCTGAAGTCCCCGTGGGACGAACCCTCGCCAGCGTAGTCGGCCCGACCCGGAACGGCCGCTCGCTCGCCCCGGCCGCGACCCATGGGCTGATCAACGCATCGGCGGCAGCCGGTACGGTGGCCGGGTGCTGACACGGGGAGTGCTGCTCGGTGACCGGTACCGGCTGGGCGAGCGGGTGGCGACGGGCGGGATGGGCGCGGTCTGGCGCGGCACCGACGTGCTGCTGGAACGCGAGGTGGCCGTGAAGGTGTTGCTGCCGTCGCTGGTCGCCGACCCGGAGTTCACCGCCCGGTTCCGGGCCGAGGCGCAGATGCTGGCGGCGCTGCGGCACCCCGGCGTGGTCGCGGTGCACGACGTCGGACAGGCCACGCTCGCCGACGCCAGCCGGGTCGACTACCTGGTGATGGAGTACGTCGAGGGCGAGCCGTTGTCCGCCCGGGTACGCCAGGTGGGTCGACTGGACCCGGCGACCACCATGTCGGTGCTGGCGCAGGCCGCGGACGCGCTGCACACCGCCCACCTCGCCGGCATCGTGCACCGGGACGTGAAGCCGGGCAACCTGCTGGTCAAGGCGGACGGCAGGGTGGTGCTTGTCGACTTCGGCATCGCCCGGTCGCGCAGCATGGCAGGGCTCACCGCCGCGAACATGGTGCTCGGCACCGCCTCGTACATGTCCCCCGAGCAGGCCACCGGCCAGCCGGTCTCCCCCGCCACCGACGTGTACGCGCTGGGCGCGGTGGCGTACTTCTGCCTGGCCGGGCAGCCCCCGTTCGACGGGGACAACCCGCTCGCGGTGGCGTTGCGGCACGCCCAGGACGAGCCTGCGCCGCTGCCGTCGGACACCCCACCGGCGGTGGTGGCGGTCGTCGCGCGCGCGTTGGCCAAGGGGCCGGCGGACCGGTTCGCCAGCGCCGCCGAGCTGGCCCGCGCCGCCGCCGACGCCCGCGACGCGACACTGGCCGGCATCCCGCCGGCCGCCCGCCCACCGTGGGCACTGGCCGCCCCCGGCCCGTCCGGCCCGGGTCCCACTCCGCCGGCCGTCGCGCCGCCCGTCCCGAGCCCCACCCCGCCGGCCGTCGCGCGTCCCAACCCGCCGGCCGCCGAGTCGGCGCCCTCGGCTCCACCCACGGACCCGCGTCCCCCGGCGGTCTTCGGGACCGAACCGGCGGGGACCCGGGAGGACCCGTTCCGGCCCGGGTCGGCCCGGCGGCGCGGGCCGCTGCTGGTCGGGGTCGGCGCGGTCGTCCTCGTCGCGCTGGTCGCTGGGGCCGTGGCGGCACTGCGGCCCGACGGGGAGCGTGGGGGAACGGACCTTCCGCCGGCCCTGGCCGGCGAATCGGCGCCGGCCGCGAACGACCCGCTGCCGAGCGGGGACGCGGCCACCTCGGGGCCACGACCGAGCGGCACGCCGGGCGCCAGCCGCAGCGCGACCACCGGACCGGCCGGCGCCGCCGGCCGGTCCGGCGCGCCGGCCAGCGGCGCCCCGGCCCCACCCACCACGGCACCGGGGAGCACGCCGACCGGGTCCGTCACCGGCAAGCCGACGTCCAGCGGCAGCCCGGCGGGCCGGCCCAACCCGTACACGGCGGCCCAGGTGTGCGGCAGCGGATACCAGGTGATCGACTCGGCGACGCTGACCGGCGGCGACGGCCGCCGGCGGGGACGGGTCTACCTGCTCTACCACTCGGGCAGCGGCAACAACTGCGTGGTCACCCTCAAGGACACCGCGGTCGGCACGAAGTCGGCGGCCTCGGCGTACCTGGAGGTGCAGGGGCGGGCCCGCAGCACCGACAGCGGGTCGTTCGACTACTACGCCGGGCCGGTGCGGGCCAGCGCAGCCGGGACGTGCGTGAAGTGGGGCGGCGCCACCGGCGGGGTCAGCTACGGCAGCGGATTCGAGCACTGCGACTGACCGGACCGCGACCGCCGGGCCGGCAGGCAACGACACCGCGGGCGGCCTTAAGGTACGGGCATGTCCGTTGACGGGTGGAACACGGTCCTGGTGCTCGGCGGTATCCGGTCCGGCAAGTCCGAGTTCGCCGAGTCCCTGGTCGCCGACGCGCCGGTGGTCCGCTACGTCGCCACCGCCGCGGAGGGCGACCCGGAGGACACCGAGTGGGCGACCCGCCTGGCGGCGCACCGCGCCCGGCGGCCGGGCAGCTGGAGCACCGAGGAGACCGCGGCCGACCCACGGCGGCTGGCCGACGTCCTCGCGTCCGCCCAGCCGAACGAAACGCTGCTCGTGGACGACCTGGGCGGCTGGGTGACGGTGCTGCTCGACCCGGACCACCAGCCCGCCGACGACCTGGCGACCATCGCTGAGCTGGCCGAGGCGGTCCGCGCCTGCTCGGCGCGGGTGGTCCTGGTCAGCCCCGAGGTCGGGTTGTCCCTGGTGCCGACCACGCCGCTGGGCCGGGCGTTCACCGACGCGCTCGGCGCTGCCAACCGGGCCGTCGCCGACGCCTGCGACGCCGTGGTGCTGGTGGTCGCCGGCCAGCCGGCCTGGCTGAAGCCGGCAGTGCCGCCCGCGACCGCCGCCGTACCGCCCGCCACCGCCGCAGTGCCGGCACCCGCGGCCGGGACCACGCCGGTCGGGCCCGGCCCGGTCGACGCGGATTCGGCCGACGTCGAGGTGACCCCGGAGGTGCAGCTGCCGGACGTGCTGACCCACGCGCCGCCGGCCGCCCCGAACCAGGAGCCGGGCAACCCCTGGGCCGCGCCGACCATGGCGCTGCCGATGGTGGCCACCGGGCTGGTCATCCAGCCCGGCATGGAGCTGCCGATGCCCGACGAGTACACCGGCCCCCAGGCGGTGGACCGGCTGGCCACGTTGGACGTACCCGGCGCCGGGCTGGGCGTACTGGACCGCGTCGTCGGCTTCGCCGCCGCCACCCAGGGCACCCCGACCCCGGTCGCCTGGAGTTCCGTGCGGGTGCTGCTGCTGCACGGTGACCACGCCGGTGGGGCGTCGGCCGGCACCGTCGCCGGTGAGTCGGCGCGCCGGGCCGGGCAGGCCCGTGCAGGGCAGGGCGCGCTGGCCCGGCTGGCCGCCGAGAGCGGCGCCAGCCTCCAGGTGGTGGACACTCCGGCCGCCGCGCCGATGGAGGACCAGCCGGCGCTCAGCCCCGAGCAGGTGGAGTCGGCGCTGCGCTACGGCTGGCGGTTGGCCGAGCAGGCCGCCGACGCCGGCGTACAGCTGCTGGTGCTGGCCGCGTGCGGCGCCGGCACCGAGGCCGCCGCGGCGGCGGTGCTGGCGGCCACCGCGGGCGCGGAACCGCCGGCGGTGCTCGGCCGGGTGATCACCAACTCCGGCGAGATCGACGACGCGGCCTGGATGATCCGCTGCGCGGCGGTACGCGACGCGCTGCACCGCACCCGCCGCTCGCCCAGGGGCGCCAAGGACGTGCTGGCCGAGCTGGGCGGCGGCGACGTGGCGGTGGCCACCGGCGTGCTGCTCGGCGCCACCGCCCGCCGGATGCCGGTGCTGCTGGACGGGCCGGTCGGGCTGGCCGCCGGGATGGTCAGCCGCGACCTGGCCGGGCAGGCGCGGCACTGGTGCCTGCTCGCCGACCACGGCGGTCACCCGGCGGTGCGGCTGGCCGCCGACGTGCTCGGCCTCACCCCGCTGCTCGACCTGCGGCTGGATCTCGGCGAGGGGGCCAACGCGCTGGTCGCGCTCCCGCTGCTGCGCTCGGTGCTGTCCCTGGCCGCCGCGCTCCCGGTCCACCCGTCGCTGGCCGGCGCCGGGGAGCCGGAGCAGGGCTCCGAGGAGCCGGAGGACACCGAGCCGGAGGACACCGAACCGGACTACAGCGAGCCGGAGCCGGACGGGCCGGGCCCGGCCACCACCGGGGCGGACGAGCAGGCGGCGTCGGGCTGGCGTGCCGGCTGAGTCGCGGCTCGCCGCGGGGGCCCGGCTGGCGGTCACCACGTTCAGCACGTTGCCGGTCCGGGCCGGCCGGATCGACCGCCCGGTGGCCGGCACCGCGATGGCGCTCGCCCCGGCGGTCGGCGTCCTGCTCGGCGCGCTGCTGGCCGGCGTGCTGCTGCTGTTCGGCGCGTTCGCTCCCGCACCGGTGGCCGCCGGCGTGACGGTGGGTGCCGCCGCCCTGCTCACCCGGGGGCTGCACCTGGACGGGCTGGCCGACACCGTGGACGCGCTCGGCTCGTACCGGCGGGGCGCGGCCGCGCTGGAGATCATGAAGAAGCCGGACGTCGGCCCGTTCGGGGTGGTCGCCCTGGTGGTCGTCCTGCTGGTGCAGGCGGCGGCGCTCGCCGAGCTTGTCGGTCGGTCCTGGCCGGCGTGCCTGGCGGCGGTGGTCGCGGCGACCGCCGCCGGGCGGCTGGGTGTGACGGTGGCCTGCCGGCGGGGTGTGCCGGCGGCCCGCCCGGACGGGCTGGGCGCGCTGGTGGCCGGCACGGTGGGTCCGGTGGCGGTGGTCGCCGGGGCGGTCGCCGTCGTGCTGCTGGCGGTGCCCGCGGTGCCGGGCCGCCCGTGGCAGGGGCCGCTGGCCATTGCCGCCGCGTTCGCCGTCGCGGTGCCGCTGCTGGCCCACGTGGTACGCCGGCTCGGCGGGATCACCGGCGACGTGCTCGGCGCGACCGTCGAGGTGGTCACCACGCTGGTCTACCTGGGTCTGGTGCTGTCCGGCTGAAGCTGGCGAGTCGGGCCGGGTAGCGTTCGGCTCGACAGCACCGGACGGCCACCGGGGGAACGAGAATGCTCATCACGGACGACTTCCTGCCCGTACCGGTCCCGGAGTCGCTCAGCGCGACCTACCTGGTGCCGATGGCGGGTCTGCCGAAGGTCAGCGCGAAGACCGCGGTGGCGGCGCTGACCGGCCGGCTGGCCGAGCCGGTGCACGGGCTGGCCCGGCAGATGCTGGACAGCCCGCTGATGAGCGTGGACACCCGGCCGATCGCCGAGTTCCCCGAGTTGCCACCGGATCTGCTCACCGCGTTCGGCGCCACCGAGGCGCAGCTGGCGCGACTGGCCGCGGCGACCCACCTGGTGGTGGTGCAGGCCGAGTACCGGCCCGGCTGGCCGCCGGCGCACGAGTGGGCGGCCCGGGCGGTGGCGGCGGCGGTGGCGGAGTCCGTCGACAGCGACGTGGTGGACGTCTTCGGCCTGCAGTTCCTCGACCCGGCGACCGCGCTGCGCTCGCTCCCGGACGAGCAGGGTCGGATCCGGCTGGTGGACTGGGTGCTGGTGCCGTACTCCTCGGACGTGGAGGGGTTGTGGTTCACCACCAAGGGGCTGCGCCGTTTCGGGCTGCTGGAGTTGCAGACCCAGGGGGTGCCGGACCACCTCACCCGGGCCTGGGGCGCGGTGATGACCGGGGCGGCGCGACGGCTGCTGCGGGACTGGACCGACGGGCTCTCCGGCGAGGAGGTGCCGGCGTTCGTGCAGTTGCCGGTGCTGGCCACTGTGACCGGGCACGACATCGCGGTGGCGTACGGCAACCCGGAGCAGCACGGTGCGACGGCCCCGGTGCTGCTGCGCCTGGAGCTGGACCCGGCGACCGACCCGGAGGCCGACTCGTTCCTCAGCCTGCGCCCGCCGGCCGGGCATCCGGGTCCGGACGGGCGCTACTACGCCGCCGCCTGCGCGACGCTGTTCTCCGGGATCCAGCCGGACGTGCGCTACGCCCGCTCGGGTGACGCGATGAGCCGGGCGGTCGCCACCGCCCGGGCCGCGCTGGACGACGCCCGGGCCCGGTTCGTCGCCGGCCAGTTGCCGCCCGAGTCGCAGCTGGTGGTCAAGTACGGCCTGCCCGGCGACGACGGCCCGGAGTACGTCTGGGCGGGCGTCACCTCGTGGGAGGCCCCGGAACGGATCGTCGGGGTGAGCGCCAGCGACGCCGCCACCGACTCCTCGGTGCGGATCGGCGCCCCGGTCGTGGTGGAGGCGACCGACGTGGTCGACTGGGCGGTGCTGGACGCCACCGGCGTGATCGAGGGCGGCTGGACGCAGGCCGTCCTGGACTCCGGCGAACCCCCCACCCCCACCGCGCGTTGATCATGAAGTTGTTGCCACCGCCGTCGGCGTGTCACGGCAACAACTTCATGATCAACGAGGTCGGGCTACCTGACTGACGGGGTGACGAACGGGGGGCGGGTTACCTGCATGGGGGCTCGGCGGCCGCGGATCTCGATCTCGACCAGGTCGCCGTCGGCGAGCTTGGCGTCGGTGTCCAGCAGGGCCAGCGCGATGCCCTGCTTGCGGGTCGGCGAGAAGGTGCCGCTGGTGACCGTGCCGACCTGCACGTCACCGACGTGCAGGGTCATCCCGGGCCGCGGAATGGCCCGGTCGACGGCCACCAGGCCGCGCAGCGTACGCCGGGGGCCGTCGGCCTTCTCGGTACGCAGCACGTCACGGCCCCAGAAGGCCGGCTTGTCCCAGCCCACCGCCCAGCCGGACCGTGCCTGCACCGGGGTGATGTCCAGGGAGAGGTCCTGCCCGTGCAGCGGGTAGCCCATCTCGGTGCGCAGCGTGTCCCGGGCGGCCAGCCCGCAGGCGCGCAGCCCGAAGCTCTCGCCGGCGGCGAAGAGCGCGTCCCAGACGGTGACCGCGTGCTCCGCCGGCACGACCAGCTCGTAGCCCAGCTCACCGGTGTAGCCGGTGCGGCAGACCGTCAGCTCGACCCCGGCCAGGGTGGCGGCGGAGAAGCTCATGTAGTCGTGCTCGGTGGGCAGGCCGAGGGCGCCCAGCAGCTCCGCCGAGCGCGGCCCCTGCACGGCCAGCACGGCGTACGCCTCGTGCTCGTCGGTGACGGTGACCTGCTCCGGCGCGGCGGCCCGCAGCCGGCGGACCACCTCGGCGGTGTTCGCCGCGTTGGGGATGAGGAAGACGTGGTCGTCGGCGTACAGGTAGGCGATGATGTCGTCCACCACGCCGCCGGTGGCGTCGTCGCAGCAGAGCGTGTACTGCGCCCGGCCCGGCCCGATCCGGCCCAGGTCGTTGCTGAGGCAGGCGTTGACGAACTCGGCGGCGCCGGGGCCGCTCACCCGGGCCTTGCCCAGGTGTGACACGTCGAAGACCCCCACCGCGCTCCGCACCGCGGTGTGCTCCTTGAGCACCCCGCCGCCGGCGTACTCCAGCGGCATCTCCCAGCCCCCGAAGGGGGCGAACTTGGCGCCGGCGGCGGTGTGCCGCTCGTGCAGCGGGGAACGGCGCAGCCGGGTCGCGGCGGCGTCGGAGGTCACTTCGGTCATGGGTGGCAACTTACCGGGGGCAGCACCGCTGGTTAGCATCGGCGGGACCCGTCGGCATCATCGGCGGGACAGCCCTGACGTCCGGCGGGTACGTTCCGCCGGAGACCTTCATCGCCGGTACGCGACGACGCGGCCGGCCCGGCCCGCCCGGAGTAGCTTCAGTGACATCGCCCCGCACCACCACCCTGAGCCTGGTCGACACCGACCCGGCGGAGCTCGCCGTCGACGCGATCGTGATCGGCGTGCACAGCCAGACCGGAGAGCAGGGCGCCACCAGCGGCCTCGCCGGCACCCTGCTGCTCGCCAGCGGCGCGGAGAGCATCGCCGCCGCGTTCGACGGCAAGCTGACCGAGACGCTGGCGCTGCTCGGCGCGACCGGTGGCCCGGGCGAGGTGATCAAGCTGGCCACGCTGGGTACGGTCACCGCCCCGCTGGTCGTCGCGGTCGGGCTCGGCCCGGAGCCGTCGGGCGCCGCCCCGGCCCCGGAGACGCTGCGTCGGGCGGCCGGCGGCGCGATCCGGGCCCTGGCGGGCGCGCCGAAGGTGGCGCTGGCCATGCCGCTGCCGGACGACGCCGACGCGCCGGCCGCGCTGCGCGCGGTCGCGGAGGGCGCGCTGCTCGGCGGGTACCGGTTCGCCGGCTACAAGACCCGGCCGCAGCCGACCCGGCGGGAGCCGGTGGCCGAGGTGCTGGTCTCGGTGCCGGATGCCGGCGACGCGGGCGCCCTGGCGGAGATCAGCCGGGCGCAGGTGGTGGCCGGCGCGGTCCGGCTGAGCCGGGACTGGGTGAACACCGCGCCGAACGAGCTGCGTCCGCCGTCCTTCGCCGACGCGGTGGCCGACGCCGCCCGTGCGGCGGGCCTCGGCGTCGAGGTGCTGGACGAGGCGGCGCTGGCCGCCGGCGGGTACGGCGGCATCGTCGCGGTCGGGCAGGGCTCGGAGGCCCCGCCGCGCCTGGTGAAGCTCACCTACACCCCGCAGGACGGCGGCAACGGCAAGCGGGTCGCGCTGGTCGGCAAGGGGATCACCTTCGACACCGGCGGCATCTCGATCAAGCCGGCGCAGGGCATGTGGGAGATGAAGTCCGACATGGCGGGCGCCGCCGCGGTGGGTGCGGCCATGCTGGCGATCGCCGCGCTCAAGCCGGCGGTGGCGGTCAGCGCCTACCTGCCGATGGCGGAGAACATGCCGTCGGGCACCAGCTACCGGCCGGGTGACGTCATCAGCATGTACAGCGGCAAGAAGGTGGAGGTGCTCAACACCGACGCCGAGGGCCGGATGATCCTGGCCGACGCGATCGCCCGTGCCTGCGAGGACGGCACCGACTACCTGTTCGAGACCTCCACCCTGACCGGCGGCCAGGTGATCGCGCTGGGCAAGCGGATGGCCGGCGTCATGGGCACCGCGGAGCTGTGCGAGCGGGTCCGGACTGTCGGCGACGCGGTCGGCGAGCCGGCCTGGCCGATGCCGCTGCCGGACGACGTGCGCAAGGGCATGGACTCCGACGTGGCGGACATCTCGCAGGTCAACGCCGGGATGGACCGGGCCGGGCACATGTTGCAGGGCGGCGTGTTCCTGCGCGAGTTCGTGACCGACGACGTGGCCTGGGCGCACATCGACATCGCCGGGCCGGGCTACCACTCGGGCGAGCCGACCGGCTACCTGACCAAGGGCGGCACCGGCGTACCGGTCCGCACCCTGGTGCAGCTGGTCGAGGACGTCGCCGTCAACGGCTGACCGTCGAGAGACCCGACGACCGGGGCGCCCCCGTGCGGGGGCGCCCCGGTCGCGTCTCAGTACCGCTCGGGGCGCCGCTTGCGGCGCTCGTTGAAGTCGCGCATGCGCTGCGGGTAGCCCATCAGCCGGACGTCGTACACCGGGATGCCCATCCGGTACGCGAAGCGCCGGGCGCCGTCCGGGCCGTCGATGCGCCGGCGGGTCCACTCCCCGTCGTCGGCGATCAGGATGACAGTGGTCTCCGTCACCGTCGTCCGTGGTTCGATGAACGCCTCGACGCCGCGTCGGCTCCGGATGAAGTTTTCGAGATGATCCAGATCACCACGATCCGCCGCGCGGTCGTGGCTGGGCACACGCGCCTGTTTGCGGCGCCGGAACAACCCCACCAGACCTCTCCCCCATGCTCTGTCATCGACAACGGTGCCAAGGGTACGTGTCACCGACGTGTCGTTGGGCACCTCACTACGCACCCTGTGCCCAGTGGTGACAAGATGACCGAGGTGGGGTGTGTCCGTGTTACACCTCTGTGACCCCCGATGCAGCGACGCGACCTGGGAGTTGGACGTGAGCGAGCCGAACGAAGCGACCTTCGACATTGTGATTCTCGGAGGTGGCAGCGGCGGCTACGCGACCGCGCTGCGCGCCGTCCAGCTGGGCCTGAAGGTCGCGCTGGTCGAGAAGGGCAAGCTCGGCGGCACCTGCCTGCACAACGGCTGCATCCCGACGAAGGCCCTGCTGCACGCGGCCGAGATCGCTGACCAGGCCCGCGAGTCGGAGCAGTTCGGCGTGAAGGCCGAGCTGATCGGCATCGACATGGCCGGGGTCAACGCGTACAAGGACGGCGTGATCGCCCGGCTCTACAAGGGCCTGCAGGGCATGCTGAAGGGCAACAAGGCGATCACCATCGTCGAGGGCCACGGCAAGCTGGTCGGCAAGAACGTGGTCGAGGTGGACGGCAAGCGCTACACCGGCCGCAACATCGTCCTGGCCTCCGGCTCGTACGCCAAGAGCCTGCCCGGCCTGGAGGTCGACGGCGAGCGGATCATCACCAGTGACCACGCGCTCACCATGGACCGGGTGCCGTCGTCGGTGATCGTGCTCGGTGGCGGCGTGATCGGCGTCGAGTTCGCCAGCGTGTGGAAGTCCTTCGGTGTGGACGTGACCATCGTCGAGGCGCTGCCCCGGCTGGTCGCCGCCGAGGACGAGGAGTCGTCGAAGGCGCTGGAGCGGGCGTTCCGCAAGCGGAAGATCAACTTCAAGGTCGGCAAGCCGTTCGAGAAGGTCGAGAAGACCGAGAACGGCGTCAAGCTGACCATCTCCGGTGGCGAGACCGTCGAGGCCGAGCTGCTGCTGGTCGCCGTCGGTCGTGGCCCGAACACCGCCAACCTCGGGTACGAGGAGCAGGGCGTCAAGATGGACCGCGGCTACGTGCTGACCGACGAGCGGCTGCGCACCAGCGTGCCGAACGTCTACGCGGTCGGCGACATCGTGCCCGGCCTCCAGCTCGCGCACCGCGGCTTCCAGCAGGGCATCTTCGTGGCCGAGGAGATCGCCGGGCAGACCCCCGCCGTGATCGACGAGGTCGGCATCCCGCGTGTCACCTACTGCGACCCGGAGCTGGCGTCGGTGGGCCTCACCGAGGCCAGGGCCAAGGAGCAGTACGGCGCTGACAAGGTCAAGACGTACAACTACAACCTGGGTGGCAACGGCAAGAGCCAGATCCTCAAGACCACCGGCTTCGTGAAGCTGGTCCGGGTCGAGGACGGCCCGGTGGTCGGCGTGCACATGATCGGCGCCCGGGTGGGTGAGCTGATCGGTGAGGCGCAGCTCATCTACAACTGGGAGGCGTACCCGGCCGAGGTCGCCCAGCTCGTGCACGCTCACCCGACCCAGAACGAGGCCCTGGGCGAGGCGCACCTGGCCCTCGCCGGCAAGCCGCTGCACTCGCACGCCTGATCACCACAACCCGCGGCGTCCGGCGACGGGCGAAGATCCCACCAGGGGAATGAAGGAGTCTCAGAACATGCCGGTATCGGTCACCATGCCCCGGCTCGGCGAGAGCGTCACCGAGGGCACCGTCACTCGCTGGCTCAAGCAGGAGGGCGACACGGTCGAGGTCGACGAGCCACTGCTCGAGGTCTCGACCGACAAGGTCGACACCGAGATCCCGTCGCCCGCGGCGGGCGTGCTGAGCCGGATCGTGGTCGGCGAGGACGAGACCGCGGAGGTCGGCAGCGAGCTGGCCGTCATCGCCGGCGAGGGCGAGTCGGCCGGTGGCGGCGAGGCCGCTCCGCAGGAGCAGCAGCAGGCTCCGGCCGAAGCGGCCGAGCCGGCCACCGAGCCGACGGCCGCCGCTGAGGGCACCGCCGACCAGGTGGCCCAGGACGAGGCGCCGGCCCCGGCCGCCGCCGGCGCGGGCGCGGGCGAGGGCACTGCGGTGAAGATGCCGGCCCTGGGTGAGAGCGTCACCGAGGGTACGGTCACCCGCTGGCTCAAGCAGGTCGGCGAGACCATCGAGGTGGACGAGCCTCTGCTGGAGGTCTCCACCGACAAGGTGGACACCGAGATCCCGTCGCCGGTCGCCGGAACGGTGCTGGAGATCAAGGTCGCCGAGGACGAGACCGCCGCGGTCGGCGCCGACCTGGCGATCATCGGCGTTGCCGGTGCCGCCCCCGCGGCAGCGAAGCCGGAGCCGAAGCCCGAGCCGAAGGCGGAGGCCAAGCCGGCGCCCAAGGCCGAGCCGAAGCCGGAGCCGAAGGTCGAGGAGCCCACCCCGGGCATGTCGTACAACGAGCCGTCCGCGGAGGCCGAGACCTCGGCGCAGCCGGTGAAGGCCGAGCAGGCCGCGCAGCCGGCCGCGCCGACCCCGACGCCGCAGCGCCCGTCCGCCCCGGCGCAGGGCGGCGGCGAGGAGGCCGCCGGGTACGTCACCCCGCTGGTGCGCAAGCTCGCCAGCGAGCACGGCGTCGACCTGTCCTCGCTCAACGGCACCGGCGTGGGTGGCCGGATCCGCAAGCAGGACGTGCTGGAGGCGGCCGAGAAGGCCAAGGCCGCCAAGGCCGCGCCCGCCGCACCGCAGCAGGCCGCCGCGCCGTCGGCCCCGGCGAAGCCGGTCGCCAAGCCGCAGCCGAGCGGCAAGCGGGGCACCACCGAGAAGCTTCCGCGGATCCGCAAGGCGATCGCCACGCGGATGCACGAGTCGCTGCACGAGATGGCGCAGCTGACCACGGTGGTCGAGGTGGACGTCACCCGGATCGCCAAGTTGCGGGCGCAGGCGAAGGACTCCTTCGTGCAGCGGCACGGCGTGAAGCTGTCCTTCCTGCCGTTCTTCGCCCTGGCGGCCGTCGAGGCGCTGCAGACGTACCCGATCGTCAACGCCCGGCTGGATCTCGAGGGTGGGACGATCACCTACCCGGAGGCGGAGCACCTCGGCATCGCCGTGGACACCGAGCGGGGTCTGCTGGTGCCGGTCATCCACAACGCCGGTGACCTCAACCTGGGCGGCATCGCCAAGCGGGTCGCGGACCTGGCCGAGCGGACCCGGACCAACAAGGTCAGCCCGGACGAGCTGGCCGGGGCGACGTTCACGCTGACCAACACGGGCAGCCGGGGCGCGCTCTTCGACACCCCGATCGTGCCGTCGCCGCAGTCGGCGATGCTCGGCACGGGTGCCGTGGTCAAGCGTCCGGTCGTGGTCAACGACCCGGAGCTCGGCGAGGTCGTCGCGGTCCGGTCGATGGTCTACCTGGCCATGTCCTACGACCACCGGCTGATCGACGGCGCCGACGCGGCCCGCTTCCTGGCCGCGGTCAAGGAGCGGCTGGAG
Source organism: Micromonospora coriariae (assembly GCF_900091455.1). NCBI lineage: Bacteria > Bacillati > Actinomycetota > Actinomycetes > Micromonosporales > Micromonosporaceae > Micromonospora > Micromonospora coriariae. The sequence goes on along the minus strand of NZ_LT607412.1, from coordinate 4,380,846 downwards.
GCCGGCAACTTCGAGTCGGAGCTGGGCCTGGCCTGATCCCCGAGCCAGTCGAAAGGGCGCCCCGGTCGATGACCGGGGCGCCCTTCGTCGTTTCTGGGCCTGTTGGCCGGCGAACGGCCTGTTGGCCGGTGAACGCCGGTCGGGGCGGACCCCGGCCGGCGCTGCGCGCTCAGCCCTTGAGCAGTGCGGTCGAGACCTGCCAGAGCCGCTCCGCGGCCTCCGGGTCCAGCGCGTACGGGGCGACGCCGCGCCGCTCGCCGGGCACCACCGGGCCAGCCTCCTGGCAGTCCTCGAAGTACCGCCCGCCGACCCCGTCGATCAGCGGTGAGGCGGCGACCAGCACCGACGTGGCGGCACCCTGCTCGACGTTCTTCCACGCCGCCGCGTTGCCCGAGCGCATCCGGTTCAGCTCCTCCTCGCTGACGTAGCGCTGGAGGTTGGTCTGGATCGCCCCGGGCATCAGCGAGTTGGCCACGATGCCGTCGTCGGCCCAGAGCCGGGTCGCCTCCACGGCGAAGAGCACGTTCGCCGTCTTCGACTGCCCGTACGCCTCCCACGGCTCGTACGGCCGGCGCTCGTACTGAATGTCCTCGAAGACCACAGGTGAGCGTAGGTGGGCGGCGGAGCTCACCGACACGATCCGGGCGCCGTCGGCGGCGGACAGCGCCGGGCGCAGCCCGGTGGCGAGCGCGAAGTGCCCCAGGTGGTTGGTGGCGAACTGCATCTCCCAGCCCTGTGGCGTCCGCATCTCCGGCGACGCCATGATGCCGGCGTTGTTGACCAGCATGTGCAGCGGACCGTCCCAGTTGGCCACGAAGTCGGCCACCGAGCCCTGGTCGGCGAGGTCGAGCGGTGCGACCAGGATCTGGTCGTTGCCGGTGCTGGCGGTGATGTCGTCGGCGGCGCGCTGCCCGGCGTCGGTGTTACGCACGGCCAGGGTGACCTGCGCGCCGGCGCTGGCCAGGGCGCGGGCGGTCTCGACGCCGATGCCGGACGACCCGCCGGTGACGATCGCCCGCCGGCCGCCGAGGTCCACGCCCTGGATCACGTCCATGGCGGTGGAGGCATGGGTGAACGGGGTGGTGATCGGGGTGCTCGTCGTCATGATCCATCCTTGTCCGGGTGGGGCGGACCGACCCGGCCCGCCGCTACGATGGAAGCGGAGGATCCTCCGCTACGTTCGAGACTAACCGGAGTGCCCTCCGGATACCACTGGCCCGCACCAGCGAGGGAGGAAGTGATGCCGGAGACCAGCCCCCGCCCGCTGCGGGCGGATGCCCTGCGCAATCGCGAGCGACTGCTGGAGGCCGCGATCCAGGCGTTTTCCCGCCCCGGGCCGGAGGTAACGCTCGACGGCATCGCCCGGGAGGCCGGGGTGGGCATCGGCACTCTCTATCGTCACTTCCCCACCCGCGAGGCGCTGATCGAGGCGGCGTACCGCAACGAACTGGGCAAACTCTGCGACGCCGCGCCGGAGCTGCTCGACCAACTACCGCCGGACCGGGCGCTACGGGGCTGGATGTCCCGGTTCATCGACTACCTCGCCACCAAGCGCGGGATGGCCGATGCCCTGCGCCTGGTGATCGCCACCGGCGCCAACCCGTACGCGCAGAGCCGGGACCGGCTGCTGGAGGCGCTCGACCGACTGCTGAGCGCGGGCGCCGCGGCCGGCACCGTACGGGCCGACGTGGACACCACAGACGTGCTGGCCAGCCTGAGCGGAATCTCCCTGGCCGCTGGTGAACGCGCCCAGGCCGAGCGGCTGCTCGGCCTGCTCATGGACGGTCTGCGGCACCGGCACCCGGGCTGACCCGTTCCGACCTCGGGCCGGTCTGGACGCTGCCAGAGTGGGACCGTGGGCGGCTACCGGCGGCGTGGGCGACTGGGGCCCGCCGTCCCGATCGCCCCCGGTGCCCGGGTCGACAAGTTCGAGGTCTTCTTCGATCTGGTCTTCGTCTTCTCGTTCTTCATCATCACCCGGGCGACCGCCGCGAACATCTCCGGCCGGCAGCTGCTGCACGCCGGCCTGGTACTCGCCGTGCTCTGGTGGATCTGGGTGGTGCACAGTCTGGTCGCCACCCGGGTCCGGCTCGGCGAGGGCTACGTACCGGTGCTCATGGTGATCGCGATGGCCGCCCTGTTCGCGTTCGCGCTGGCGCTGCCGCAGGCGTTCAGCGACCCGAAGCGCGGCACCGCCGGCCCGATGCTGGTGGCCATCAGCTACGTCGTGGTCCGTGCCGTCCACATGATCCTCTACCAGCATGTGGTGCGGGACAGCCCGCGGGAACGGCGCCAACTGCGCCGCTTCGCCCCGGAGCTGGCGGTGAGCATCGTGCTGCTGCTGGCGGCCGCGCTGATTCCGCCGCAGATCGGCGACCCCGACCAGGCCGCGATGGTCCGCGACGCCCTGTGGATCACCGTGGTGGTGGTCCAGTACGCCACCGGCTTCATCGTCGGCACCTGGGGCTGGGGGGTGACCAGCGCGGAACACTGGACGGAGCGGTACGACCTCATCCTGATCATCGCGCTGGGCGAGTCGGTGATCTCCGTGGGTGTCGGCGGCAACCTGCTCGTCGGCAAGCCGGTCACCTGGCCGGCAGTGGCCGCCGCCTCGCTCGGGATCTTCTTCACCGCCGCCCTGTGGTGGGCGCACTTCGACTTCATCGGCCCGGCCGCCCGGATCGCCCTGCACGCGGCGGAGGGCGGCCCCCGGGTGGCGATGGCCCGCGACGCGTACGCGTACCTCTATCTGCCGATGATCGCCGCGGTGATCCTCTTCTCCATCGGCAGCGAGGAGATCCTGCACCAGATCACCGATCCGGCCGGCGGGCCCGCGCAACGGATCGACGGGCCCGCCGTGCCGTTGCTCTTCGGCGGGGTGATCTGCTATTTCGCCGCCAACCTGCTGTTCCAACTGCGCACCCTGCACACAGTCACCTGGACCCGGATCGGCGTGCTGGCGGTGCTGGCGCTGGCCCTGCCGATCGCCCAGCACCTGCCGGTGCTGGGCGCACTCACCCTCCTCACCGCGATCTGCGTCGGGCTGGTGGCCGTCGAGGTGATGGTGATGTCGGAGTCGCGGCACGCGCTGCGGGCCGCCGTCTTCCAGGAACGGACCACCCACGAGGTCCACGAGGCCCACTTCCGGGCCAGCTGGCACCTCAAGGAACCCGACGAGCCGACCACGCCGTGACCCCGCCGGGATAGGCTCCAGCCCAGCGTCGCGGTGCACCCGGCACGAAGGCCGCCGTGGGCATGGAGGCGCGGGGACAGCATGGGACGAACGTGCACCCAACCACTTCACCGGCCGACCGGCTCGCCGCCGTCGGCAATCAGATGATCGAGATCCACCTCTGGCTCGGCACGGAGCTGGCCCGCCTCCGGGCGAGCCTCGACGCCGACGCCCCCGCCGGGGCCCGGCCGTCGCGGGATCTGCGGGCCCACTGCCTCACCTTCTGTGCCGCGCTCGGCCGACACCACACGGGTGAGGACGACGGCGCGTTCCGGCTGCTGGCCGACGAGGTCCCGGAGCTGCGCCCGGTCCTCGCCAACCTGATCACCGACCACGAGGTGGTCGCGGGGATCCTGCGCCGGGTCGAGGAGCTGCTGGGCGATCCCACGCCGCCGCCGGCGGCCCAGTTGCGCGCCGAGCTGGACGGGCTTGCGGCACTGCTGGAGTCGCACTTCCGGTACGAGGAGAAGCGCCTGGTCACCGCGCTGAACGCGCTCACCGGTCGGCCCGGGACGGTCGAGGAACTCCTCGGCCTGACCGCGCCGCCCGCCGGCTGACGCCTGTCTCCCCTCGGCAGAACCGCTGGCCACGGGGCCCGCTGAAGGGCAGGCTGGGCCCATGGTCACCTTCTCGGTCCAGGCGAGCCCGTCCGACGCCGCCAGTTGGTGTGGGCTGGCCCACCGGGCCGAGGCGGCCGGCTACGACGCGCTGCTGGTCGGCGACCACCCGGGCGTGGTCGCCGCGCCGTTCGTCGCGCTGGCCGCCGCCGCGTCGGTCACCTCGACGCTCGGGCTCGGCTCGTACGTCACAAATGCCGGCGTTCGGGAACCGGCGCTGCTCGCCACCGACGTGGCGACCCTCGACCTGGTCTCCGGCGGGCGGGCCCGGCTCGGCATCGGCGCCGGCCACACCCCCGTCGAGTGGCGGGCGGTGGGGCGGGAGCGCCCGGACGTCGCCGGCCGGGTACGCCGCTGCATCGCGGTGGCCGAGGCGGTCCAGGCCCTGCTGGCCGGCGAGCAGGTCACGGTCGACTCCGCCGACCTGGCGGTGCACGGGGCGCGACTGGACCGGCCCCGACCGGTGCAGCCGAGGATCCCGCTGACCGTGGGCACGGCCAACACCGACCTGCTGCGCTGGGCCGGCGCACACGCCGACGTGGTCGGGCTCAGCGGCTTCGGTCGTACCCTCGCGGACGGCCACGGCCACGACGTGCGCTGGCGGGCCGCGGAGATCGACGCGCAACTGGCCGCGGTCGCGGCCGGCGCGGCCGGGCGGGACGACCCGCCCGCGTTGGAGGCACTTGTGCAGCGGCTCGTGGTGGGCGACGGCGCGGCGGCTGCCGCCGTGCAGACCGCCGAGGAGACCGGCCTGACGGTCGACGAGCTGCTCGCCACCCCGTTCGTGCTGATCGGCACCGCGGACGAGATCGTCGCGGCGGTGGCCGCGCACCGGCGGCGCTGGGGCGTGACCCGCTACGTGGTCCGGGCCGACGCGCTCGATCCGCTGGCCCCGCTGCTGCCCCGGCTGGCCGCCATCACCTGAGCGCGCTCGCGCACCGGGCCGGGTGGCCTACGCGCCCGCCGACCCGGAGCCGGGCAGTTGCTCGTAGAAGCGGATCTTCTCCCGGAGGTGGTCGTACTGGCTCTGGAGCAGGCGCATCTGCTCCTCGACCCGCACCGCGTGCCGTTCCAGCAGCTCACGCCGGTCTTCGGCGGTGTGCTCGCCCTCCCGGGCCAGTTGCGCGTAGCGGCACATCTGGGCGATCGGCATTCCGGTGTCGCGCAGGCAGCGGAACAACACAAGCCAGCCGAGGTCGTCGTCGGTGAAGACCCGCTGGCCGCCCGACGTCCGACTCACGTCGGCGAGCAGGCCGATCTTCTCGTAGTACCGCAGGGTGTCCAGGCTGAAGCCGCTGCGCCGGGCGGCCTCCGAGGGGGCGTAACCGGTCATGCCCCGAGATCGTAGTGGTTGACCTGGAGCGCACTCCAGGTTGGAGGCTGACCGCATGACGACGACACGGAAGCTCGGACGCAGCGGCATCGAGGTGAGCGCGATCGGGATGGGGTGCTGGGCGATCGGCGGCCCGCTCTGGGGCGACGGCGGGCAGCCGTTCGGCTGGGGCGAGGTGGACGACGACGAGTCGATCCGCACCATCCACCGCGCGCTCGACCTCGGGGTGACCCTGTTCGACACGGCGAGCAACTACGGCGCCGGGCACAGCGAACGGATCCTCGGCCGGGCCCTGGCCGGCCGCCGGGACGGCGCGGTGATCGCCACCAAGTTCGGCAACGTCAGCGAGGAGGCCACCCGTCGGGCGCTCGGCACCGACGCCAGCCCGGCCTTCGCGGTGCGCAGCCTGGAGGACTCCCTGCGCCGGCTCGGCACCGACCACGTCGACCTCTACCAACTGCACATCAACGAGCTGCCGGTGCCCGCCGCGCTCGACCTGGTCGACACCCTGGAGAACCTCGTCGGCCAGGGCAAGATCCGGGCGTACGGCTGGAGCACCGACGACCCGGCCTCGGCGGAGGCGTTCGCGGCGGCCGGCGTGCACTGCGCCGCCATCCAGCACGACGAGTCGGTGCTGCGGGACAACGCCGCGGTGCTGGCGGTCTGCGACCGCTACGACCTGGCCAGCCTCAACCGCGGCCCGCTGGCGATGGGGCTGCTCACCGGGTCGACCCGGGCGGTCGGCGCGGACGACGTACGCGGCCGGGCGCCCGAGTGGCTGCAGTGGTTCACCGACGGACGGCCGACGCCGCGCTGGGCGGCCCGGGTCGAGCAGGTCCGCGGGGCGCTCACCGCCGACGGGCGCACCCTGGCCCAGGGCGCGCTCGGCTGGCTGCTGGCCCGCAGCCCGCGTACCGTGCCGATCCCCGGCCTGCGCACGGTGGCGCAGGCGGAGGAGAACCTTGCCACCCTGGCGCTCGGCCCGCTGAGCGCCGAGGCGTACACCGAGGTGGAGCGGCTGCTGGCCGACCTGCGTCCGGTCCGCGCGGCCTGACCCGCCGGCCGCCCGCGCGTCCACCGGCGACGTTCTGGACGAAGATGTAGGCATGCGCATCCTTCTGGCCGGCGCGTCCGGCTTCCTCGGCACCCGCCTGGTCGCCCGGCTCTCGGCCGACGGGCACCAGGTCACCCGACTGGTCCGCCGGCCGCCACGCGATCCGCGGGAGCGACGGTGGGACCCCGCCGCCGGGCAGCTCGACCCGGCGGCGGTCGCGGGGTCGGACGCGGTGGTCAACCTGGCCGGCGCGGGCGTCGGCGACAAGCGGTGGAACGACGACTACCGGCGGTTGATCCGGTCCAGCCGGGTGGACAGCACCAGCACGCTGGCGGTCACGATCGCCGGCCTACCAGCCGCCGACCGGCCGCGGGCGCTGCTGAACTCCTCGGCGGTGGGCTGGTACGGCAACACCGGCGACCGGGTGGTGGAGGAGGACGCGCCGGCCGGCGAGGGCTTCCTGGCCGACGTCTGCCGGGTCTGGGAGGCCGCGACCCGGCCGGCCGAGGACGCCGGGGTACGCGTGGTGCGGCTGCGCATCGGCCTGCCGTTGCACCGCGACGGCGGGATGCTCAAACCGCAGCTGCTGCCGATGCGGCTGGGTGTCTCCGGCCCGCTGGGCGGCGGCCGGCAGTGGTGGCCCTGGATCTCGATGGCTGACTGGCTGCGGGCGACCCTCTTCCTGCTCGACTCGGACGACATCGCCGGGCCGGTCAACATGGTCGGTCCGGCCCCCGTGACCAACGCGGAGTTCACCCGGGAGCTCGCCCGTCAGCTGCACCGTCCGGCGATCATGCCCATCCCGGCGCTGGCGCTGAAGGTGGTGCTCGGCGGCTTCGCCCACGAGGCCCTCACCAGCACCCGGGTCCTGCCGGCGGTGCTGACCCGCGCCGGCTTCACCTACCACCACCCCGACCTGCCCAGCGCTCTGCGCGCCGCGCTCACCGAGTGACGACGAGAGGCCCGTCCCGTCGGGTCGGGAGGGGCCTCTCGTCGGGTGGGTCAGCAGCCGATTACCCAGTAGTTGGGGGCGGTCTGCTTGAGGGCGCTGGTGTAGAAGGTGTTGTAGAGGCCCATCCGCTGGTTGGAGCCGTTCGTGTAGGCGTAGCCGCCGGACTGGTACGCCCGGCCGGCGCTGACGTGCGCGTAGTTGCTGGCGGTCACGCAGGTCGGCGGCGTGGTCGGGGTGGGGGTCGGCGTCGGCGTCGGGGTGGCCGTCGGGGTCGGGGTCGGGGTGGTGCCGCCACCATTGAGCCCGAAGAAGACCGCGTCGCGGTACGTCGAGCAGATGGTGTCCAGGAAGTACGCGGCGGTGCTGCCGCACTGCTCGGCGCCGGAGCCCGGGTCGACCGGAGTGCCGTGGCCCATCCCGGCGACCCGGTAGAGCCGCACGTCGTCGTTCCCGTACACCTCGAGGCTGGTGCCCCCGGGCAGCGACGACGTGCTGCTCGGGGTCTGCGAGATCCCCCGCACGTTCGTCCACTGGTCGCGGGACTCCGCGCCGTTGAGCGGGGCGACAGTCGTGTCCGAGGTGCCGTGCCAGATGGCCACCCGGGGCCGCCGGCCGCTGTAGCCGGGGTACGCGCCGCGGACCAGGTCGCCCCAGGCGGCCGGGGTCTTGTCCGTGCCCGGGTTCATGCAGCTGAACGCGTTTACCATGCTGGTGGCGCAGCGGTACGGGATGCCGGCGATGATCGATCCGGCGGCGAAGACGTCCGGGTAGGTGGCGAGCATGACCGAGCTCATCGCCGCGCCCGCCGAGAGGCCGCTGACGAAGACCCGGGCCCCGTCCACCCCGAAGTTCGCCTTCGCGTGGTCGACCATCTGCTTTATCGAGAGCGCCTCGCCCTGACCCCGGGCGGTGTCCCCCGGCTCGAACCAGTTGAAGCAGCTGTTGGCGTTGTTGCCCGACGGCTGCTGGGGAACGATCAGGGCGAACTTCCACTGGTCGGCGTACTTCTGCCAACCGGAGTTGGCGAAGTAGCCGGAGGCGCTCTGGGTGCACCCGTGCAGCAGCACCACTGCCGGGGAGTTCGCCGGGAGGTTGTCCGGACGGTAGGCGTACATGGCGAGGTTGCCGGGGTTGGACCCGAAGCCGGTGACCTGGGTCAGACTGGCGGCCTGGGCGGGCGTGGCGAGGGCGACCGCACCGGCGACGGCGAGGACGAGCCCGGCGACCGCACCGATCAGCCGGGTGAGGGTGGACGAGGAGCGGCGCACGGCGGCCTCCTGACGGGGCGGACTGTGAACTGGGTCACGGTCGAATTGCCGGAACGTTACGTCGGTGTGTCGCCGCTATGACATGGGCCACAGTCACACATTCACGGCGGCCACTGTGTACCCCCGACGCCCAGCCGTTAGGAAGGGCCCCCTCCTCTACCTCAGGCGATAACAAGGGTCCCCTCCTTGCATGTATGACCGGCCCGTCCAGGTCCGGTTGGTAACGTCCGCTGCGTGCCGTCCTCCCCGTCGCTGGCCACCGGGCCCGCACCTCGCGCCGCCCGGGACCGCCGGGCCGACCTGATCGTCGTGCTGGTGGCGCTCGCGCTCGCCGTCTGGGTGACCAGTGGGCTGTGGCGGGACCCGAACGTACGCACCATCACCGTCAACTCCAGCGACCAGGCGCTCTTCGAGTGGCTGCTCGCCTTCGGCGGGCACGCGGTGACGCACGGGGAGAACCCGTTCTTCACGTACCTGATCAACGTCCCGGACGGGGTCAACCTCGCGGTCAACACCTCGATCACGGTGTACGCAGTCGTCTTCGCCCCGCTCACGTACCTGGTCGGACCGCCGGCGACCTTCCTGGTGATCCTCACCCTCAACCTGCTCGCCACCGCGCTGGCCTGGTACTGGCTGCTCTCCCGACACCTGGTCCGCAGCCGACTGGCCGCCGGGGTCGGCGGACTGTTCATCGCCTACTCCCCCGGCATGGTCTCGCACGCCAACGCCCATTTGAACTGGAGCGCCGGCTGGCTGGTGCCACTGCTGGTCTGGCGGCTGTTCGCGCTGCGCCGGCCCGGGCACTGGCTCCGGGACGGGGTGATCCTCGGCGTCCTGGTCGCGCTGGCCTTCTCGATCGCCGCCGAGGGCCTGTTCTTCGCCGCGCTCGCGCTCGGCGTGTTCGTCGCCGTCTGGGCGCTGCACCCGGCCCACCGCGCCGAGGGCCGGGCCGCGCTGCCCACCTTCCTGCGCGGGCTCGGGGTGACCGCGGTGGTGGCGGGCGTGCTGCTGTCGTACCCGCTGTGGCTGCACTTCGCCGGGCCGCAGCGGTTCCACGGCACCGGCTTCGACCCGTTGATCCACTCCGAGGACATCGCCGCGTTCGCCGCGTTCCCGCGCCGCTCGCTGGCCGGTGAGGCCGGGCTGGGCACCGCGCTGGCGCCGAACCCGACCGAGGAGAACTCGTTCTTCGGCATCCCCCTGCTGGTGCTCACCGTGATCTGCTTCGTCGCGCTCTGGCGACGCGCCGATGCCGCCCGCCGGGGCACCCTCTGGGCGCTGGGCGTCACCGCGCTGATCTTCGCCGTGCTCTCCTTCGGACCTGTGGCGAAGGTCGATGGGCGGCGCACCGACCTGCCGATGCCGTTCGACCTGCTCGGGCATCTGCCGGTGGTGAACGCCGCGTTGCCCGCCCGGCTGGCCTTGGTGGTCGCGCCGGTGATCGGGGTGCTGTTGGCGTACGCGATCGACCAACTGCGGCACGATCCGCCCCGGTACCGCCCCACGGAGCTGGCCTGGGTGATCGGGTTCACGGTGGCCCTGCTGCCGCTGCTGCCCACCCCGCTGCTGACCCACGAGCGGGAGCCCGTCCCGCGGTTCATCACGGCCGGCACCTGGCGGGAGTACGTCTCGCCCGGCGGAGTGCTCACGCCGGTGCCGCTGACCGTGGACATCTACCCGGACGGGCAGCGCTGGCAGGCGTACGCGCTGTCCCACCGACAGGGTGAGTTCGCCATTCCGGGCGGCTTCTTCCTCGGCCCCGGTGGCCCCGACGGTCGCGGTCGGATCGGGCCGGTGCCCCGCACCCTGAGCGCCCTGATGGACCAGGCCGGCCGGACCGGGCTGGTGCCGATCGTCACCGACGGCACCCTGCGGGATGTCCGCGCCGACCTGCAGCACTGGCGGATCGAGGTGGTAGTGCTTCCCGACCGGGTACACGGCGCGAAGTTCGACGTCGACGAGGAGGCGGTCCGACGCACCGCCACCGCCCTGTTCGGGGAACCGCAACGGGTCGACGACGTCTGGGTCTGGCGCATCCCGCCGTCCTGACCGGCGGCCCGCCGCCGGGACCCGTCGACACCCTGGTGAGGCGGCTCACCAGCGATCATTGCCGGTCACGGGACTAGGCTGAGAGGCGTGACGACGACGACCTCCGGCCTGACGGCCGTCCGTGCCGGCCTGCTCGAGTACCAGGCCGCCTGGGACGAGCAGCGGCGCCTGCACGAGTCGGTGGTGGCCGGCGAGCGCGGCGACACCGTGCTGCTGCTGGAGCACCCGAGCGTCTACACCGCGGGCAAGCGCACCGAGCCGTGGGACCGGCCGGTGGACGGCACCCCGGTCGTCGACGTGGACCGCGGCGGCAAGATCACCTGGCACGGGCCGGGGCAGCTCGTCGGCTACCCGATCCTCCGGCTCCCCGACCCGGTGGATGTGGTCGCCTACGTGCGCCGCACCGAGGAACTGCTGATCGACGTGTGCGCCGAGTTCGGGCTGACCGCCGGCCGGGTCGAGGGGCGCAGCGGGGTCTGGGTGCCCGAGGACGACCGGGGGCCGGCCCGCAAGGTGGCCGCCATCGGCATCCGGGTCGCCCGGGGCGTCACCCTGCACGGCTTCTCGATCAACTGCGACTGCGACCTGACGCACTTCGACCGGATTGTGCCGTGCGGCATCCGGGACGCCGGCGTCACCTCGCTCACCGCCGAGCTGGCCCGCCCGATCACCGTCGCCGACGTGCTCCCAGTCGTCGAGCGCCGCCTCTCCACCCTGATCGAGGCCTGACCGCCCAACCTCGTCGATCTAGGGACTATCGTCGCTGATTGATCTACAGACGCCGCGATTTCCCCTAGATCGACGAGTCGCCCGCCCGCCCGCCCGGGCGGGCGGGCGGGCGGGCGGAGGGCTTGGCCGTTGGTCAGGGGGTTAGGCGGTGTAGGTCGCGGGGGAACGCGGTGACCTCCCGGATGTTCGCCGCGCCGACCAGGCGGGCAACGAAGCGCTCCAGGCCGATGGCGAAGCCGCCGTGCGGTGGCATGCCGTGCCGGAAGGCGTCGAGGTAGCCGGCGTACGGCTCGACCGGCTCCCCCCGGGCCGCCAGCGCCGCCAGGTAGTCGGCGTGCCGGTGCAGGCGCTGCCCGCCGGTGACCAGCTCAAGCCCCCGGAAGAGCAGGTCGAAGCCGTTGGAGTAGTCCGGCCGGGCCGGGTCCGGGTGGGTGTAGAACGGGCGCTTCGCCATCGGATAGCCGGTGACGAAGAGGAAGTCCGACAGGTGCTCGCGGCGGGCCCACTCCCCCAGCGCCCGTTCATGGGCGGGCGCGAGGTCCGGCTCGTCGGCGGGCGCGCCGGCGATCCTCAACGCCTCGGTGAAGTGCACCGCGGGGATCTGCGCCGGCACGGCCGGCACCTCGACGCCGAGCGTCGCCAGGGCGCCGGCGGCCCGCTCGTTGACGGTGCCCAGCATCCCGGCCAGGGTGTCCCGCAGGACGATCATCACGTCGCGGTGGTCGGCGACGAAGCCCAGCTCCACGTCGAGCGAGGTGTACTGCGCGAGGTGCCGGACGGTGTCGTGCGGTTCGGCCCGGAAGACCGGCCCCACCTCGTAGACCCGTTCGAAGACGCCGACCATCAGCTGCTTGTAGAACTGCGGTGACTGGGCCAGGTACGCGGGCCGGCCGAACCAGTCCAGCGCGAACACGTTCGCCCCGCTCTCCGTGGAGGAGCTGACCACCTTCGGCGTGTGGACCTCCACGAAGTCCCGGGCGTCGAGCGCGGCACGGAACCCGGCCACCGCCGCCGCCGAGATCCGCAGCGCTGCGGATCGGGTCGGGTGACGCAGCGCGGTCGGCGCGTTGTCGAGCTGGGTGGGCAGGCTCGCGGTGAGCGCCGGCCGGTACAGGTCGAACGGCGGCGGCACTGCGGGCGGGCCGAGCGGACGTACCGTCGGGTCGGTCAGCTCGACCCCGGTGGGCGCCGTCTCGTTCGCGGTGGCCGTCGCAATCACCTCGACGACCGTCTCCTCGGTGAGCTTGTCCAGCTCGGCGCGGACGGCCGGATCGGTGACGACGACCTGGGCCAGGCCGGTGGCGTCGCGCACGATCAGGAAGGCCACCGACTTGAGCATTCGGCGGCGGTGCACCCAGCCGGCGATCCGCACGGTCGCGCCGACCTGGGCGGGCAGTTGGTGGGACAGGGTTCGTTGCATGGCGGGCTGCTCCTCGGTCGATCGCCACGCCGTCGCCGCCCCGGGGTGGCGAAAGCGTCGCATCAGCCCCAGGGAGGTGTGGGCGAGCGGGAACCTCGCGGTGCCACCACACCTTCGCCCCCGCCGGAGCGGGGGCCTCGTTCGTCGCCTGATGACCGGGGCCAGCCGGGCGGGCTCTACTGGGCACGGGGTGACCCGCAACCGTTCTTCCCGCAGCTCGGGAGGGTCTTCGCGCACCGGCGCCAGACCGCCTCTCAGCACCGGCGGCTCTCTGCACTGGCGGGTCGGGGCGCTACTCGGCTCCGTCGTCGCTGTTGGCGGTGACGGTAACACCCGATCCCCGTGGCTGTGACGCCAATTTCGAGCCGCTGGTGTCCGGCGTCACAACATCCGCGGCGTGACGCCGGTCGCCCGACGCACATAGACGGCGGCCGTCGGGCGTAGGCTCGTTTTCGTGACGATCGAGCACTCCGCGCCGACGACCGGCCAGGCAGCGCGCACCGCAACGGCCGCCCCCGAGGGGCGGCGTCTGCTGCGGATCGAGGCGCGCAACGCCGAGACGCCGATCGAGCGCAAGCCGCCATGGATCAAGGTCAAGGCCAAGATGGGCCCGGAGTACACCCAGCTGCGCGGGCTCGTCTCGCGCGAGGGGCTGCACACCGTCTGCCAGGAGGCCGGCTGCCCCAACATCTACGAGTGTTGGGAAGACCGCGAGGCCACCTTCCTGATCGGCGGCGACCAGTGCACCCGGCGCTGCGACTTCTGCCAGATCGACACCGGCAAGCCGGCCGAGTTCGACGCCGACGAGCCCCGCCGGGTCGCCGAGTCGGTGGTGTCCATGGGGCTGCGCTACGCCACCATCACCGGCGTCGCCCGTGACGACCTGCCCGACGGCGGCGCGTGGCTGTACGCCGAGACCGTGCGGCAGATCCACGCCCTCCAGCCGGGCTGCGGCGTCGAGCTGCTGATCCCGGACTTCAACGCCGTCCCCGAGCAGCTGGCCGAGGTCTTCGGCTCCCGCCCGGAGGTGCTGGCGCACAACGTGGAGACGGTGCCGCGCATCTTCAAGCGGATCCGCCCCGCGTTCCGCTACGACCGCTCGCTGGACGTGATCCGTAAGGCCCGCGCCGACGGCCTGGTCACCAAGAGCAACCTGATCCTGGGCATGGGCGAGGAGCGGGCCGAGGTCTCGCAGGCGCTGCGCGACCTGCACGAGGCCGGCTGTGAGCTGATCACCATCACGCAGTACCTGCGCCCCTCGCCCCGGCACCACCCGGTGACCCGATGGGTCAAGCCGGAGGAGTTCGTGGAGCTGCGCGAGGAGGCCGAGGAGATCGGCTTCGCCGGGGTGATGAGCGGGCCGCTGGTGCGCTCGTCGTACCGCGCCGGCCGGCTCTACCGCCAGGCTCTCGACGCCCGCGCCGCCGCACCGGTCGGCACCGCCGGCTAACCCGCACCGACGGCGCCGCCGCACGTCGCGTCGGGGAGCGCCGACACCTGGGGTGCCCCGATCGGCTGACGGCTGCCGCCGGACGTTGGCGCTTGCGCGCCAATTGCCCGCTTCGCCCGTTATGTACAGGTGTTGGTGTCTGTGCAGCGGGTATCGCCACCCGTCCGGCGGTCGCGGCTGCCCGAAATCCTCACCGTGCCCGCCGTCGTCGCGGGTGTCGGCTATCGCCTGGGTCTGCTGGGCCACGCCGCGCCGCCGACCAACAGCGACGAGGCCACCATGGGGTTGGCCGCGCTGCACATCGCCCGGGGTGAGGGCTTCCCGGTCTGGTTCTACGGCCAGCAGTACATGGGCACGCTGGAGGCGTATCTGGCCGCACCCGTGTTCGCCCTGACCGGCGGGCCATCACTGCTCGGCCTGCGCCTGCCGACACTGGCGCTGTACGCGGTGTTCCTGCTGCTGGCCTGGCGGCTGACCCTGCGGCTGACCGGGGACCGCTGGTTCGGGCTGCTGGTGGTGGCGCTGCTCGCCCTCGGCTCCGATCGGGTGGTCAAGAACCAGCTGATCGCCGGCGGCGGCTATCCCGAGATGAACGCGGCGGGGGTGGCGCTCGCCCTGCTGGCCCTGGATCTGGCCACCGGACGGCCGGGTCGGCGGCCGGTGCGCTGGGCGCTGTGGGGCTTCCTGGCCGGCCTCATGCTCTGGGTCGACCCGCTGGTGCTGGCGTACGTCCTCGCCACCGGCGCGGTGCTGGTCGCGTTCTGCCGCCGGGAACTTCGCGGAGCGGCCGGCGTGCTGCTCGGGGCGGCCACCGTGCTGGGCGCGGCCCCCCTGCTGGCGCACAGCCTGCTGACCAAGCGGATCCCACTGCACGCGATGCTCGCCGCCAGCGGCGCGGACGCCACCACGGGCTGGACGGACCGGCTGCACGGCGGGCTGCTGCTCGGCCCACCGCTGGGCATGGGCTTCTGCGCGCCGGGGCGGTGCGCCACCTGGCAGCTGTGGTGGGCGCTCGTTCTGCCGGTGCTGCTGGCCGTCGCCGCCGGGACCGCCTGGCGGGTGCTGCGCCGGTCGCCCACCGCTGGTCCGTCGCCCCGGGCCGCGGCGGCGATGCGGCTGGGCCTCGTTCTGGCCGCGGCGGCCACTCTCGGCGCGTACACAGTGAGCAGCGCCGCCGGGCTCACCCCGGTGGAGAGTTCCCGCTACCTGTCCTGCCTGCTCATCTCCACGCCGGCGCTGCTCTGGCCGGTGTGGACGGTGGCCCGGAACGGGGGCGGCCGGACCGTCGCCCGACCGGTCGCGCTGGCCGTGCTCGCCGCCACGGTGGGCACCACCGCCCACGCCACCTGGCGGGTGGCGCAGACCGCCCCGGCGACCCGGGCCGTCGAGGCCCGGCACGCCGAGCTGGTGACCACGCTGCGCCATCTCGGCGTACGGCAGGTGCACGGCGGCTACTGGACCTGCAACCGGCTCACCTTCGCCAGCGCGGAGGAGGTGGTCTGCGCGGTCGTCGACGACAGGCTGCGCCCCGGCCTCGACCGCTACCCCGCGTACCGGCTGGAGGTGGAGCGTGCGACGGCGCCGGCCTGGGTCGCGCCGACCGGGTCGCCGATGGCGGCCCGCCTCGACGACCGGCTGCGCGCCGCCCCGGACAGCCTGGAACTGGTCACCCTCGACGGCTGGCGGATCTATCTGCCGCGCACCTGAGGACGGGCTGACCGGCCCGCCCGTCAGCGGGGTGCGGCGGTCTCGGCGAGCAGACCGAGGCGGTGGGCCAGGGCGGCGGCCTCCCCCCGGTTGGTCACGCCGAGCTTGGCGATGATCCGGGACACGTGGACGCTTGCCGTCTTCGGCGAGATGAACAGCTGCTCGGCGATCCGGCTGTTGCTGTGCCCCTCGGCGACCAGCCGCAGCACCTCCCGTTCCCGCGAGGTCAGCAGGTCGGCGCCGGGCCCCGCCTGGCCCGCCCCGCGCAGGCCGACCCGGCGGGCCAGGGTGGCGGCCGCCTCGGCCAGCGGCGTCGCGCCCAGCCGCCGGGCGATCTCGGTGGCCTCGGTGACCGCGGCCGCCACCTCGTCCCGCTCTCCCGCGGCGGCGGCCGCCTCGGCCAGCGCCAGCAACGCCCGGCCCAGCGGATACGGCTGCCCGTCGGCGCGCCACGCGTCCACCGCCGCACGCCAGGCCGGCAGCGCTCGCCCGGCGGTCGCGAGCAGGGCGGTGACCTGGGCGGCGTGCGCCCGCGCGGCCGGGTGCCGCGCGGGCAGGTCGGCGGCGAGCGCCGCGACGGTGGCGGCCAACTCCCGGTCCCCCACCCGGGCGGCGGTACGCGCGACCGCGCTGAGCACCGGCCAACCCTCGCGGGGCAGCTGCGGCAGGCTCTGATCGGCCAGCGCGACGCGGGCCGCCCGGATCGCCTCGACCTTGTCGTCGGCGGCCAGCGCCGACTCGATCCCCAGCTCGTGCAGGGGCAGCCGGTGACTCGGCCGCAGGTAGGGCCGGCCGAGGAAGGCCAGCGCCCGGTCGACCAGCTCGTCGGCGCCCGGGTGGGCGCGGGCCAGCCGCAGGCCGGCGCCCAACTGGAGCCAGTGCACCCCGGTGACGCCGGACAGATCGATCCGGGCGGCCTCCGCGCACACCGCCTCCGCCTCATCCCACCGGCCCAGCGCGATCAGCGCCTCGGCCCGGTTGCTCAGCAGGTACGCGCCTGTGGAACGGCTGATCCCCACCCGCCGCGCCTCGGCGACGCCGGCCTCGGCCGCCTGCGCGGACTCGGCGTAGCGGCCCAGCTCGCAGAGCACGTCCGATCGGTACACCATGGCGTTCACCAGGGCCGGCGCGTCCCCGGCGGCGCGGGCGGCCGACTCGGCCTCGTGCAGCTCCGCAAGCCCCTGCTCCAGGTCCCGGTCGCCGTGGCAGAGCAGGGCGATCCGCGTGGGCAGCAGGGCCACGTACTCGCCGAGGGCCTCGGCGTCCGCGACGGCCTCGGTGGCCACCCGGGCCGCCTGCCGCGAGTCGATCTTGACCAGGTGGGCGGCGATGTCGGCGAGCAGCTGTACCCGCTCCACGCCGGCCGGGCCGCCCGCCGCCAGCCGGTACGCCTCACCCAGCTCGCTGCTGCCGTCGCTCTTGCCGAGCAGGGCCAGCAGGCGGCCCCGCTGGGCCAGCAGGCGGGCGGCGCGCAGGGGCGCGGCCTCGGCGTCCACCTCGGCCAGCCCGGCCCTGGTCAGGGTGATCGCGCGGCTGAAGTCGCCCGCCGTGACCGCGGCGTTCAGCGTCTGCTCCAGCAGCGCCAGGTGGTCCATGCCGAGCCGGTCGGCGGCGTCGGGCACGAGTTCCCACAGCTCCAGCACCCGTTCCAGCAGGCGGCGCTGCTCGGCGTAGGCGTACCGGTCGGCGGCGGCGCAGGCGGCGGCCCGTGCGGTGACCAGGGCCCGGGGGTGGTCGTTCGCGGCGTACCAGTGATGGGCGATCTCGGCCGGGGCCCGCCCTTCGGCGACCAGGTGCGGCTGGGCCTCGATCGCGGCGGCGAACCGGGCGTGCAGCCGGGCGTGCTCGCCGGGCAGCAGTTCGTCGTGCACGGCCTCGCGGACCAGCGCGTGCCGGAACTCGTAGTCGCCGTCACGAGCCACGACCAGCTGGGCGGCGACGGCGGCGCGCAGCGCGTCCTCCAGCTCGGCCTCGGGCAGCCCGGCCACCTCGGCGAGCAGGTGGTGGGCGAAGCGGGTGCCGCCGGCGGCGGCGATCCGCAGCACCCGCTGGGCGGGCTCGGGCAGCCGGTCCACCCGGGCCAGCAGCAGGTCGCGCAGCGTCTCGGGTAGCGCGGCGCAGCCGATCGGGTCGCCCGCGACGGTCAGCTCCTCGATGAAGAACGGATTGCCCTGGGTGCGCTTGTGGATGTCGTCGATGGCGCGGGGATGCGGCTCGGCGCCGAGGAGGTCGGCGAGGATCGCGGCGGTGCCGTCGCGGTCCAGCCGGCCCAGCTCGACCCGCTCGACGCCGCGGGCCCGGTCCAGCTCGGCCAGGAACGGGCGCAGCGGATGCCCGCGCTGCAGCTCGTCGGTGCGGTAGGTGCTGACCAGCAGCAGTCGGCCCGGCCGGGCGGCCCGGACCAGGAAACCGATCAGGTCACGGGTGGAACGGTCGGCCCAGTGCAGGTCCTCGATCACCAGCACCAGCGGCCGGACGTCGGCGAGCCGTTGGAACAGCTCGGCGACCAGGTCGAACAGGTAGCCGCGCGGCGCGTCGGTGAGCGGCGCGGCGGCCGGCGCGGCCAGCGCGGCGGACACCCGGCCCAGCTCCGGCAGGAGCCGGGCGAACTCCGCCTCGTATCCGGCGAAGACCTCGGCGCCGTCGGCGCGCAGCACCGCGCGCAGGGCGGCGGCGAACGGCGCGAACGGCAGGCCGGCCTCGCCCAGCTCCAGGCACTGCCCGACGAGCACCCGCGCGCCGGCGTCGGTGGCCGAGCCCGCGAACTCCTCCAGCAGCCGGGTCTTGCCGACGCCCGCCTCGCCACCGACCAGCACGGTGCTGGGTTCCCCGGCCCGGGCCCGGGCTAGCGCGGCCCGCAGCGCGGCGATCTCGCGCTGGCGGCCGACGAGGACGGAGCTGGCGGCACGTACGGTCACGGGGTCGAGCATGCCACGACGGGCCCGAACGCCGTCCCCGCCGATCGGCTGGTGACCGAGCGGCGGGGACGGCGGCGGGGTGGGCGCGGCGGCGGGCAGGGCGGTCGCGGTCACCGGTGGTCGTCGCCGGTGCGCCGGATCTGCTGGCGCCGGCCCAGCCAGGTGCGCCTGGCGGGGCGCGACAGCGAACGGGCGAGCCGTTCCGTCGCCGCCTCGGCGCGCAGCTCGGCGGCGTGGCTGTGGTGCAGGGTGAGCAGGAAGTCTGCGTCGTTGCCGAACATCTCGGGCTCCTTCGTGGCGTCGTCATCTTGCTGTTGATGACTCTTCGCGCGAAGGCCCCATCCGGGCATGGGCACACTGCCGGATCTTCTCCGGCGCCACCCTCCTTACCCGCCGGCCGCGGGGGCGTACGGCGACGTAAGGTACTCAGCCGGCCGGCACCCGGACGCGGATCAACGGGGCGGGCGGCGCCCACTAGACTCTGCGGCATGGCAAAGCCCCAGGAGAAGGTCTCGTTCGGCCAGCGGCTGAAGCAGATCGGGATGGTGTTCCAGTTCACCGCCAAGCAGGACCGGTGGTTCGCGCCGCTGGTCGCCGCCGCGGTGCTCCTCCCGCTCGCCCTCACCGTGGTCGCGGTCATCCTCTGGAGCTGGATCTGGCTGCCGCTGGGCATCCTGTTCGCCCTGCTCGCGGTGCTGATCGTGCTGAACCTGCGGTCCAACAAGGCGATGATGAACGCCGCCGAGGGGCAGCCCGGCGCGGCGGCGCAGATCATGGAGAACATGCGCGGCGACTGGCGGGTGACCCCGGCCGTCAGCTCCACCACCCAGATGGACATGGTCCACCTGGTGATCGGCCGGCCCGGCGTGATCCTGCTGGCCGAGGGCAACCCGCAGCGGGTACGCGGCCTGCTCGGGCAGGAGAAGCGGCGGTTGGCCAAGGTGATCGGCTCCGCCCCGCTGCACGACTACGTGATCGGGCAGGAGGAGGGCGAGCTGCCGATCCGCAAGCTGCGGACCACGCTGCTGCGGCTGCCCCGGGCGCTCAGCGGCAAGGACGTCAACTCGCTGGACAAGCGACTCAAGGCGCTGACGGCCCGGCCGCAGATGCCCAAGGGCGCGATCCCGAAGAACATGCGGCCGCCGGGCGGCTCGTTCCGCCAGTCGCGGCGCTGACCCTGGCGTACCCCCGGAAGAGCCGGAGCCCTACGGGCCCGGCTCTTCCGCGTTGCGGGGGGTGGTCAGCGGCGGGGCGCGTCGACGATGACGGCGTCGGTGAGCCGGTCGTGCAGGCCGCGACGGTGCTCGTCCATGATCAGCGCGGGGACGACGAGGGCCAGCAGCAGACCCCGGAGCAGCCCACGGAGCAGCCCGATCCGGCCGCCGTCGTGCCAGTTCACGCAGCGGACCTTCGTGATGTACATGCCCGGCGTCTGGGCGAACAGGCCGAGGAAGAAGCCGTACAGCAGGATCAGCACCAGCACGGGGGCCCAGCCGTCGCGCACCGGGTCGGCGAAGATGTTGGCCACCAGCAGGCACAGCACCCAGTCGATGATCAGCGCCCCGAACCGCCGACCCAGGCTCGGTGGGGTGAAGGTGGGATCGGTGGCCGGCGCTGCCGGGGCCTGCGGGTTGGTCACAGCGGTCAAGGGTATCCGTGTCGCGATCGGGGCTTCCGGGTGCTGCCACCGCGCTCGCTAAATCCGGCCAATGGCATCAAACGTCATTACAATGGTGTACGTGGTACGCGGCTCGCGGCGGACCGGGAGCGGTAGAGGAGCGTCGCTGACGCTCCGCGAGGGACGTAACACGGCAGAAACACCGGGGACACGGCCGGGCAACCCCCTGGCCATAGCGTCGCCAGAAGCCTAGCCACCCCGTGGACGTGCCAGGAGGACGTGTGTTCGCCAATTCCGAGGAACTGCTGCGGTACCTCAAGAACGAGGACGTGAAGTTCGTCGACGTTCGTTTCTGTGACCTGCCCGGTGTGATGCAGCACTTCAACCTGCCGGTCGAGTCCGTCAACGACGATCTGTTCACCGACGGCCTCGCGTTCGACGGCTCATCGATCCGCGGTTTCCAGGCGATCCACGAGTCGGACATGCTCCTGCTCCCGGACGTCGCCACCGCGTTCATCGACCCGTTCCGGGCGCAGAAGACCCTCGCGTTGAACTTCTTCATCCACGACCCGTTCACCCGCGAGGCCTACACCCGCGACCCCCGCAACGTCGCGAAGAAGGCCGAGGCGTACCTCGCCGCCAGCGGCATCGCCGACACCGCCTACTTCGGCGCCGAAGCCGAGTTCTACATCTTCGACTCCATCCGCCACGAAACCTCCGCGCACCAGTCGTTCTACTACATCGACTCGGTCGAGGGCGCCTGGAACACCGGCCGCGAAGAGCCCGGCGGCAACCGCGGCTACAAGACCGCCTACAAGGGCGGCTACTTCCCCGTCCCCCCGGTCGACCACTACGCCGACCTGCGCGATGCGATCGTGCGCCGCCTCGTCGACTCCGGCTTCACCGTGGAACGCTCGCACCACGAGGTCGGCACCGCCGGCCAATCCGAGATCAACTACCGGTTCTCCACCCTGCTGCACGCCGCCGACCAACTCCAACTCTTCAAGTACATCGTCAAGAACGAAGCCTGGGCCAACGGCAAGACCGCCACGTTCATGCCCAAGCCCCTGTTCGGTGACAACGGCTCGGGCATGCACACCCACCAGAGCCTCTGGCTCAACGGCGAACCACTGTTCTACGACGAGACCGGCTACGCCGGCCTGTCCGACACCGCCCGCTGGTACATCGGCGGCCTGCTGCACCACGCGCCGTCGCTGCTGGCCTTCACCAACCCGACAGTCAACTCGTACCGGCGCCTCGTGCCCGGCTTCGAAGCGCCGGTCAACCTGGTCTACTCCCAGCGCAACCGCTCCGCCTGCACCCGCATCCCCGTCACCGGCGCGAACCCGAAGGCCAAGCGCGTCGAGTTCCGCGTCCCGGACCCGTCGGCCAACGTCTACCTCGCCTTCTCGGCCATGATGATGGCCGGCCTCGACGGCATCAAGAGCAAGATCGAACCACCCACGCCGATCGACAAGGACCTCTACGACCTCCCGCCCGAGGAATGGGGCGACGTCAAGCAGGTGCCGGGCTCGCTGCCGGCCGTGCTCGACTCGCTGGAGGCCGACCACGACTATCTGCTCGACGGCGGGGTCTTCACCCCCGACCTGATCTCCACCTGGGTCGACTGGAAGCGGGCCAACGAGGTCGACCCGGTGCGCCTGCGCCCGACCCCGCACGAATTCGCCATGTATTACGACTGTTGAGCAGCCTACGACTGCTGAGCAGTCACTCGATCACCGGCCGGGGCCGGCTCCGCTGTCGCGGAGCCGGCCCCGGCCGCTTTATAACGTCCCCCGATATACCTTCGCTGTCGATATATCGAGGCGGTGGAAACCCCTCTCTCTGAAAACCGCGTGTCGCCACGCCCTGGGACGCTCTACGGGGCGCTCGACCGACTGGTCGCCGCCGGCCTTGTCGAGGTCGACCGGGAAGAAGTGGTGGACGGCCGACTGCGCCGCTACTACCGCCGGGGCGTCCCCCAGCCCCGCCCCGCCCCGCCCCGCTTCAAGATCGCGCTCGATCCTGGATCTAGTGGCCTCGATCGTGTCGGACACCACTACATCCACGTTCGAGCACGATCTTGACCGCACGACGATGACGATCATGAGGTTGGCGAGGCGTTCCGTCCGGATCGCCCCCGTCAACCTCATGATCAACGATGGCGGCTGCGGGCGGTGCCTATGAGCACGGTCAGGAGCAGGGCGGTCATCGCCACAGCGCCGGGGGCCTTGGTGAAGCGGGCCAGGTTGGTGCCGTCGGGCAGGGCGAGGAAGCCCGCCACCGCGGCCGGCGGCACGAACCACGCCGTCCGGATGGCGGTGAGGGCGAGCAGCGCCAGCGGCCAGGTGGCGTACCAGGGGTGGAAGACCGGGGACAGCACGACGGTGGCGACCAGCGCCAGCGCCGCGCCGTGCAGCGCCACCCGGGGGCGCCCCGCCTCGATCCGGGTCACCCGCTGCCGGACGTCGTTCAACGCGCGCAGCGCCCGCCACGCCCGCCACCAGAGCCCTGCCAGCACTCCGGCGAGCAGCAGCAGCGCGAGGACCCGGAGCACCGGCACCGCCGCCGGGTCCCGGCCGACCAGCGCGCCGGCGTAGTCGACGACGAAACCGGCCGCGGTGGGCGGTGACGTCCACTGCTCGGAGTCGCCGCTGTGGGTCAACCCGCCCACCCAGCCGAACCCCAGGCCGGACAGCGCCGAGTTGATCAGCAGCGCGGCGAACAGCCCGCCGGCCAACCAGCCGCCGTCGCGCAGCAGCGCCCGCACGGTGTACCTGCCGTGCACCGCGGCCAGCGCGGCGAACGGCGCCACCACCGCGGCGCTCGCCTTCACCGTCACCGCCAGCCCGAGCAGCGCCCCGGCGAGCAGCAGCGCCGCAGGTCG
Source organism: Micromonospora coriariae (assembly GCF_900091455.1). NCBI lineage: Bacteria > Bacillati > Actinomycetota > Actinomycetes > Micromonosporales > Micromonosporaceae > Micromonospora > Micromonospora coriariae. The sequence goes on along the minus strand of NZ_LT607412.1, from coordinate 4,357,612 downwards.
GCCCGGCCGGCGGATCACCACCAGCAGCCCGCACAGCAGCAGACCCAGCATCACCGCGTCGTTGTGCGCGCCGGCCACCAGGTGCACCCCGACCAGCGGGCTGGCCAGCGCCAGCCAGGCGGCCCGTCGGGTCGGCACCCCGGCCGCGCGGGCCAGCCCGGGCAGGCAGAGCGCGGCCAGCAGCAGGCCCGCCACCGCGATCACCCGCAGCAGCACGATCGCGCCGGTGAGCCCGCCGCCCAGGCCGACCGCGAGCGCCGCGAGCAGCACGAACACCGGTCCGTACGGGGCGGGGGTGTCCCGCCAGATCGGTGCCACCGTGTCCAGCCACGGACAGCCCGCCGCCGCCACCGGAGTCGCGTACGGGTCGAGGCCGTGCGCGTACGTCCAGCCCTGGCAGGCGTACGAGTACACGTCCCGGCTGCCCATCGGCGGCGCGAGCAGCAGCGGCAACGCCCACAGGCCGGCGGTGGCGTACGCCCACCGGGTCGACGGCGCACCCTCGCGCAGCGACCACCACGCCCCGACCAGCAGTGCGGTGCCGCCCAGCCAGCAGGTCAGCGTCGCCGGGCCGCCCGGGGTGCGCCAGATCGACACCGGCGTCGCGCCCAGCGGGGCGTCGGGCAGCGCCCCACCCAGGTACCCGGCCACGGCGAGCAGGACCGCGCCGGCCAGCCCGCCGTACCGGGCGACGCGCGCCGTCAGCGGACCGGGAGCGGCGGATGGTGGCGGGGCGACGGGCGCGGCGCCGGGAACTGTCACCGGCGCACCTTTCCTCAGTCGGTAGCGACCGGCTGACGGGCCGCCCGAGCCGACCGTACCAACCAGATGACCAGCACGATCACCAACAGCGTCATCAGCGGCGCCCCGACCGACTTGGTGTACCGGGGCAGCCCGGTGCCATCGGGCAGCACCAGGAACGAGGCGACCAGGGCGACCACGAGGAACCACCTGGTGCGCCGGGCGGTGGCCGCCAGCACGAACAACGGCCAGGTCCAGTACCAGGGATGCACCACCGGAGAGAGCCCGACCGTGAGGGCGAGCGCGAGGCCGGCGTAGAACAGCGGGTCGCGGGTGCGAGCCCGCCACCAGAGCCAGACGAGGAGTACGGCCAGGAGCACGACGGCGATCCCGCGCGTCACCGGCAGCGCGTCGACGTGCCCGCCGAACAGCGCCGCGACATAGCCGACCGTCTGGCCGACCGCTGTCGGCGGGGATGTCCACGCGACGGCGGCGCCTCCCTGGGACAGCCCGCCGACCCAGCCGAAGTCCAGCCCACCGGCGGCGGTCACTCCCGCCACGGTGGCGACCGCGCCGCCGACCACCCAGCCGCCGTCACGGATCAGAGTCCGGATCCGGTACGGCCCGGCGGTGGCCGCCAGCGCGGCGAACGGCACCACCACCACGGCGGTGACCTTGATCGCCACCGCGACACCGAGCAGCACCCCGCCAACCAGCAGCAGCCCACGCCGGCCCGGCCGGGACGCCACCACGGCCAGCCCACCGACAAGCGCGGCGAGCATCAGCACATCGTTGTGTGGGCCACCGATCAGGTGCGCGGCGACCAGCGGGGAGCCCAGTGCCAGCCACACGGCCCGCTCGGCCGGCACGCCGGCTCGACGAGCCAGCGCCGGCAGTGCCCACGCGCTCAACACCACCCCGACCAGCGACAACGCCCGGAACAGCACGATGCTGGCGGTCAGCGAACCGGCGACCTTGACCACCGCACCCGCGATGATCACGAAGAGCGGGCCGTACGGTGCCGGGGTGTCCCGCCAGATGTAGGAGACCGTGTCCAGCCAGGGACAGGGCAGGGCGGAGACGCCCTGCTCGTACGGGCTGATGCCGCCGACGAAGCTGGCGCCCTGGCAGGTGTACGCGTACACGTCCCGGCTGCCCGTGGGCGGCGCGACGAGCAGCGGCAGCAGCCAGAGCCCCACGGTGACCAGGGCCCAGCGGGTCGACGGCACCCCGTCGCGCAGAGCCCACCAGGCGTACGCCAGCAGGCCTGTGCCGACCGCCCACGCGGCGAGGATCAGCGGGCCGTTCGGGCCCTGCCAGATGCTGACCGGGGTGCTGCGCAGCGGGCCGCCGGGAAACGCGCCCCCGAGGAAGGCGGACAGCGCGAGCAGCGTCGAGCCGGCCAGGCCGGTCCAGCGTGCGAGGTGGTGAGGCACGTCCGACATGCTGCCAGCCCGTCGGCGGGGAGCCGACGGCAGGCACCCGGCCGGAGAGCGTCCCCGGACGGTCAGCAGTGGTTCGCCGGCGCGAGGCCGCTGGCGATCGAGTAGTCACCGGCGGCACGCACCCGCACCTCGGTCCACCCGTTCGCGCCGGGCCGCACGCAGCCGTCCGGGCCGGTGAGCGACAGCCAGCGCGACCAGCGGACCCGAACCAGCACGTCGCCCGGCGCGGCGGTCAGCCGGACCGAGCCCCGGTCGGCGGCGACGAGTTGGCCCGGGTCCCCGACCAGCGGAGTCGGATCGACCACTGCATACATCCGCCAGGTCGGATCACGCCAGACCTCCCGCAGGTACGGCAGGCCGGTGCGGATCAGCTCGGCCTCGTCGCGGCCCCACCGGTCCGCGGGAGCGTCCGCGACCACCACGTAGGTCACCGCCACGTCGCGTAGCCAACGTTCGTAGGTCTCCGCGCTCAGGTCGCCGTCGTAGAACAGCGCGTTGCGATCGCTGTCGACCTGCCGTTCCCAACCGCGGGCCAGCGGCACGGTCGGTGGCAGGTACGCGGACTCCCAGTGGTCCCGCAGCGGCACCACCTCGACCCGCCCGACCGGCTGCCGCCGCTCCAGTTCCGCGACGAGCGGCCGGTAGAAACCGGCGGCGCTCTCGGCGGCGCCGGCCCGGACGACGTCGCTCACCATCACCGGGGGCTGCCACCACACGGTCGCGGCGAGCAGCCCGGCCAGCCACGGCCCCGGCAGCGGGGCGTACCCGGCCAGCACGGGCAGGGCGAAGAGCATCGGCAGGCGCAACGCGTTGGAACCGATGGGGCTGGGCACGTAGTAGGCCCCGACCAGGAGCAGCACCGTGAGCACCGCGCCGACGCGCAGCACCCGGCGACGACGGGGCAGCACGACGCCCACCAGCACCGCGAGCGCGACGTTGATCCGCATCGACTCGGGCGAGTACGGCTGGGTGCCGCCGTTGCCGAAGAACAACGCTATCGGGGCCAGCGTGAGCGCGGGCGCCACGGCCAGGACGATGCCCTCCGCCAGTGGTCGCTCCGCTCGCCACCCACCCGGCAGCGGGCGGCCCGGTCCGTCACCGCGACGCAGGGCGGCCAGCAGCAACGCCGCGCCTGCCAGGCCGGTGAACAGGCCGGCGACCGGGCTTGCCGCCGTCGCCAGGGCAGCGCAGCCGGCGGCGAGCGCCAGCCGTACCGGACGCGGCGGGCGCTCCGCGCTGACCGCGCAGAGCGCCAGCAGCCCGAACGTCACCCCCACGGCGAAGGTGATCCGACCGCTGGCCAGGTTGCCGACCAGCACCACGGCACCGAGGACACCGGCCAGCAGTGGCCGACGAGCCCGATTCCGGTCGAACAGCCAACCCAGCGCGGCCGCGCCGAGCACTGCGGCGAGTGCGCCCAGCGGACGCACCCCGATCAGTGCGCCCAACCTGGCCGTGAACAGGCTGTAGCCGTACTGGTTGACACCGCCGTACCAGCCGAGGTCGAGGGGCGCGGCACCGTACCGGTCGGCGAACTCGGCACGGGCCACCTGGGCGGCGAGGTCGGTGCCCATCCGCGGCGCGAGCAGGAACACGGCCGCGAGCAGCACCGCGACCCCGGCAGCCGGCACCCAGACGGTGTACGGGGACCGGGCGCCCCCGGTACGCCGGCCGGCCGCCGTACCGGTCGGCTGGGTCAGCGCGTCAGGCATCGAGGACCCGTTCCGCCGCGGCGCGGGAGCGGCGGCCGGTGCGCAGGTACTCGTCGAGGAACTCCCCCGGGTCGTCCCGGCCGAGCAGCGCGACCACCCCGGCCAACTCGACCCCGTGCCGGGGCAGCTGGTCGCCGGCCCGACCACGGACCAGCATCAACGCGTTACGGACCTGCGCGGCCAGGGACCAGCCGGCCGCCATCTCGGCGGCGTCCGCCGGGTCGATCAGGCCGGCCCGCTCGGCGGCCGCGAGCGCGTCGAGGGTACGCGTGCCGCGCAGCGCCGGCACCGCGCCGGCGTGCCGGAGCTGGACGAGCTGCACCGCCCACTCCACGTCGGCCAGCCCGCCGCGACCCAGCTTGGTGTGGGTGGCCGGGTCGGCGCCCCGGGGCAGCCGCTCGGTCTCCACCCGGGCCTTGATCCGGCGGATCTCGACGACCTGCTCGCGGGTGAGCCCCTCGGCCGGGTAGCGCACCGGGTCGATCAGCGCCTCGAACTCGGCGCCCAGGTCGGCGTCACCGCAGACGAACCGGGCGCGCAGCAGCGCCTGTGCCTCCCACACCCGCGACCAGCGGGCGTAGTACTGGGCGTACGCGGCGAGGCTGCGCACCAACGGGCCCTGCCGGCCCTCCGGACGCAGGTCGGCATCGACGCCGAGCGGCGGATCGGGGGCGGGTACGCCGAGCAGCCGACGCAGCTCCTCGGCGATCGCGTGGGCGGCGGCGCTGGCCGCGCTCTCGCTGCTGCCGGCGGGCGGGTCGTAGACGAAGAGCACGTCGGCGTCGGAGAGGTAGTTCGACTCGTACCCGCCGAGCCGGCCCATGCCGATCACCGCGAACCGCAGCCCGGCTGGTGCCGGCTGGCTGGCCTGGGCGGCGCGCAGCGCGGCGGCCAGGGTGGCGTCGGTGACGTCGGCGAGCGCCGTGCCGACGGCGGTGATGTCGGCGAGCCCGGGGGCCGGCCGGGTTCCGCCGTCCGTACGGGTGGGGGTGGGTGCGAGCGAACCGGCCCGGCAGAGCACGTCGGCGCAGGCCACCCGGACCAGCTCCCGGCGGCGCAACGCGCGCACCGCCCGGGTGGCCTCGACCGGGTCGGTGTGCCGGGCCGCCGCCGCGAGGAACCCCTCCCGGAGCACCTCGCGCGGGCGGGGCGCCAGCTCGTTCTCCTCGGCCAGCAGCCGCAGCGCCTCCGGATCCCGCGCGAGCAGGTCGGCGGCGTACCGGGAGAGGGCGAGGACCCGGGCGAGCCGCCGGGCGACCGGGCCACCGTCGCGCAGCAGCCGCAGATACCAGGGGGTGCTGCCCAGCTTGTCGGAGACCTTCCGGTAGTTGAGCAGCCCCCGGTCCGGCTCCGGCGCGTCGGCGAACTCGCTGAGCAGCACCGGCAGCAGGGTCCGCTGGATGGCCGCGGTGCGGCTCACCCCACCGGTGAGGGCCTGGAGGTGGCGCAGCGCCCCGGCCGGGTCGGCGAAGCCGAGGATCTCCAACCGGTGCCGGGCCGCCTCCGGGGTGAGCCGCAGCCCGTCGGCCGGGACCCGGGCGACCGACTCCAGCAACGGCCGGTACAGCAGCTTGGCGTGCAGCCGACGTACCTCGGCGGCGTGCGTCACCCACTCGGCCCGGAAGGCTTCCACGGCGCTGCGCCCCGGCGTCGCCGTGTAGCCCAGCGCGGCGGCGAGCCAGCGCAGCGCGGCCGGCTCGGTGGGCACGGTGTGGGTGCGGCGCAGGCCCTGCAACTGGAGCCGGTGCTCGATGCCGCGCAGGAAGCGGTAGCCGCGCAGCAGCGCCTCGCCGTCGGCACGACCGACGTAGCCGCCGGCGACGAGCGCGCGCAACGCCGGGATGGTGCCGGGCACCCGCAGCGTCTCGTCGCCGCGTCCGTGCACGAGCTGCAACAGCTGGACGGCGAACTCGATGTCGCGCAACCCGCCGGAGCCGCGCTTGATCTCGCGCTCCAGCTCCTTCGGCGGGATGTTGTCGATGATCCGGCGTCGCATCGCGCGAACGTCCTCGACCGCCTCGGGCCGTTCCGCCGCCCGCCACACCAGCGGCGCGAGCTGGTCGATCCACTCCTGGGCCAGCGGCAGGTCACCGGCGGCCGGGCGGGCCTTGAGCAACGCCTGGAACTCCCAGGTGCGGGCCCACCGGCGGTAGTAGGCCAGGTGGCTCGCGAGGGTCCGCACCAGCGGGCCCCGGTTGCCCTCCGGACGCAGCGCCGCGTCCACCGGCCAGGCCACCAGCCCGCAGATGTGGATCAGCCGGGTCGCCACCAGGGTGGCGGCGGAGAGGTCGGCGTCCTCGGCGGCCACGAAGATGACATCCACATCCGAGACGTAGTTCAGCTCGCCGCCGCCGCACTTGCCCATCGCCACCACGGCCAGCCGGGGCCGCGCGGTGCCCGCGGGCAGCTCGGCGACCGCGATCTCGTACGCCGCGGCCAGCGTCGCGTCCGCCAGCGCGGAGAGCGCCGCCATGGTCTGCTCCAGGCCGCGCCCGCCGGTCAGGTCGGCCGCCGCGATCCGCAGCAGGGCCAGCCGGTACGCGGACCGCAGCACCGCCGTCGGATTGCCGTCGCCGGCCGGCTCCAGCCGGCCTTCGGCGGTGGGGGCGAGCCCGTCCGGGGCGGTGCGCAGCGCCGCGTAGTGCTCGGGGTGGGCCACCAGATGGTCGCCGAGCGCCGACGAGGCGCCGAGCACAGCGATCAGCCGCCGCCGCAACCCGGAATCGGCGTGCAGCTCCGCGAGCAGCGGCGACCCGGGGTCGCTGCCGCCGTTCGCGCGGCGTTCGGCCTCGACGATGCGGTGCAGCTGGCGCAGCGCCAGGTCCGGGTCGGCGGCCCGGGACAGCGCGGCGAGCAGCTCCACGGCCGGCTCGTCGACCGGCTCCTGCTCGGCCGGCCGCCACAACCGCAGCCCGTCCGGGCCGAGCAGGTCGGCGGCGCGCGCCCCGCCGTCGCCATCGGCGGTGCCGAAGCCGTACCGGGCGAGGCGGCCCGACGCCCTGGTCGGCCGGCTCATCAGTGCCCGAGCAGCGGCAGGCCACGCCGCATCGTGCTGTCGTCCAGCTCACCGAGGGCCAGCGCGGCGAACCGGGCGGCGAACGGCTGCCAGACCTCCTCGACGTCGGCCATCACCGAGGCGCACGCCGCGACCACCAGCTCCGGGTCGTAGCCCAGGTCGGCGAGGAGCGTCGAGTCGGCGGCCCAGTCGGCGATCATCGCGGTGTCGCACTCGATGTGGAACTGCAGCCCCCAGGCCCGGTCACCGAGCCGGAACGCCTGGTTCGGGTAGCGGGTGGAGGCGGCCAGCAGGGTGGCGCCCCGGGGCAGCTCGGTGATCTCGTCGGAGTGCCACTGGAGCACGTCCGGGATCAGCGGCACATACCGGAACAGCGGGTCGTTCTCGGCGGCGTCCCGCCGGCCGACCACGCCGGGGCCGATCTCCGGCCCGGACGGGCTCCGCTCGACCAGCCCGGCGTGCGCGGTGGCGAGCAGCTGCGCCCCCAGGCAGACGGCCAGGGTGGGCACCCGGTAACGGACCGCCTTACGCAGCAGCCCCTCCACCGCCGGGAACCACTGTGCGCCGGGCGAGCCGTCCGGCAGCGGGTACGCCTGCTGCTCGCCGCCGAGCACCACGAGCGCCGCGTACCCCTCCAGGTCGGCGGGGAGCTCGTCGCCGGCGTGCGGGCGGACCACCCACAGCTCCAGCCCGGCCTCGGTCAGCCATTCGCCCAGTCGGCGCAGGTCGTCCGACGGGTCGTTCTCGATCACCAGAGCGGTTGCCACCCGTCGAGGCTAGCCGGTGCGCCGCCGGGCGCCACGCCCCGCCACGGCCCCGCGCCCTCCGCCCCCGGCCTGCGCCCGTCCTGGAGGACAGCAGGGTCGATAGGCTCTGCGGTTGTGATCAGCGACGACCCGACAGTCATCCGCCCGCCCGCGCTGTGCCCGGGTGACACGGTGCTGCTGGTGTCGCCGTCCGGTCCGACCTCGCCGGAGCGGGTGGCCCGTGGGATGGAGCTGCTCACCGGCTGGGGCCTGCGGCCGGTGCCGGCGCCGAACGCGTACGCCCGGCAGGGCTACCTGGCCGGTGCGGACGAGCTGCGCGCCGCCGACCTGAACGCGGCGTTCGCCGACCCGCAGGTACGCGGGGTGATCTGCACCCGGGGCGGGTACGGCGCCCAGCGGATCGTGGACGCCATCGACATGGCCGCGGTCCGCCGCGACCCGAAGGTGGTGGCGGGCTTCTCCGACATCACCGCGCTGCAGTTCGCGCTCTGGCGGGGTGCCCGGCTCGCCGGGGTGCACGGCCCGGGGGCGGCCTGGCGGGATGAACGCACCCCGCTGCGTTCGGCCGAGTCGCTGCACGCCGCGCTGATGACGACCGAGCCGGTGACGGTCACCGCGGTGGCCGGCGAGGAGACCTATCCGGTCCGCGTCCCGGGTCGGGCCACCGGCACCCTGCTCGGCGGCAACCTGTGCATGATCGCCGCGTCGGTCGGCACGCCGGACCTGCCCGACCTGACCGGGGCGGTGCTGTTGATCGAGGACGTGCAGGAGCCTCCGTACAAGGTCGACCGGATGCTCACCCACCTGCGCCGGGCCGGCGCGCTGGACGGGTTGGCCGGGGTGGCGGTCGGCCAGTTCACCGACTGCGCCGACGGCTGGGACACCACGATCGTCGACGTGCTCGGCGAACGCCTCGGCGGCCTCGGCGTACCGGTGCTCGGCGGACTGCCGATCGGCCACGGCCCCAACCAGCTCACCGTCCCCGTCGGCACCCGGGCCACCCTCGACACCACCACGGCCACCCTCACGGTCCAACCCGCCGTAGCCTGACCCGCACCCCAGCCCGGCCCGTGCCCCCTCGCGCGAGTCACAGGGTGAGGCGGGCCAGGTGGCCGTTCTCCAGGGCCGCGTAGATGTTCCCGTCGGGGGCGACGGTGAGGCCGTGCGGCTCGGAGTTCGGGGTGGGCAGCTCGTAGGTGTCGACCCGGCCGGCCGGGTCGACGTGGCCGATGCGGTTTCCGGCCCACTCGGTGAACCAGGCGCCACCGGACGGATCGGCGACGATGCCGTGCGGCCGGGCCGTCCGGTCCGGCAGCGGGTACTCCTCGATCCGACCGTCGGGGGTGATCCGCCCGACCTGACCGGCCGCGATCTCCACGAACCAGAGCGCCCCGTCCACGCCGGCGGCGATACCGACAGGCGCGGCGCCCTCGGTGGGCAACGGGTGCACCCGTACCGCGCCGTCCATGCCGACCCGGGCGATCGCGTTCGACTGGTTGAGGGTGCACCAGACGGCGTCGTCCGGCCCGGCCGCCACCATCGAGGCGTACGCACCGGTGACCGGCAACGGCACCTCGGTGACCACGCCGTCGGTGCTGACCCGTCCGATGGTGTCGGAGTTCATCCCGGCGTACCAGAGGGCGCCGTCCGGGCCCGCGGCGATGCCGCACGGGCCGGTGCCCGCCGGCAACGCGACCTCGCTCTGCTCCCCGTCGGTGGTGATCCGGCCGATCCGGTCGTCCCCGGAGCGGGTGAACCAGAGCGCGCCGTCCGGACCGGACGTGACGATCAGTGGCCGGCTGCCCGGGTCGCCGGCCGCCCAGTGGCGCACCGAACCATCCACCTCCACCCGGGCGATCGCGCCGGCGTGGACCAGGGTCAGCCAGAGGGCAGCGTCGGGGCCGGTGGTGATGCCGTACGGCCCGGCCTGCGAATCGGTGACCGGGAGTTCCCGGATCGGTGTGGACGTCACGAGAGGCTGCCTTCCGTCGATGGTTCCCGGCCGGCCCGGCCCGTACGGCTCGGCCCACCCAGGGCCCGGCGAGGACCCACCCTCACCCATCGAGCGTACCGAGGCAACCGGTTTGTCCGACTCCGCGACCCGGATTGCCAGCTGGCGGACAGCTTCGGCACGGCTTCCACCCAGCCGGGCTGGTCACTGTCGGTGAAGACATCGCAGCACCACCGAGCATCTGGAGGAGAGCATGTCCCGCACCATCCGCAAGAAGCACCTGCTGGCCGGCCTGGCCACCGCCGGCGTCCTCGGCGTGGGGATCGCGGCACCGACGATCGCGTTCGCCGCGGACGCCACGTCGACGCCGAGCGCCAGCAGCACCGCCGACAACTCCGACACGGGCTCCGGCACGGCGAAGGCCGACCGGCGGGGCGAGTTCGCCGAGGCGCTCGCCAAGGAGCTGGGCGTCCCCACCGACAAGGTGGCCGCCGCGCTGGAGAAGGTCCGCGAGCAGCAGCGCGCCGACCGGCGGGAGCGGCCGTCCACCGAGGACCGGCAGGCCGCGCTCAAGGAACGGTTGGACCAGGCGGTCAAGGACGGCAAGCTCACCCGGGAGCAGGCCGATGCGATCACCAAGGCCGTCGAGGCCGGTGTCTTCCCCGGCCCGGGCGGCCACCGCGGGCCGGGCGGTCACGGCGGTCACGGCGGCCCCGACGGTACGGCCGGCAAGTGACCGTCGGCGGCCCCGCCCGGCACCCGGGCGGGGCCGCCGCTGACCAGACCGTCAGGCGGCGGGAGCGGGCGGGGGCGTGAACACACCGAGGTGGTTGCCGGCCGGGTCGAGCAGCTGGGCGAACGCGAGCCCGCTCGGCGCCGTACGTGGCGCCACCAGCACCTTGCCGCCGGCCGCCTCGGCCCGCTGGCAGGTCTGGGCCACGTCGGCCACCTCGGCGTAGAACACCGCGTAGTTCGGCGACGTGCCGTCGGTCGCCCGGATCGCCCCGCCGATTCCGGTGTCGCCACCGGCCCCGGTCACGCGGTAGGACCCGCCGTTGGCCCCGCCCTGCTCCTCGAAGGTCCAACCGAACAGCTCGCCGTAGAAGCGCTCCGCCTCCTCGGGTCGATCGGTGCCGATCTCGAACCAGGTGATGGGCGTCGTGGACATCTGCTGCCTCCAGGTTTCCCGTGCCGGCCGTTCGGCCGTTGTCAGGAGCAGTCTCGGGGCCGTCCGCGACACCGTCCTGTCGGTGTTTCCGGACCACCCGACGGGGTCCGCACCGGCCGGGCGATGCACGACACGCCCGCGCCGTCGGTCTCAGACCAGGCTGAGCCGTCGGACCCGTTCCTGAGGGATGTCGAGATCCGCCGGCCGCAGCTCCCGGGACACCACCTCGGGCAGCGTCCGCACGCCCCGGATCCGGTCGGTGCGGAAGCAGCGCAGCTCGTCGCGCAGGCGGCACCAGGCGAGCAGGTACCAGTGTCGAGGGTTGCCGAGATAGCCGAGCGGCTCGACGTCGCGTGCCGAATCGGCGCCGTCGCGGTCCGCGTACCGGATGCGCAGCACCCGCCGCGCGGCGACCGCGTCGGCGACGATGGCCGGGACGGGCGTTGCCGGCCCGTCGCCGATCAGGTGCACCCGGCCCGCGAGCCGGTGCGCCGCGGCCGCGTCGGCGGCCGGCAGGACCGCCACCAGCTTGCGCAGCGCGGTGGCGCCGGGCCCGGCGAACGGCGTGGCGGCGAGCCGGTGCAGCGCGACGGCCATCGCCACCGCCTCGGCGGCGGTGAGGTTGACCGGGGGCAGGGTGCGGGCGCGGTCCAGCACGTAGCCGCCGGTGCGCCCCGGCTCCGCCCAGATCGGCACGCCGGCCTCCTGCAGGGCGCCGATGTCGCGCTCGATGGTCCGGCTGCTCACCTCTGCGCGCGGCCAGCCAGCGGGCGCTGCGCGGCCGCGGCGACATCGCCCGCAGCTCCTCGACCAGGGCGTAGAGGCGGTCCGTGCGGTTCATGCCCGGCACGCTACGGCCGGGGTACGACGACCGCGCTCAGGCGACGCGCGCTGAGGCGACGCGGCTCAGGCGACGCGGCTCAGGCGACGCGGCTCAGGCGATGCAGGCGCAGACGATCAGCGCAGCGCCGAAGTGGGTGGCCGCGCTGACCCGGGCCGCCGGGTGCGGCTCCGGCGAGCAGATGACCTCACCGAGCTTGCCCGGGGTGAGCAGGTCGAGCACCACGAAGGCGAGCGCCATGATGGCCAGACCGACCAGCCCGAACACCACTGTGGAGGCGAGCCCCTTGCCGAAGTCGCTGTAGCTGGTGAGGATCGCGGTGAAGACGATCCCGGCGATGCCCAACTGGTTGGCGGCGAGCAGCAGCCCGGCGTTGGCGTTGCGGTCCACCCAGATCAGGTCCCGCAGGCGGCCGGGGGTGAGCAGGTCGACCAACCCGAACCCGGCCGCCATCAGCCCCACGCCGACGACCCCGAACACGACGCTCTGCCAGGCACCGCTGAGCAGATCCTCCAGCACCGACTGCCTCCCGACTCTCCGCCCGGAGGGGTACCGGCGCGGTGATCGAGACGATAGCGGCAGCGCGCAACGGCGTCAGCCCCGTGGTTACAGCGCCAGGTAGCGCTGCCGCTCGTACGGGGTGACCTCGCGACGGTACTGCTCCCACTCGGCCCGCTTGTTGCGCAGGAAGAAGTCGAAGACGTGCTCGCCGAGCACCTCGGCGACCAGCTCGGATTCGGCCATCACGTCGATCGCCTCGGCGAGGTTCTCCGGCAGCGCCTCGTACCCCATCGCGCGCCGCTCGGCGCTGGTCAGCGACCAGACGTCGTCCTCGGCGCCCGGCGGCAGCTCGTAGCCCTCCTCGATGCCCTTCATGCCGGCGCCGAGCAGCACCGCGAAGGCGAGGTACGGGTTGGCCGCCGAGTCCAGCGAACGGACCTCCACCCGGGCCGAGTTGGGCTTGCCGTAGGCCGGCACCCGGACGAGCGCGGACCGGTTCAGGTGACCCCAGCAGACGTACGCCGGGCTCTCGGTGATCCGGTCCGGCAGGTGCTGCGGGAAGAGCCGCTTGTACGAGTTGACCCACTGGTTGGTGACCGCGGTGTACTCGCGGGCGTGCACCAGCAGGCCGGCGATGAACGACCTCGCCACCTTGGAGAGCTTCATCGGGTCGCCGCTGTCGTGGAAGGCGTTGCGTTCGCCCTCGAACAGCGACAGGTGGGTGTGCATACCGCTGCCCGGCTGGTCGGTGAACGGCTTCGGCATGAAGCTGGCCTGCACGCCGGTGGAGAGCGCCACCTCCTTGACCACGTGCCGGAAGGTCATGATGTTGTCGGCGGTGGTGAGCGCGTCGGCGTAGCGCAGGTCGATCTCCTGCTGGCCGGGGGCGACCTCGTGGTGGCTGAACTCCACCGAGATCCCGATCCGCTCCAGCGCCAGCACGCCCTGCCGCCGGAAGTCCCGGGCGACGGCGTGGGTGGTGTGCTCGAAGTAGCCGCCGGTGTCCACCGGGGTGGGCACCGAGCCGTCCTGCGGGCCGTTCTCCAGCAGGAAGAACTCGATCTCCGGGTGGGTGTAGAAGGTGAAGCCCTTCTCGGCGGCCTTGGACAGCGCCCGGCGTAGCACGTGCCGCGGATCGGCCCAGGAGGGCCCGCCGTCGGGCAGCAGGATGTCGCAGAACATCCGGGCGCTCTCGCCGCTCACCCCGCCCTCGAACGGGAAGACCTGGAAGGTGGTCGGATCGGGCATGGCGACCATGTCGGATTCGAAGACCCGGGCGAAGCCCTCGATCGCCGAGCCGTCGAAGCCGATGCCCTCCTCGAAGGCCGCCTCCAGCTCGGCCGGCGCCACCGACACGCTCTTGAGCGTGCCCAGCACGTCCGTGAACCACAGCCGGACGAACCGGATGTCCCGCTCTTCCAGCGTACGGAGGACGAACTCCTGCTGACGGTCCACTTCCACCCCTCGCGACACCTGTTTGCCATCACCGGCCGGGCCGGCCGGGCCTGACCGACCAGTCTCCACGGGCCTGGTTACGCCGACGTTACGCCAACGCCCGGACACCGTCCCGCCGCGCCCGCCGAGGTGCCCGCGCACGCGGACGGCGGCCCGACGGAAGCCGACCGGCCGGTGGGTGGCTGAGCCCACCGGGGCGTGGCCCGCATCTCCCGCCGGGCGCCGTGTCGGCCCCGAGCGGCTGGGGCAAGATGAGGGCATGCCCACCCTGCGTCTCGCCCTGTCCCAGGTCAACCCGAGCGTCGGCGACCTCGCCGGCAACGCCGACCTGGTCCGCAGCTGGACACGCCAGGCCGCCGACGCCGGCGCCCAGCTGGTGCTCTTTCCGGAGATGATGCTGACCGGGTACCCGGTCGAGGACCTGGTCTTCCGGCGGTCCTTCGTCGCCGCGTCCCGGGCCGCCCTGGAGCGGCTCGCCGCCGACCTCGCGGCGGACGGCCTCGGCGAGCTGCCGGTCGTGGTCGGCTACCTGGACGCCGACGGGCCGCCGCAGGTCAGTGGGGACGCCGAGCCGGGCCGGGGCGCCCGCAACGCCGCCGCCCTGCTGCACCGGGGCTCGGTGGCCGCCCGCTACTTCAAGCACCACCTGCCCAACTACGGCGTCTTCGACGAGGACCGCTACTTCGTCTCCGGTGACACGCTGACCGTCGTGCGGATCGGCCGGGTGGACGTCGCGCTGACCATCTGCGAGGACCTGTGGCAGGCCGGCGGTCCGTTCGCCGCCGCCCGGCAGGCCCGGGTCGGCCTCGTGGTCAACATCAACGGCTCGCCGTACGAGCTGAACAAGGACGACATCCGGCTGCCGCTGGTCCGCCGCCGGGCCGCCGAGGCCGGCGCCGCCATCGCGTACGTCAACATGATCGGCGGCCAGGACGAGCTGGTCTTCGAGGGCGACTCGATGATCGTGGGCGCCGACGGTGAGCTGCTCACCCGGGCCCCGCAGTTCGTCGAGCACCTGCTCGTGCACGACGTCGAGTTGCCGGCCGCCGCCGACGCACCAGCCGTGGAGGCCGTCGCGGACGGCATGCGGGTGGTGCGCAGCACGGTGGACGCCATTCCGCCCGCGCCGTCCGGCCCGGCCGCGACCGGCGGGCTGATCGAGCCGGTGGCCGACGAGGCCGAGGTGTGGCAGGCGCTGGTGCTCGGCCTGCGCGACTACGTCAACAAGAACCGGTTCCCGTCGGTGGTGCTCGGCCTCTCCGGCGGCATCGACTCCGCGGTGGTGGCCGCGCTCGCCGTCGACGCGCTCGGCCCGGACCGGGTGGTCGGGGTGTCGCTGCCCAGCCAGCACTCCTCGGAGCACTCCCGGGAGGACGCCGCCGACCTGGCCAAGCGCACCGGGCTGGATTACCGCGTGGAGCCGATCCAGCCGATGGTGGACGGCTTCCTGGCCAACCTGTCGCTGTCCGGTGTGGCGGTGGAGAACCTCCAGGCCCGGGTACGCGGCGTGATCCTGATGGCCCTGTCGAACCAGGAGGGCCACCTGGTGCTGACCACCGGCAACAAGAGCGAGCTGGCGGTCGGCTACTCCACCCTGTACGGCGACTCGGTGGGCGGCTTCAACCCCATCAAGGACGTCTGGAAGACGCTGGTCTGGCGGCTGGCGAAGTGGCGCAACGCGGACGCGATCCGGCGGGGTGCGACCGCCCCGATCCCGGAGAACTCGATCGGCAAGCCGCCGAGCGCCGAGCTGAGCCCGGGCCAGTTGGACAGCGACACCCTGCCCGACTACGACGTGCTGGACCCGATCCTGATCGGATACGTCGATGGTGACCTCGGCCGGGACGGGCTGGTCGAGTCGGGTCACGACCCGGCGGTGGTGGACAAGGTGCTGCGGCTGGTGGATACCGCCGAGTACAAGCGACGGCAGTCCGCTCCGGGCGCGAAGATCTCGATGAAGGCGTTCGGGCGGGACCGCCGGTTGCCGATCACCAACCGGTGGCGCGAGCACGGCTGAGTCGCCCGGGTGCGGTGGAGTGACATCTCGCACTGCGCTCTGCCGTCATCCCCTTTCGCGGTGCGACGATCGCTGTGGAACCCGGGGACCGCGCAGGCGGCCTCGAGGAAGGGAGACAGTGATGGTGGAGTCCACTCCGAACGAGGTGACCGCCCTGTACGGCGGGCCGGCCACGCGACGGGTCCGTACCCGCGACCTGATCGCCGCCAAGGAGCGCGGCGAACGGTGGCCGATGCTCACCTCGTACGACCAGTACACGGCGGCGATCTTCGACCAGGCCGGAGTTCCGGTGCTGCTGGTCGGCGACTCGGCCGCGAACAACGTGTTCGGCTACGAGACCACCCTGCCGGTCACCGCCGATGAACTGCTCCCGCTGGTGCGGGCCGTGGTACGGGCGACCCGGCAGGCACTCATCGTCGGCGACCTGCCGTTCGGCTCGTACGAGGAGGGCCCGACCCAGGCCCTGCGCACCGCCGTCCGGTTCATGAAGGAGGGTGGCTGCCACGCGGTGAAGCTGGAGGGTGGCCGCCGCTGCGCCGCGCAGATCGCCGCGATCGTCGGCGCGGGTATCCCGGTGATGGCGCACATCGGCTTCACCCCGCAGAGCGAGCACACCCTGGGCGGTTACCGGGTGCAGGGCCGGGGCGACGCGGCCGACGAGGTGCTGGCCGACGCGCGGGCGGTGGCCGAGGCGGGCGCGTTCGCGGTGGTGCTGGAGATGGTGCCGGGTGAGGTGGCCAAGCAGGTCACCCACGAACTGCCGATCCCCACTGTCGGCATCGGGGCGGGCCCGGCCACCGACGCGCAGGTGCTGGTCTGGCAGGACATGGCCGGCCTGCGTACCGGCAAGGCACCACGCTTCGTGAAGCGGTACGCGGACGTGGCCGGCGCCCTCACCGACGCCACCCGCCGTTTCGCCGACGAGGTCCGCGGCGGCGAGTTCCCGGCCGCCGAGCACACCTTCTAGGACGGTCCACGGCACGGGCCGGCCGGCGCCGGCGTTTCCGCTCGCCGGCCGGCCCCGCCGCGGGTCGCGGTGCCTGCCTCGCTGTCCCCGGTGCGCGGCAGCGGCAGCGGCAGCGGCAGTCAATCGATCATGGTGACTGAAGCTGTCGTACACCTGTTCTAGTCTCGGGTCGTGGTCAAGGAGTTGGCGCAGGCGGAGGACGCGGTGGCGGCGTGCCTCGACGTGGCCAGCTGGGCCCTTGCGGAGCATGACCTCATCGCGGCGCTCGACGCCGCGCACCGGCTCGAGCAGCGCCTGGCAGCCGTGAAACTGGTCCTGGTGCGGGAGCTGGACGGCCGAGGCACGGCCGGCGCGCAGGGCGCGTCCTCGACGGCGGTCTGGTTACGTGACCGGCTGCGGCTCACCGTTCCCACCGCCCGGCGGCTGGTCGACCTGGCCGCCACGCTGGACGCCGGCGCCCAGGGAGTGCGCCGCGCGCTGGCCGATGGGGCCATCAGCCTGGAGCAGGCCCGGGTCATCGGCGACACGGTCGGCACGGTGCACGCCACCGCTGGTGCCGAGGCCGCCGACAAGGCCGTCGGCGTGCTCGTCGAGTGGGCCGGTCAGTTCGATCCGACCCTCCTGCGCAAGCTGGGCACACGGATCCTCGACCACGTCGCCCCGGAGGTCGCGGAAGCCGCCGGCCGGGCCGCCCTGGAAGCCGAGGCCCACCGATCCGCCCGAGACCGCCACGTCACCCTGTCCGAGCTGCACGACGGCCGTCTCCGGCTCACCGGCAGCCTCGACGCCGAGACCGCCGCCCTGCTGCGCGCCGCGATCGACCCGCTGACCGCGCCGCCGGGCCCGGACGACCCGCGTACCCCCGGACAACGCCGCCATGACGCGCTCGCCGATCTCTGCCGGCTCACCCTGCGCATCGGTGACCTCCCCGAACACGGCGGCGAGCCCGCCCAGATCGTCGTCACGACCAGCTTCGACCCGTTGGCTCGGCAGCTCAACGTCGGCACCCTGGACACCGGCCTCCGGCTCACCCCGGAGACGGTCCGCCGGCTCGCCTGCGACGCGGGCATCCTGCCCGCCGTCCTCGGCGGCGCCGGTCAACCGCTCGACGTGGGCCGGCAACGCCGGCTCGTCACCGGGCCGCTGCGACGCGCCCTGGTCCTACGCGACCGCGGCTGCGCCTTCCCCGGCTGCGACCGCCCACCCCGCTGGTGCGACGCCCACCACATCCAGCACTGGGCCGACGGCGGCAGCACCAGCCTGGCCAACGCCGTGCTGCTCTGCGCACACCACCACCGACACATCCACCACGGCGACTGGACCGTCCGCCTCGGCGGCGACGGCCACCCGGAGTTCGTCCCACCGGCCTGGCTCGACCCCGACCAACTCCCCCGCCGCAACCAGTACCACCGGCGCACGTGACAGCGACCCTTGAGCCACGACAAGCGGCAGGTCGACGAGACACCCACCGCCCATCGGACGCCAGACAAACAGACTCACCGGTGGGTGCTGCGTGCTCAGAGGTCGGTGACGCGGATGCCGGCGTGCGCCTTGTACCGCTTGTTGATGGCGATCAGGTTGGCGGTGAACGCCTCGATCTGGTGGGCGTTGCGCAGCCGCCCCGCGTAGATGCCGCGCATCCCGGGGATCCGGGCGGCGAGCGCGCCGACCACGTCGACCAACTCGCGGTCCTCGGTGCAGATCAGCACGTCCAGGTCGATCCGGTCGACCTCGGGGTCCGCCAGCAGCGGAGCGCTGACATGGTTGAACGCCGCGCAGACCCGGGAGTCGGGCAGCAACGCGGCGGCCTGCTGCACGGCGCTGCCCTCGGGGACGGTCAGCGCGTACGGGCCCTGCTTGTCGAAGCCGAGGGGGTTGACGCAGTCGACGACGATCGTGCCGGCGAGCGGCTCGGCGAGAGCGGCGACGGTCGCGGCGTGCCCGTCCCACGGCACCGCGATGATGACCACGTCACTACGGCGGGCCACCTCGTCGTTGGCGGCGCCGGTGATGCTGGCGTCGGCCGGCATCCGGGGCAGGGCGGCGATCTCGGCGGCGGATTCGGCGGCCCGCTCCGCGGACCGGGAGCCGATCAGCACCGTCTGCCCGGCCCGGGCGAACCGGTAGGCGATGCCCCGCCCCTGGTCGCCGGTGCCGCCGATGATGCCGACCGTCAGCCCGGACACGTCGGGCAGCGTGCTCGCGTCGTATGCCATTGGCCCATCCTCGCAAACCGCCCGGTCCGGCAGCAGCGCCAGGCGCTGTGACAATCCCCGCTGCCGCCCGCCGCAGCCGGGTCAGGCCAGCTCGAACAGGACCGTGCGGTCCGCCGGGTCGGCCGTGACCAGTCGGACCCGGACCCGTTCGCCGAGCGGCAGCTCGCCGAGGCAGCGGGCGCGTACCGGCGGGGCGTCCAGGGCCACCGTTCCGCCGGGCGGGCGGGGGCGGGACCGGCCGTTCGGTGGGGCGTCCACGTCCAGCACCGCCGCGTCGAAGGTCTCACCCAC
Source organism: Micromonospora coriariae (assembly GCF_900091455.1). Taxonomy (NCBI): domain Bacteria; kingdom Bacillati; phylum Actinomycetota; class Actinomycetes; order Micromonosporales; family Micromonosporaceae; genus Micromonospora; species Micromonospora coriariae. The sequence continues at coordinate 4,338,524 of NZ_LT607412.1, read as the reverse complement.
CCGGTGCGCCAGCAGCACCGCCTCGGCCAGCTCGACGGCACCCCGGCTGGCCGCCGAGGCGGTCCGGTCGGTCGTGGCCATCACCTCGGGCAGTCGGGGCAGCGCGGCGCGCGCCCAGTCGGGCACCGGCCGGCCCGCGTGCAGGGCCAGGCAGACCTCCGTGGCGTACCGGTCGGCCAGGCGCCGCAACGGCGCCGTGACGTGGGCGTACGCGGCCGCCACACCGCCGTGCTCCGGCTGCTCGGGCAGCGTCCCGTCGAACGCGGTGTACGCCGCGCCGCGCATCAGCTCGGCCGCCTGGTCGATGAACGCGGCGGCTCGTGGTTGGGCGGCGTCCAGCTCGGCGATCACCTCGCCCGGGCCGATGCCGTCCGGCCAGTGCACGCCCAGCGGCGCGGCGGCGGCCCGCAACCGCTGCACCGCCTCGGGCTTCGGCGCCGGCATTGTGCGCAACAGGCCGATCCCTCCGGCCAGCATGATGCCGGCGGCGGCCATCCCGGTCAGCAGCGAGATCTGCGCGTTGTGCTCCTCCATGGGCACCGGTCCGCGCAGCACCAGCCGCCAGCCGTCGCCGTCGGGCTCCACGTCCTGCTCGGGCAGCGGCAGGTTGATGGCGCCACGACGCAGGCCCCGGGCGGTCAACCGGTCACCGATCTCGGGTAGCAGCGCGATCGGCTCGGGCAGCCGACCGGCGTCGGCCGCCGCCTGCACCCCGGAGTAGTCCAGCTTGGCCCGGCTGCGGACCAGGGCGCGTTCCAGCTCGACAGCCACCGTGCCGCCGTCGGCGTCCAGGTCGATGGTCCAGACCACCGCCGCCCGGTCGTCGTCGGGCAGCAGGCTGGCGGCGCCCTCGCTGAGCGTCAGCGGGTGCAGCGGCACGTGCCCGTCGGGCAGGTAGACGGTCTGCCCCCGCCGCCAGGTCTCCGCCTCCAGGGCGCCGCCCGGGCGGACGTGCGCGGCGACGTCCGCGATCGCGTACCGCACCCGGTAGCCGCCGCCCGGTCGGCGGGCGAGGTGCATCGCCTGGTCAAGGTCCCGTGAGGTCGCCGGGTCGACCGTCACGAACGGCACGTCGGTGCGATCGGCGGGCGGCCGCGGCGGTGCGGCGGCGGCCTCGTCGGCCTCCTTCTGGGCGGCGGCCGGAAACCCCTCCGGCAAGCCGAGCTCGCGGCGCAGCGCGCCGAAGTCGATGCGGGGCGCGAGTACGCGTCGGATGACCACGGGTCAATCCTGACAGCGCCGCCGGTGATCCGCTTCCGGTGACCGGCCGAGATGTCGGGCCGGCGTGCCGGGCAGCGCCGAGTTGCTGTGGCCTACGGTCAGCCGGTCGCCTTCCGCGCGGTGGTCCGTGTGCCGTGCGGGGCGGTGGCCCGGGCGGCGACCGGACGTGCCGGTGACTTGCGGGCGGTCACCTTGCGGGCCGGAGCCTTGGCCGCCACGGTCTTCTTCGCCGGGGCCTTCTTCGCCGCCGCCTTGCGGGCGGTGGTCGACGAGGTGGCGGTCGACCTCGCGGCCCGGGCCTTCTTCGCGGGAGCCTTGCGGGCACCGCCGCTCGGGCCGGTCGACGCGGTCTTCTTCGCCGCCGTCTTCTTCGCCGGGGCCTTCTTGGCGGCCGTCTTCTTCGCGGTGGACGCCTTGGTCGCGGCCTTGCGCGCCGGCGCCTTCGCCGCGGCGGTGGTCTTCCTGGCCGCCGACGTGGTGGTCTTCTTCGCGGCGCCGGTCGTCTTCTTCGCGGCGCTGGTGGTCTTCTTCGCGGCGCCGGTCGTCTTCTTCGCCGTACCGGCGGTCTTCCGCGCCGTGCTGGTCGTGGTCTTCTTCGCGGCGGCGGTGGTCTTCTTCGCCGCCGACGCCGGGGCACGCTTCGCGGCGGTGGTCGTCTTGCGGGTGGCGGTCGAGGCCTTCGCCGGCGCCTTCTTGGCCGCGGTGGAGGTCTTGGTGGCGGCCTTCTTCGCCGGGGCCTTGGCCGCCGTGGTGGTCTTCTTGGCCGGGGCACGCCCCGCACCGCCGGCCGCCTTGCGGGCCGGCGCCTTCGTCGCAGCCGTGGTGGACTTGCGCACGGGGGTGGTCCGGCTCGCCGCCGTGTTCCGCTCTGCCGCGGCGGTCTTCTTCGGGGTGGTACGTCGGGCGGCCGGGCGGGTGGTGGCCTGCTGTGCTTCGGCCATCGTGGTTCCCTCCTTGGGGACGTGCTCTCGCGTGCGTCCTCGCGGAGCACGAAATACCGCGGCGCGAGCCGTCCCGCGCCGTCTACCTGTCCTCCCCGGCCCAACGGGCGTCCTCGGCGTCCCACGCCTCGTTCCGCTCCTGCACCCGTTGCAGGGCGTTCTCCGCGTCGGCCGCCGAGTCGTACGGGCCGAGGACATGCGTCGCCGGGCACACGTCGGCGTCCGTCTCGACCCGGTGGTGTCGGGTGCACCAGTAGAACTGCCCACCACGTTCGCTGTCGCTCATGGGAATCACTGTGCACTGCGATCCAGCCGGCCGCCACCGGATCACACAAGTCGCCGACCTTCTCCACAGTAGAGCCGCTTTCCGCGCCTCGGGTCGGAACGCCGAAAGAAGTGCAGGTGAGACGGGTAGGACGAGGCTTTCGTCGTACCGTCGGCTGGTTGGCCTGACCCCGGCGCGGCGGCGCGGGGCGGCGGCGGCCGCATGGTCGCGGCCTATGATCGCCCGATGGCGGTACCGGACTACATCCTGCGGATGCGCAAGCACGTCGGCCACGATCTGCTGTGGCTGCCCAGCGTCAGCGCCGTGGTCCGCAACGACGCCGGTGAGCTGCTGCTCGGTCAGCGCGCCGACGACGGGCGCTGGTCGGTGATCAGCGGTTTCGTCGAGCCGGGCGAGCAGCCGGCCACCGCGCTGGTCCGCGAGGTGCGGGAGGAGACCGGCCTGGACGTGGTGCCGGTACGGCTGTCCAGCGCCGTCTCGCACCCGCACACCTACCCCAACGGGGATCGCTGCGAGTACCTCAATCTGGGCTTCGTCTGCCGGGTGGTGGCCGGCACCGCCCGGGTGAACGACGACGAGTCGCTGGCCGTGCGGTGGTTTCCGATGGACCGCCTGCCCGAGTTGGACGCGCACGCCCTGCTGGTCCTCGCCTACGCGCTGCGCGACAACCAGTCGGCCGGTTACCTGCCGCCGGGCACGACGTGGGACGACGTGCCCGGCTGAGCGTGCGCGGGTCAGACCGACGACGGGGCCGGGGCGAGGGCGACCGGCGCGGCGGGCGCCGACCGGGCCGCCCGGATCGTGTACGCGAGCGCGTACGGCATGCAGGCCAGGTAGAGCATGGGCTCCACCAGCACCTTGTTGGTGATGAGGAAGATCTCCCACTGGATGGGCCGGGGCAGGCCGAAGTTCCAGTCCGTCCACGAGGCGAAGAGCCACAGCGGCGCGGAGGTCCGGTCGACGCTGTCCAGTGGAATCGCGCCGATCACCGGACCGGCGGCGGTGCCGCCCGGGATGCTGTCGACCACGGCGAGGATGACCGCGAGGTCGGCGGCGACGAGCGCACCGAGGACGCCCACCCACCAGGCCGCGCGGACCTGCTCGCGGGCGGCGAGGCTCGCCGCCGCCCAGAGGGCCAGCGTCAGGCCGGCCAGCCAGAGCAGCAGACCGGGTACGACGCGGGCCACGTCGTTCGGGTAGATCACGTACAGGAGGGGGACCGCGGCCGCACCGATGGGGAGCACCACACCGAGCGCGATGCGCAGCGGGCCGTGGAGTGCGGTGTGCCGGGCCCATCGGGCGGCGAACACCGCCAGCAGGACCGCCAGCCCGACGATGAGCACCGTCCAGATCTGCTTCTGCGTCCGATCCGACCAGATCATTCCCATCAGCCAGCGCTGGATCGGGTGCAGGGCCAGCCCGGTGACGACCACGATCCCGACGCTGGCGAGCGGAGACAGCAGCAGCGCGGCCGCGGTGCGCCGGGCCCGCCGGTGCAGCACGGTGCGGTCGACGAGCGGGGCGCCGGCCCGGCTGACAGCGAGGCTCATCGCGAACCCGACCATCTTCGTCCGCCGCCCGCTCGCGGCGAGCACGTGCAGCTCGGCGGTCCACTCGCGGCGCAGGTCGTCGCGGATGTCGGCGGGCCAGCGGCGAGCGGCCATCGCCAACAGCAGCTCGGCGGCGCGGCGGGTCACCATGCCGGTGCTTCGGTTGGCCCGGTGCCGCCCCAGGAGGGTCGGCCGTCGGGGATGACGGCCCGCAGGTCGGCGAGCGCCCGACGGGCCTCCGCCACCCCTTGCGCGGTGAGCCGGTAGTAGCGGCGGGCCGGCCGGCCGACCGCGACGGGGTCGATCGCCTCCCAGTCGCCAGCCAGCCAGCCGGCCGCCCGCAGCCGGTGCAGCACCGGATAGAGGGTGCCGCTGGGCAGGCCGGTCATCCGCATCAGGTCCAGCCCGTACCGCTCCACGCCGGGCTCGGCGAGCAACGCCGCCAGCACCTTCGCGACCGGAATGGTGATCCGCATCCGGCCACTGTATCGGATATCTACATAGGGGTGGGGACCCGTTCGACCGGAATCCACAGTTCCGCGTCCGCCTGGCCCCCATCCGGGGACACCCGCACCCGGGAGATCTCCGGACCGGGCCGGCTGCGGTACGGATTGGACGGGAACCACTGGGTGAAGACGTCCCGCCACAGGTACTGCACCGCCTGCGGGAACGCGCCGGAGGTCGTGAAGACCGCCCATGCCCCGGCCGACACCGGCAGCGCATCCAGGTCGTCCGGCGGTGCGGCTCCGGTGACCACCCCGTGCCAGTAGTCCAGCTCGGTGCCCTCCGCCCGACTGCCGGCGAGGTTGTCGCTGACGTTGACGACGCCGCTCGGCTCCTGATCGGAGAGCGCCTCGATCCGCCCGACGGTCTCCCGGTCGATGCCCCTGATGAACGCGACGATCGCCGGGTTCATCCCCTCATGCACGAGCGGGACCCGGGCCCTGCGTCCCACCAGGGTGAACGCCTCCTTGCTGACGATTCGATACTCCATGCTGCCGCTCCCTTCGACGGTGAGACGGAAGGACATCCGGGGCTGGGCGCGCAGCGCCGCCCCCGTACGCCGGGCCTCGCCGGGCGTCACACCGTGCACGGCGTGGAACGCACGGGCGAACGCCTCGGCCGAGCCGTAGCCGTAGCGCACCGCGATGTCGAGCAGCGTCCGCTCCCCCGCCAGCACGTCCGCGCCTGCGACGGTGAGCCGACGCCGCCGGATGTACTCCGACAGCGGAATGCCGGCCAACGCGGAGAACAGCCGCCGGAAGTGGTACTCCGACGTCACCGCGATCCGCGCCAGCTCGGCCACCTCGATCCGCTGGTCGAGGTGGCGCTCGATGTACGCCATGGCCTCGTTGAGCCGCTCCAGCACCCGGGCCTCCTTCCCTTTCGAGCACTGACGCTAGGTCGCGGGGCCGATGGCGCACCCGACATCCGGTGCCCGTATTGATCGGGTGGGCGGCGAACCCCGGGTCGCCCCGTCGCGGCGGCAGCGGTCCCCGGTGTCGTACCCTGGCGGACTTTGCTTCTTTCCGGAGGTTGACGTGGCCGAGTATCCGCAAGACATCGTGCAACGCTTCCATGGCAGCCCCGAGCAGGTGGGCGCCGGCCTGGTGGGTGAGCCACCACGGACGTGGCAGTCGGTCGTCATCGAGGACTACGACCCCGAGTGGGTGGGTCGCTTCGCCGCCGTCCGCGCGTTGCTGACCGGGGCGCTGGGTGGCCTGATCATCGGTGTGGAGCACGTCGGGTCCACGTCGGTGCCGGGTTTGGCGGCCAAGCCCGTCATCGACATCGACCTCACAGTCGAGGACACAGCGGAGGAGTCCACCTATCTCCCCGCCCTGGAACGGCTCGGGTACCGGCTCGTTCTCCGGGAGCCCTGGTGGCACGGACACCGGATGCTCGTCAGCCCGGCGGAGGACGTCAACCTGCACGTCTGGCCGCGGGGCGCGCCGGAACCCGTCCGGCATCGGCTCTTCCGGGACTGGCTGCGGTCGCATCCGGACGACCGGGAGCTGTACGCCACGACCAAGCGTCGCCTCGCGCGGCAGACCGCGCAGCGGCCCGGCGACTACAGCCTGGCGAAGAACGACGTCATCGACGAGATCTACGCCCGCATCTTCAGCCGATGACCTCACGCCACCGGCGGCCATCCGCAGATCTTGGACACTTGCCGTTACCAACTAAGGGTTGCCGCATGATCCAGGTGGGGACGGGCTCCGACAGGGAGTCCACCACCTCCCAGCCGGCGCGGCGATACAGCTCGACGTTGGCCGGGTTGCTGGTCTCCAGGATCGCCGGCAGACCGTCCGCGGCGGCGCGATCCAACCCGGCCCTCATGACGGCGCGCCCCCAACCCCGTCCGGCGCTGTCGGGGTGCGTGCCCAGGACGCCGAGATACCAGAACGGGAGCGCCGGCAGGGCGGCATGCACGGCCCTGTCATAGCCCTGAACGCGGGCCAGCACGTCGGCCGGGAAATGAGCGGCGAACCCGCTGTCCGGCGATCCGTCCCCGGGGGTTGGCGGCTCGGCCGGCGGCTCCCAGATGGCGACCGAGGCGCCTCCGCCGATCGTCCAGATCGACGACCTGTGCACCCGCTTGTCGAAGAGATGGCCGAAGAAGGCGGCGGCGTACCGCGGGTAGGTGTCCTCGTCCGGGAACAGGTACCGCAGCACGGGATCCTTGACGAACGCGGCGACCAGCGAACCGACCACCGCGTCGCGGTCCGCTGACGTGGCGATGGTGATCTCGGGCGTTGTCACAGCAGTCGACACTATCCCGGCCGCGCTGGCGGGAGTGGCCGCGCCTATCCGAAGGTGAAGACGTACGCCTCGGCGGCCGGCTCGCCGAACGTGATCTCCAGGGCCGACTCACGGACCGTGCCCTGTTGGCGTACGAGCTGGTAGAGGCGGCCGTCCTGGAGTACGCCGTTGCCGTCCTCGTCGACGTCGACGCCGTGCGACGGGCCGGGAGCAACGCCGTCGAGCAGCACGCGGAACGGGATGGGCTGTCCCGCCCCGGAAGACAGCACGAGATGCGCGTCGCGCGCGTGGAACCGGAAGGCGATTTTCCCGCCGGCCTGGCCGAGCACGACACGCTCCGACCCGATCGTCCACTCCCCCGCGAGGGCCCACTGGTTGAGGCTCAGGCTCTCGGGGACCTGGTACGCGCGGCGTTCGTCGAGCACGGCGTCGTTCGGCGACGCGAAGTGTTCACCACGCTCGAAACCGAGGTACGTCTCGGGCGTACGCAGGAGAGCCCAGTCGGCCTCCGCCTCCACCCCGAGTCCTTCGACGGGGACGAGCCCGCGCTCGATGCCGAGCAACTGCTGGATGACACGCTCCGACTGCTCGTAGCGTCCCTCGCCGAACTGCTGGTCGTGGATGACACCGACCGCGTCGACGAAGTAGAGCGCCGGCCAGTACTGGTTGCCGAAGGCTCTCCAGATCGCGTAGTCGTTGTCGACCGCGACCGGGTAGCCGATCCCGCGCGCGCTGATCGCCTGTCGCACCTGGTCGACGTCGTGCTCGAACGAGAACTCCGGCGTGTGCACTCCGAGAACGACCAGCCCGTCGTCGCGGTACGCCTGCGCCCACGCGCGCACGTACGGCTCCTGGCGCAGCCAGTTGATGCAGGTCAGCGTCCAGAAGTTCACGAGGACGACGCGCCCGCCCAGCTCGGCGGGGCCGAGTGGCTCGGAGTTGAGCCACTCGACCGCCCCGTCGAGCGGGGGCAGGTGTGGACGCCCGAACACGGCCATCTAGCGAAGCGACCGGAAGGCGGTACGCAGCTCCTCGGAGAAGATCTTCGGCTGTTCCCAGGCCGCGAAGTGCCCGCCCTTGTCGAGCTTGTTGTAGTAGATGAGGTTGGGATACGCCTGCTCGGCCCAACTCTGCGGTGCCTCATAGAGCTCGTCGGGAAAGACGCTCACGGCGACCGGGACGTTCACGCCCTTGGTGGCGAAGAATGACAGCTTGTTGTCCGCGTACAGACGGGACGCGGAGATCGCGGTGTTCGTCAGCCAGTAGAGCGAGATGTTGTCCAGGATGTCGTCGCGGGTGAGGCCCTCGTTGGCCCCGTCGAACACCCGCGAGATCAGATCCAGACTTTTCGCGTCATGGTCGAGCAGGAAAGCCGCCAGGCCGACCGGAGAGTCCGCCAGCCCGGTCAGCGTCTGCGGACGCGTCGCCATCATGAGGGCATAGGCCACGTGCTTCCAGACGAAGTTGACTTCCTCGGCAGCACGCATTTCGTCGTCGGACAGACCGGATGGCAGCGAACCCATGGCGTTGTTCGCGCCCGTGGTGTCGCCCTGGAACAGCAGGTCGATCTCGGGTGGGACCGCCCCGGGCATGTTGGTGTGGATGCCGAGCAGCTCCGGAGGCGCCTGCACACCCATCTGGTCCACGACGACCGCACCCCAGTCGCCGCCCTGCGCGACGAACCGCGAGTAGCCGAGACGCTTCATCAGCTCGGTCCAAGCGGTCGCGATCTTCTCCGGGTTCCAGCCCGGCGAGGTCGGCTTGCCCGAGAAACCGTGGCCGGGCAGTGACGGGATCACCAGGTGGAAGGCATCCGACGCGCTCCCGCCGTGCGCCGTGGGATCGGTGAGCGGTTCGATGATTTTCATCTGCTCGATCACCGAACCCGGCCACCCGTGCGTCACGATGAGCGGCAGCGCGTCCTCGTGCTTCGAGCGGACGTGAATGAAGTGGATGTCCACCCCGTCGATGGTGGTAATGAACTGCGGTACGGCGTTCAGCCGCGCCTCGACCTTGCGCCAGTCGTACTCGTTCTCCCAATAGCGGGCGACGGCCTGAATCATCGCGAGTGGCACGCCCTGCGACTGGTCGTCGACGGTTTCCTTTTCCGGCCATCGGGTGGCCGCGATCCGCCTTTTCAGGTCGTCGAGGTCCGCCTGGGGAATTTCCACCGTGAACGGCCGGACCTCCGTGGTGCCCGGACGAGTCTTGGTCTTGACGGCCATGCGTGCCTTCCTCTCCGCTTGGGCTCGCTGGAGGGCATGTTCGACAGAGGCGCTGACCGGAACTGTGTGCCAGTTCGACAAGGGCACGCCGACGCCACATGTCGGAGCCTAGAACGACCTACCCCGTGGTCGCGGCGATACGAGCAGTCGCCGCTGAACGCATACGGTTACGTCGGGCGCATTCGGCGCAGACAGTTCGAGGCGCGCCAGTCGCTGTCGTGGTGCGGCGCAGGCTCGCGGGCCACGGGTCGACGTTGTTCGTCGGACTGCCGGTTCCCAGGGCGGCCACCCACAACACCGACTTCCGCCACTCAGCAGGAGGGCGTCCACGGCGCCGGCGTCAAGGCCAAGCCCCTACCGGGGTGGGCCTACGGCCCAGCCTTGACCCCGACGCCGCACACACGCTCCACCCTTGACCGGCCCCGCTCCCTAGATGACGTGCCGGGTCGGGCAGCGGCGCGTTCCCCAGCGGGGCGGGTCGATGACAGACGGGACAGAGGCGCGATCCTGATGTAGGTCAGTGCGTGAGATAGAACTTCTCCCACGTGCTGGGGATGGAAGCGCTCGCCCACAGCGGGGCGCCGGTCGAATTCAACCGTGCACTGACGAACTTCTGGTTATGGGCAACGAGAGAATAGGACCCATCGGAGGAATTGTACCTAAATCTAAACAGCTCCCAGGTTGAAATGCTGTCGGCGCTGGCCCGCAGCGGGGAATTGGTCACATTTAACCTTGCGCTTACGAACTTGTATACTGATTCCGCCCGGATGGCGTAGAGCTGGAAACCCAGTTCGTCATAACCCCATGGCCAAATGCAAAACCGCTCCCACGTCCCTGGCTGAGCAGCGCTGGCTTGCAGCGGGGATCCGCTCACGTTGTGGCGCGCGCTGACGAACAGGCCGCTGACGTAGGAGTAAATGAACCAGCAGTCGTCGAGCGGATCTGCCGCGGCCGCCGCACTGGCGGCGCGCTGCGGCGTCGCCGCCTGCGCCGGTGCGGCCAACGGTGCGGCAAGGACCGCGAAGAGCGCGAGCGGCGCGAAGAACCGAGCGGTCCACCACCGCGAAGTCAAGCGGAATGTGATTTGTCGGCCAAACCCACTGAGGCCTCGTTGGCCAGCTTTGCGGACATTTTCCACGAACACTCCCCTATTCCACCGTGTGACGCGTTGATGATCATCAGTGGCAGAGATATTAACACGTCGATGGAATGCGTGGGGCCACATTGATCGGGGGTAACGCCGCAATGCCCGGTGCGGTCAACCTGACGACCAGATCTGCCGGGGCGCGCTTGCGGCACAAGACCGCGCGAAACGTCGGCAATCAACCATTATCCTATGAGCTCTGGAGCTAAAGCCGGCGCGCCCATCAGACGGCCGCAGTTGGCCGCCGCGGGTTTCCGCTTGAACCCAGCGCGAAGTCTTCGATGGCAGTTGCCATAGCGGACACGCTCGCAATCAAGCCCGACGCTGTGGCGAGCCGGCGCTGGGTGTAGACGACCGACCACGACCAGCAGCACCCGAAGCAACACCAGGTCAGCCACCTTACGAGGGTGACTGACCTGGTGGGCGACGGACGAGTCGACCTGTACGCCGGATTCTGAACACCACACCGCCTCTGAACTGCGGAGATATGAGCGATCATGGCCCTCAGGGCGTCCCCAGGGCGTCACCCTCGCTCCCGTCTACCTCAGGAAAGAAGTTGTCGGTCGCCTGGCGGGTGCGTTCCTCGCTAGACGGCATGAGGTGGGTGTAGACCCGGAGAGTGAATCCGGGGTCGGTGTGCCCGAGGTAGGACGCCAGGGCCTTGATGCTCTCCCCCGCGTCCAGGAGCGCTGAGGCGTAGAAGTGGCGTAGAGCGTGCATTCCGGTGGCACGGGTCGGAACCATGCCGGCCGCCGTGACAGCCGGACGCCACGCCCGCTCATCGAAGGTGCTCCGGCGGATCGCGGCATTGCGGGTGGTGGTGAGGACCAGGGCGACAGTCCGCCGCTCATCGGCGGTCGGGTCCTCCCACGGAAGAGTGATCTCCACAGGCGGGAACCGGTCGAGATGCGCCCGCAGCGCTCGCGACCGAGCTGGGGAGCGGTACCCGCCGGTCCCGGTCTGTCTTGGGTAGGCCGAACACGAGCCGGGAGCGTACGAACTTGACCTGCCGGACCACGTGCAGCCAGCCTGCGTCGAAGTCGATGTCATCGACGGAGAGACCCAAAATCTCGCCCTGACGCAGCCCGCAGCCCGCGCCCAGGTCGACGGCAACCCGGTACCGCTCGGGAAGGTTGGCACGGAGTGCCGCGACCTCGTGCGGCTTCCAGGGCACCACCCGACGCTGAACGGCCCGAGGTGGTGTCACCGAGCGAGCCGAGCAGGAGTTCTTGGCTATACGCTCGTCATCGACAGCAGCGGCCAGGATCGAGCGCAGGTGAGCGAAGACCACCGAGCGGGTAGCCGGGGCGAGGACGCCCACCATGCTGCGGTCCCACTCGCGGATCTGGCCCGGCTTGATCGCCGATAGGTGCCGGTGGCCGAAGAACGGCAGTAGATGTTTGCGGACGCGAAACTCAGTGCTCTCCCGCGAGGACTCGTCAAGCGCTCGGGTCCGCATCCACTCCTCGGCATACTCGGCGAAGGTGATCCGCCCGGCCGCCGGGTCGACGTAGGCACCCCGAAGCTTGTCGGACTCAACCGACACCATGAACGCTTCGGCGTCCCGCTTCGCCCGATCGGGGAACGACTTCTTCCGCTCCTTGCCGTCCGGTCCGACATAGCGGACCCGGTACCGCAGCCCTTTGCCGAACAGATCTGATTTGACCCGCTCAGCGCGCCCGGTTGGTTTGACGCACCGTGCGATACCAGCGGTCCTCTATGTGCGCCATCGCTCAGGCCGCCTTCTGGCGGAACCAGGACCGCACGTCGTTCGGGTCGTAGCGCAGGTGTTTGCCGACCCGGGCGGCCGGCGGTCCGTACTTGCGCTTACGCCACTGGTACAGCGTCTCGACGGGCACCCACAGGTAAGCAGCCACGTCGTCCACTGACCACAGATGCTCCGGCACCGAAGCCACAGTCATCAGCTCACCTTCTTGCGCTCGGTCGCGGTTGCCGAAACGTCGGGCGGGTCAGCGGCGGCGCGTCTGGCGCCGTCAAGGCGGCCCGCAAAGCGGGCCGCGCCGGCCCGGCCCCGGCCTGCTGGCGACCTCCGGCCGGCATCGGCCGGGCCGGCCGGCCACGTGACGGATGACTAAGACCACGAAGACCTCGGGGCTCCGCCCCGAACCCCGGCCCTCCTCAGAGATCCGCCCGGGATCCCCTCGCCGGGCACCACGAGGGCTTCCAGCCTCCCCGGACGGGGCCAAGGTCGTTCGGCTGGTGAGGCGCTCCACCTTGTCCCCGTCCGGGGGAGGCTGGAAGGTCTGCAACTGCCCGACGAGGAGATCCCACCAACAGGCACGCTGACTACAGCTCACCTGCTGCGGCCACCAGCACGACTGGCAGTTCCGAATCCCACTGACCGACGCCGACACAGACGCTGCGGTCCTCAAAGCGCCAGGCAGACACGGACGGCACGAAGTTCGAGAGGACGCCGGCAAGCGCCGGGACCGCCTCTCCCCGCATCGCGCGATCAAGGACCGGACTCAGATCAATACTTTCCGCCGGCCCCCACACTCCGCCGAGTGCCTCCGTGAGCCCCAGGAAGTCTTGTGAGAACTGGTCCCACACCTCGTTGGCCTGCGACCGGTCCTCCCAGAAAGCCTCACTGGTGCTGAGGTCCAGGACCAGGTAGCCGGGTCCGCCCTCGGTCGACACAGCGGCGTCGGTGCGCGGTAGCGGTGCGTTCCTCAGTTCGAGCACCCGCTCCAAGCAGTCAGTGAGATCCACGGTTCTGCACTGTAGGTGTTCCTGCGGCAGCCGACACACGTACAGCCATCCGTACAGCCAAGCCCGCCCGCTTACGCCGACGCTGCCCGACAACGACGGACGTGCTGACCAGGAGTGCCATCACCTGACCAGCCACCCGCGATCTTCTTCTAATCCCAGGGCCACTGCCGCCGTTCCGGTGCGGAGATCAGCGGACACGGATGGCCCAGACGTGCGACGGGTCAACTTGCTCTGATCCAACCCACCACGCGTCAGATGCCACATCGATCGCCTGGTCTACCCACGGTTGAACGATGGCGGCTGTCGCGTCGGTGATCGCCCACTCGTCGACGATCCAGCCCTCGCTGGTCATGCGGACGTGGGATCTCAACGGTTCGATCACTTCCAGCGGCAGGACCCATGACCCTTCAAGGTAGCCGTCATCACCGAACTTGCTGACGACGTTCACCGCATGCACGAGCGCGACCGTACCAACATCGGCGATGTTCACCGGTCCTCATCCAGTCCTCAAGACGCCGAGCCGCCACCACCGTCAGTGAGAGATGCCGGAAGGCAAATCGCAGCTCAACCAACGGTTGGCCAGGTAGGCGAGTCGGGAAACATGATCTCGTAATGCGTAGGTCACCGTGCCATCCACGTGCCAGTAGCCAGTACCTCGGACGGTCACCAGGGGGCACGAACGGTCGCGAACTTTTGCCCTTGACCTGGCCCACCAGGCCCTTGTCGGTCGTGATCTTCGTCCTTCCAAACTGAAGCTTTCACGCCCTCAAGATCAGGGCGTCCCCAGGGCGTCAGGGCGTCAGGGCGTCTCCAGGGCGTCGAACGCCAACCAATGATGACCGCCAACGCCCATAGACAGCCTGAAATACAACCAGGTCGCAGCCTTGATCGAGGCTGCGACCTGGTGGGCGACGGACGAGTCGACCTGTACGCCGGATTCTGTGCGCGGCGCGTACCCCGAGGGGTCTGCGCCGGCGGCGGCCATCCATCTCGGCCTGCCGTTGCCGGCAGGCTCCAGCGGCCTACCCGCAGACATCGGGCGGGCAGCCCTCAAGCGTCTGCGCCGGGTCGTCATCTTGCGGTGACGGCCCTTACTTGGCCTTGCTCCGGGTGGGGTTTACCAAGCCACCCCGGTCACCCGGGGTGCTGGTGGGCTCTTACCCCACCGTTTCACCCTTACCGGCCCCGATGGGGCCGGCGGTCTGTTTTCTGTGGCACTGTCCCGCGGGTCACCCCGGGTTGCCGTTAACAACCACCCTGCCCTGTGGAGTCCGGACGTTCCTCGGCGGCGGGCCGAAGCCCGCCGACGCGGCCGCCCGGTCGACTCGTCCGTCGCGCTCTCATCCTAACGACGGGCGGCCCACCGGTATTGCCACCCCGCCTGGTCAAGATCGCGCAGCTCAGGGGCGGTGGTGGCGGTCATCGGGCGGGAGTCCGGCGTACCCACCCGCCCGGGCGGGGTCTAGCCTCGTGGGGCTATGGATCTCTCCCACGCCGCGCTGCTGCTCGCCGCCGGTCTCGCCGCTGGCACGGTCAACGCGGTGGCCGGTGGTGGCTCGCTGATCACCTTTCCAGCGATGATCGCGGTCGGGCTGCCCCCGGTGCCGGCGAACGTCAGCAACTCCGTCGCCGTGTTCCCCGGGTACCTGTCCAGCGTGGCGGGCAGCCGGGCGGATCTTCCGCGCGGACGGGCGCTGGCCACGCTGGTACCCACCACGATCGTCGGCACCATCCTCGGGGCACTGCTGTTGCTGGCCACCCCGGCCCGCGCGTTCGAGGTGGTCGTGCCGTTCCTGGTGCTCGGTGCGACCGCCGTGCTCGCGTTCCAGGACCCGCTGCGCCGGCTGGTCGGTCACCCACGGGACATGTCGCCGCGCCAGCGGACGGTCGCGGTGCAGACGATGGTCGGGCTCGGCGCGGTGTACGGCGGGTACTTCGGCGCGGCGCTCGGCGTGATGCTGGTCGCCGGGCTGGCGCTGGTGCTGGACGCGACGCTGGCCCGGGTGAGCGCGATCAAGAACCTGCTCTCCGCGGTGGTGGGTTTCACCACGCTGGTGGTGTTCGCCCTGTTCGGACCGGTGAACTGGGCCGCCGTCGCGATGGTCGCCCCGGCCACGCTGATCGGCGGGTACGTTGGCGCCCGGCTGGTCCGCCGGCTGCCGCCGGTGCTGCTCAAGACGATCATCGTGGTGTTCGGCACGGTGATCGGGCTCTATCTGCTCTATCGCGCCCTGAGCTGACACCGGCGGCAGCGGGGACCGCGCGGTCAGTACGCCTCGCCGACCGGCTCCTCGGGGGCGTGTTCGGTGCCGGCGGCCGCCCGGTTCCACCGGGACCAGAGCACCCGCTCGCCGTAGCCGGCGGCCATCACGTGCGCGAAGGCCAGGTAGACCAGCACACCGACGGCGAGTACGCCGAAGCCGACCCAGAACGGCATCGACAGCGAGTGTTCGGCGAGCTTGCCGGAGATGATCGGCGCGGGCGCGGCGGCACCCCAGCGGACCAGGTTGAACGCGCCGGTGGCCACCCGGCGGTCGCTGGAGCCGAGGCCGAGCGCCAGGTCGGTGAGGTTGGCGTTGGCCAGACCCATGCAGAGCCCGGCCAGCACCAGCACGACGAGCGCCTCGGTGGTGCTGGTGGAGGTGGCGAAGAGGACCATGCAGACCAGCAGCCCGGCGATGGCCACGCCGACGGTCTGCACCGCGCCGATCCGGTGGGCCAACCGGTGGCCGATCAGCAGGATGCCGGCGGCCAGGCCGAGCCCCCAGCCGGTGAACGCCAGCCCCAGCGGGATGACGTCCAGGCCCAGGAAGAGCGGCGTGTAGCCGAGTACCACGAAGAAGACGAAGTTGTACGTGCCGGTCACCACGCAGAGCGCGATGAACGCGGGACGGCGGTAGGTGGCGAAGATCTGACCGACGCGTACCGGCGCCTGCCGGTTGGTCGGCTCGCGCAGCTTGCGGGCGGCCACGCCGAGCGCCAGCACCATGAACACACCGCAGACGAAGAACGGCAGTCGCCAGCTGACCTCGCCGAGGAGGCCGCCGATCAGCGGGCCGACCGCGAAGCCGAGGCCGAGGGCGGTCTCGAAGAGGCCGACCACCCACTCCCGGTCGACCGCGAGGTTGACCAGCACCACCATGGCGGTGGCGAAGAACATCGCGTTGCCCAGCCCCCAGACGCCGCGCAGCACGGACAGCTGCACGATGTTGTCGCTGAACGAGGCGAGGATCGCGGCCAGGCCGACCACGGAGACTCCGGCGATCAGCACCGGCTTGAAGCCGAACCGGCCACTGGCCAGGGTCGCCGGGATCATGCCGAGGGCCATCACCGCGATGTACGCGGTGAACAGCAGCTCGACCTGCCAGGCTGTGACCCCGATCGCGTCGCCGATGGCCGGCAGGATCGGGTCGACGACGGCGATGCCGGCGATCGCGAGGAAGGCCACCAGTGTGGTGGCGTAGATGGCACTGCGGTTCGGTTCGGAACGCCGATCCACTCCGACTCCCCAATTAGCTGTATGGTACAGGTAGTTATCTTGTATCATACAGCTATGAGCGATGACCCCTACCGGGACGCCGAAGCCGAGACCGACGAGGTCACCCTGGGCCGGATCGAGACCGAGGTGGCCCTGCTGATGCGCTTCGGCGAGGCGACCCGGCGGGCCACCGGCACCGCCGAGCACCGGGTGCTCGACCGGGCGGCGTACGTGATCCTGCGTCACCTGGACACCGCCGGCCCGCAGAACGTCTCCGCGCTCGCCGCCCGACTCAACCTGGACGGCTCGACCGTCACCCGGCAGGTGTCCGCGCTCCAGCGCGACGGCCTGATCACCCGTACCCCGGACCCGTCCGACGGCCGGGGCACCGTCATCTCCCCCACCGCCACCGGGTTGCAGCGGATGGCCGCGGTGCGGGCCGCGCGGACCCGGCTCTACGGCGACATGCTCGGCGATTGGCCCGCCGAGGACCGGGAAACCCTCGCTGTGCTGCTGCGCCGCCTCAACGAGGCCCTGGAATCGCGCAACCGCCCCCGCTGAACCGCCGCGCGCACGCCGCACCCACAGCGCAGCGCGCCGAAACGAAAGGAAGGGTCCCTTCTTAACGCGAGGCGTTAAGAAGGGGCCCTTCCTTCGCGGGGACCTTAGGCGACCGGCTCCCGGGCGGAGTCGGCGTCGCGCTCGGTGCCGGGGGTGACCCGGGGGTCGCCCTCGTCGGCGAAGTAGTCGTCCGGCGTGGTGCCGTCGACCCCCTCGGCCACCTTGGCGGCGCGCAGGGCCAGCGTTACCAGCGCCGCGACCGCCAGGTTCACCAGCACCGCCACGATGCCCACGTAGATCGTCTTGGTGGTGTCGAACCCGAACTCCGACAGCGGGAACGCCGAGCCACCGAAGTGCTTCCGGGTGGGGCTCGCCACCTGGTAGAGCATCCACATGCCCAGGCCCATGCCGGCAACCCAGCCGACGATGAGCCCGGTGCGGTGGAACCAGCGGGTGTAGAGACCCAGCGCCACCGCCGGCAGCGTCTGCAGGATGATCACGCCGCCGATCAGCTGGAGATCGATGGAGAACTGCGGGTCCAGGAAGACGATGCAGGCCACCGCGCCGACCTTCACCACCAGCGAGGTGATCTTCGAAACGTTCGCCTCCTGCGCCGGGCTGGCGTCCCGCTTCAGGTACTCCTTGTAGACGTTGCGGGTGAACAGGTTCGCCGCCGCGATCGACATGATCGCCGCCGGCACCAGCGCGCCGATGCCGATCGCCGCGTACGCCACGCCCGCGAACCAGTCCGGGAACTGCTGGTCGAAGAGCAGCGGGACGATGGTGTTGTTGTCCACGCTGCCTTCCGACGCACCCGGCAGCGGCTTCACGCCGGCCGCGATGGCCATGTAGCCGAGCAGCGCGATCAGCCCGAGCAGCAGGCTGTACGCCGGCAGCGCCGACATGTTCCGCTTGATCACGTCACGGTTCCTGCTGGCCAGCACGCCGGTGATGCTGTGCGGGTAGAGGAAGAGCGCCAGCGCCGAGCCGAACGCCAGCGTGATGTACTGGAGCTGGTTGTTGCCGTTGAGCAGGATCCCGTCGTTCGGGTTGGGTGAGGCGTCGAACTTCGCGTCCGCGGCGGCGAAGATGTCGCCCCAGCCGCCCAGCTTGTACGGCAGGTAGACGATCGCCACCAGGATCACGATGTAGATCAGCGTGTCCTTGACGAACGCGATCAGCGCCGGCGCGCGCAGCCCCGACTGGTAGGTGTAGGCCGCCAGGATGGCGAACGCGATGATGATCGGCAGGTGCCGGGCCAGTGCGTTGTCGCCGGTCACCCCCATCGTCTTGAGGACCGCCTCGATGCCGACCAACTGCAACGCGATGTACGGCATGGTGGCCACGATGCCGGTGATCGCGATCAACAGCGCCAGCACCGGCGAGTCGAACCGGTTGCGGACGAAGTCGGCCGGCGTGACGAACCCGTGCCGGTGTGACACCGACCAGAGCCGGACCAGCACCAGGAAGACCAGCGGGTAGATCACGATGGTGTACGGCACGGCGAAGAACCCGGCCGCGCCGGCCCCGAACATCAGCGCCGGCACCGCCACGAAGGTGTACGCGGTGTAGAGGTCACCGCCGACCAGGAACCAGGTGATCCAGCCGCCGAAGCTGCGCCCGCCCAGCCCCCACTCGTCGAGGTGGGCCATGTCCTTCGGGGCACGCCAGCGGGCGGCCACGAAGCCCATCCCGCTGACCAGCAGGAAGAGCAGGGAGAAGACGATGATCTCGGTGAGATGGTCCCTCCACATCAGCGCTCACCCCGCTTCTTCGTCATCTGGTAGACCAGCGTCGTGGTGGCCACGCCGAGCAGGATCCAGGCGAGTTGCAGCCAGTAGTAACGCGGGAACCCGAAGATTCGGGGAGAGTCGCCGTTGAAGAAGGCCGGGATCAGCGGCACCACGATGGGGATGAAGAGCAACCAGTTCCAGGGGCTGTGGTCCTTCGCCCTGGACGGCGCCGTGGTGGGCGCCTCCGGTTCCGGTGCAGCCATGTGACACACCTCCGGGAAGTATGGCTCGCGATGTAACGGCCGGAGGCTACGACTCTGTGACCGCTGTCACGTGCGCTGCGCGGAGGGTGCTGCGCCGAGCGGCCGACGGCATGCGCCGAACGGCGCGACCGGTCGGGCCGGACGGGCGAGCAGGTTCGGCCGGATCAGCCAGCGGAGAGGTGGGCGGTGTCGTTGACCGTGCGCACAGCGACGCCGCCGTCGGGCCACATGTCGAGCACCGAGATGCCGGCCGCGTCCAGGAAGAGCCGGTGCAGGAAGCCGTCGCTGGCCGCGAGCGCGTCCCGCAGCACCAGCTTGATCGGCGAGACGTGCGAGACGACCACCACGGTCTCCCCGGGGTACGCCGTGAGCAGCCCGGCGATCACCCGGTGGCAGCGCTCGGCCACGTGGGTGAACGACTCACCGCCCGGCGGGGCGATCCGGGGTGAGGCGAGCCAGGCGTCCATCTCCCCCGGCCACTGCGCGCGCACCTCGGCGAAGGTGCGCCCCTCCCAGTCCCCGAAGTCGCACTCGATCAGGTCGTCCTCGGTGCGTACCGGCACGTCGCCGAGCGCCCCGGCGATCGCCGCCGCGGTCTGCGTACACCGGGACAGCGGTGAGCTGAGCACGGCCGCGACGGACGGGGCCAGCGCGGCAACCCGGGTCGCGGTGGCCCGCACCTGGGCCCGGCCGCGCTCGGAGAGCGGCACGTCGCCCCGGCCGGAGTAGCGCCGCTGCTCGGTGTACGGGGTCTCGCCGTGCCGGACCAGGATCAGTCGGGTGGCGGTGAAGCTGGGTCGCGGCTCCCAGGAGGCCGGCGCGGTCGCCGGGTCGCTGCCGGTGGCGGCGCTG
Organism: Micromonospora coriariae; assembly: GCF_900091455.1. Taxonomy (NCBI): domain Bacteria; kingdom Bacillati; phylum Actinomycetota; class Actinomycetes; order Micromonosporales; family Micromonosporaceae; genus Micromonospora; species Micromonospora coriariae. The sequence continues at coordinate 4,318,777 of NZ_LT607412.1, read as the reverse complement.
GGGACGGCGGCGCTGGGGGTGGGCGTGGCGACAGCGGTGGTCGTCGCGGGCCGCCCGGCGGCGGCGTCCATCGCGGCGTTGGCCAGCGCGTCGGCGTGCCGGTTCTGCTCGCGGGGGATCCAGGCGAACCGGACCGCCGCGAACCGGCCCACCAGGCCGGCCGCCTGGGCGGCGAGCGGTCGCAGGCCGGGGTGCTTGATCTGCCACCGGCCGCACATCTGCTCGACCACCAGCTTGGAGTCCATCCGGACGTCCACCTCGGCGGCGCCCACCTCGGCGGCGGCCGCCAGCCCGGCGATCAGCCCCTGGTACTCGGCGACGTTGTTGGTCGCCGTACCGATCGACTCGGAACGCTCGGCGAGCACCTCGCCGGTCTCCGGGTCGCGCACCACCGCGCCGTAGCCGGCCGGGCCCGGGTTGCCCCGGGACCCGCCGTCGGCCTCGACGACGACCACGCGCGGCGCCACGACCTACAGACCCGACTCGTTGGTGCGGACCATGATCCGCCGGCAGTCCTCGCAGCGGACCACGTCGTCCGGGGCGGCCTTGCGGATCCGGGCCAGGTCGGCGCCGGAGAGCTCCAACCGGCAGCCGCCGCAGCGACCCGCGGTGAGCAGCGCGGCGCCCAGCCCGGTGTCCTGGCGGATCTTGTCGTAGAGGGTGACCAGCTCGCTCGGGAGGTCGGCGGCGAGTGGCTGACGGGCGCCCCGCTTGAACTCCTCCTCCTTGGCGATCTCGGCCAGCGCCTCGTCCCGGCGCTGCTCGGTGGCGGCCCGCTTCTCCCGGGTCTCGGCGAGCCGCTGCTCCACGCCGTCCAGCACGCTCTGCGCGGTCTCCCGCTGCTCCATCAGCTCCAGCTCGGCGTCCTCCAGGTCGCCCTGGCGCCGGTTCAGCGAGACCAGCTCGTGCTGGAGCGCCTCCAGCTCCCGGGCCGGCCCGGTGCCGGCGGCCAGCCGGTTCTGGTCCTTCTCCTTACGGGCCCGAACCTGGTCGACGTCCTTCTCCAGCCGGGCGATGTCGCGGTCCAGGTCGTCGACCGCCACCTGGGCGCGGACCCGCTCGTCCTCGAGCGACGACAGCTCCCGGGCCAGCGCCTCCAGCTCCGCCCGCTCGGGCAGCGAACGCCGGCGGTGGGCGAGCTGAGCGAGGTTGGTGTCGATCGCCTGGAGGTCGAGCAGGCGGCGCTGCACCTGGGGGTCAGCCTTCACGGTCGGGCTCCTTGTCGTCCACAACGGGTGCGGCGGCGTGTACGGTCCACGGGTCGGTGTCCAGGTCGGACACCAGCGTCTCGACGCCCGGCGCCTCCCGCAGGAGGGCGGCCAGGTCATCCAGCCACGGTCGTTCAGTCGCCCAGTGGGCGGCGTCGATCAGGGCGGGACCATCGGCGGCGAGGTGCTCGCCGGCCGGGTGGTGCCGCAGGTCGGCGGTGAGGAACGCGTCCACTCCGGCGGCGGTCGCGGCGCCGAGGAAGCTGTCCCCCGACCCGCCGCTGACGGCGAGGGTACGAACCATACGCCCGGGATCCCCCGCGGCGCGAACTCCCCACGACGTGACGGGGAGCACCGCGGCGGCGTGCCGGGTCAGCTCGGCGAGGGTCATCGGGCGCTGCAGTTCGCCGATCCGGCCGATACCCCGCTCGTCGCCGTACGCGGGCGACCCGGGCGCGGGCCGGTGCAGCGGGCGCAGCCCGGTCAGCCCGAACCGGGCAGCGAGGGCATCGGAGACACCCGGGGAGGCCACGTCGGCGTTGGTGTGCGCCACGTAGAGCGCCACCCCGGCCCGGATCAGCTGATGGACGATCCGCCCTTTGAACGTCGTCGGAGCGACCGAGGAGACCCCCCGCAGCAGCAGCGGGTGGTGCGCGACGATCATGTCGACGCCGGCGGCCAGCGCCTCGGCGACCGTCTCGGGCACCACGTCGACCACGCAGAGCACCCGGTGGACCGGGGCGGTCGGCTCGCCGAGCACCAGCCCCACCCGGTCCCACTCCTCCGCCCAGACCGGCGGGTAGCGCCGTTCCAGCTCGGCCACCACGTCGGTCACCGTGGGGGTGGATCCGCATACGCTCACGGCGGGCCAGCTTACCGTCGCCCGGGCCTCAGGGCGGCGACGCCCGGCCCGGCAGCGTCCGGCGATCCGGCGGCGAGCCGGACAGGCCCGCCCGGCGACCCGGCGGCGAGCCGGACCACGCCCGCCCGACGTCAGGCGGCGCTGCGCGAGCCGGCGAGCAGTGCGGCCAGCGGCATCTGCCACGGGAACGCGTGCAGGTGCTGCTCGCCAGATCCCGGCGGGTGCAGGGCGACCACGTGATCGCCGAAGAGCACAGTGACCCCCCATTCGGCCAGCCGGGCAATGCCGGCCCGGAACGCCGGGTGGGCGGCCATCGCGGCGTTGGTGTACGGCACCGCCACGATGGGGACGCCCTTGCCCTGCGCCTCGACCAGCAGACCGAGCGCGAGGGTGTCGGCGATCCCGGCCGCCCACTTGTTGACCGTGTTCACGGTGGCCGGACAGACGATCATGGCGTCGGCTGGCGGCAGCACGTCCGGGTCACCGGGGTTCTTGTAGTGCGTCCGCACCGGGTGGCCCGTCTGCCGGATCAGGGCGGACCTGTCGACGAACTTGGCGCCGTCCGGCGTGGTGATCACGCAGACCTCCCAGCCGTCCTGCTGGGCAAGGTCGACCAGGCGGCCGACGTGCCGGGCCAGCGGCGAACCGCAGGCGATGACGTAGAGCACCTCGCGGTGCCCGCTGGTGCGCTGTGAACCGGCCATCAAACCGGCTCCGCGCTCATACCCCTACTCCCATGTGCTCAGCCAACTCCGCTACCGGAGAAGGCGGCGCACCACGTGTGCGACGCAGGATGTCCGACATCACCTCGTGCGCGATCGGCCGGCAGCGGATCTCCGACGGGGCGAGCCGGTCGCCGCGCAGCAGCATCTCGCCGGCGTTCGCCACGTCGCCGACCTGAGCGAAACCGCGGGCGATGTCGAGCAGGTGGTGCGCCCGGCGCTCGGGCAGCAACGCGTTGAAGGAGGGCTCCACGATGCGCAGCTGGTGCACCTCCACCGCCCGCCCCCCGTCGCCCAGCTCGACCGCGGCCGCGGCCCGGTGCAGCTCCACGTTGGTCGGGCCGAACGAGGTCCAGTAGTGGTTGTGGTCGCCGCCGAGCAGCGTGGCCGCCTCCTCGGCGCCGTTGATGAGGTCGTCGACGGTCGCCGAGTCACCGATCCGGGAGGCGGCCATCGCGCCCTGGAGCAGCAGCATCCCGTAGACGGAGAGCCGGGCCGCTGTGGCGTCGTTGCCGCCACCGGGTGCGAGCCGGTTGGCGATGGTGACGTTCAGCTCCAGCGCCGGACGGGCGCGGCCCATCGCGACCAGCGCGTTGCACACCCGGGTGGTGGCGATGCCGGCCAGCAGCGGGTCGTCGGCCCGCTGGGCCACCGCCATCGAGCGGTCCGCGGCCAGCCAGGCCAGCTCGCACTCGCCGAGCTTGCGCAGCACCGAGGACGCGATCTGGTAGACCTGCCCGAGCAGGTGGGCCGCCTCCGGGGCCTGCTCGCCACCGTAGCCGGCGTCGGCCGCCTGAGCGTCGCGCAGCAGCTTCGGCAGCGCCCGGGTGAGCATCCCGTAGCGGCCGTACTGGTAGGTGAGCCAGGCGTGGTTGACGGCCTTGCGCATGTCGTCCAGCGGGGGCGGGTACGGTGCCGCGTCGAAGTACGCGCTCATCGAGTCGTACCGCTCCAGCGCGGCCCTGATCTCCTGCACCTCGACCTGGTCGATGCAGTTCAACGCGTCGGTCCGCCGCTCCGGGTCCTTGCCCATCAGCAGCTGCACGTCCACCTGGAGGATGTCGGCGATCTCGTAGAGGACCGAGAACTTGTCCAACCGACGGACGCCGCGCTCGACCTTGTCCACCCAGCTCTTCGACTTGCCCAACCGGTCCGCGAAGACCTGCTGCGACATCTTGCGTCGCCCCCGCCAGTAGGCCACTCGCCGCCCTATGGGTAGCTCGTCCATCTCCCCATCCCTCCCCCTGCCGCCCCGGCCATCGGGCCCGGGCGATGTCCGCGGGTGCGGCGATCCTCGTGCATCTTCAGGTTTTCGCTGGTCGCACAGCCAGTGCGTCAGCCGTACAGCCAGTCCTCGTACTTTTCGTGCAAGTTGCACGAGCCGTTCGTCAACCTCAACGATCGTGGGTTACGGCAGTGACGGTGCTCGACATGCGACCTGGCGTTCGCCGGGCCCGATGAGGGGAGATGGCACATGTTGGGGAACGTCGGACCGCGCGTCGCCGAACTGTCGCCGTTGGAACGGGTCCGGCTGCGCCGGGTCGCCGTGCGGTACGCCGCGCACGGGTGGGAGGTGACCCCGGGGGCGTGCCTGGCCCGCAGCCGGTTCGTCTGCGGCCGGGCCGGCTGCCCCACCGTGGGCTGCCACCCGGCACTGGAGAACTGGGAGCTGGCGGCCAGCGCCGACCCGGCCCGGGTGGCCACCTGGTGGCGGAGCCGCCCGCACGGCGTGCTGCTGCCCACCGGTCGGGCCTTCGACGTGCTGGAGGTGCCGGCCCACCTCGGCCGGCGCGTGCTCGACGCGGTGCAGATCCACCCGGCCGGCACCGGCGTACGCGGGCCGGTGCTGGTCACCCCCACCGGACGCTGGATGTTCCTCGTCCGCCCCGGTGATGCGCTCCGGCCGGAGCTGGAGCACTGCTTCCACGTGGTCCGGCACGGGCCGGGCTCGTGGATCCCGGCGCCGCCCACCCGGCTGCCGGAGGGGACGGTCCGTTGGGCGGTCGCCCCGGAGCAGGCCCGCTGGCAGCTCCCGGATTCCTACCTGGTGCAGAACACGTTGATCGAGGCGCTGCGCGCCACCGGTGTGACACTCACCCCCGACCTGCTCCCCGGTCACCTGCCGCTGCCCCGGCGGGGCATGTGAACCCGCCCCGGCAGCCGATCGATCCGGTCGTCGACAGCGTCGCCGGGGTGCCCGTCCTCGTTGACAGGAGGACGGCGCGAACGCGCGCCACGAGCGGGGGAATGATGTCCACGGACGACAGAGCATCTCATCCCGGCGGCACCGAACCGCCCCGTCGCAGCCACCGGCGGCACCGCTGGGCCGGCACCCGCCCGTCCGGCTCCCGCCCCGGTCGACCCCGCCCCACCGGCTCCCGCCCCGCCGGCACCCACCGTCCGCTCCGCTAGTCCGTCAGGGGCAGGTTGGCGGAGTGGAACTGGTACGCGTCGTCGGTGATGACGGCGTGGGTGTGGTCGGCGAGCCGGTCCAGCCAGCCGATGCCGGCGACCCCCATGGCCAGGGCCGCGGTGGCGTACGCGTCGGCCACCCCGAGGTCGGTGCCGACCACAGTGACCGAACGCAGCCCACCGGCCGGGGCGCCCCGGCGTGGGTCCAGCACGTGCCGGCCGCGCTCGTAGACACCGGAGGTGGCCACGGCCAGGTCGGTCCCGGTGAGCACCAGGCAGGTCGCCATCGCGTCCCACGGGTGCCGGATGCCGATCCGCCACGGCTCCCCCGACGGGGAGCAGCCGCGCACCCGCACGTCCCCGCCGGCGTTCACGCAGTGGTTCGCCGCGCCGGCCGCGAGCAGCCGGTCCGAGGCGACCTGCGCCGCCCAGCCCTTGACGAACCCCGACGGGTCGAGCCCGCCGGTGGCGTACGCGTCGAAGAACCCGTCGGTGGCGCCCCACAGGTCGGCGCAGGCCTCCAGCACGAACCGCAGGTCCTCCGACGCCTCGGAGAGCAGCACCTCGCCCCGGTCGAAGCTGCTCACCTCGCTGTCCGCCCGGTACGTGCTGAACCGGGCGTCCACCTCGCGCATCCAGGTGAAGACCTGATCGGCCAGCTCGTGCAGCGTCGCCGGCGGCAGGTCGTCGGCGAGGTCCAGGGTGATCGCCGTACCCATGATCTGCTCGACCCGGCACAGCCCGGGTCGGGTCATCGCCGCCGGCACGTCAGAACGCCTGCTCGATCGCGCCCCGCAGCGACTGCTTGTAGGAGTTGCTGGTCTCGGTGGCGCCGGAGACGGTGTCGAGGTTGGCGCTCTGCTTCCGCACCACCTCGCCGCCTGTGCCGTTGTACCTGTCCCGGACATCGCCGCTGTGGATGTCGGACTCTCCCCCGCTGGGCAGGGACAGCGAGATGGCCTCGACGATCCGGTTGCCGGAGATCACGATCTGCACCTGCACGTACCCGTACTCGTTGTCCACGCCCGGCCCGGTGACCCGGCGGGTGCTCGGCTGCGGCGCCTTGGTGGTCCGCTGTGCGGAGGGGGCCTTCGCGGTGGTGCGGGTGCTCGACGGGCGGGCGGTACTCCTGCTCGGCTTGGGCGACGTGGGGGCGTCGGCGGTCACCGACGGCTTCGGGGCGGCGCCAGCCGGAGCGGCGCTCGGGTCGACGCCCTGCGGGGTGGGGTTGACCGGCTGGGCGGCCGGCAGGTCCTGGGCGACCGGGGTGGTGCCCGGCGAGCCCTTGAGAACCACCAGCGCGGTGGTGCTGGCGGCCAGACCGGTGATCGCGAGGAACGCGCGACGCATGCGATGCCTTCCTACAACTCGAAGGTGGCCAGGTGGATCTGGCGGCGGGGCACGCCGGCCCGGCGCAGCGCGCGCACCGACTGTTCGACGAGCCCGGGCGGCCCGCACAGGTACACGTCGCGCCGGGCCACGTCGGGCACCAGTTGGCGCAGCCCGTCCGGGCTCATCAGCTCGCGGGGGCCGGGGTCGTCGCGGGAGCCGATGACGTACCAGATCGAGGTCCCCCGGGCCTGGGCCAGCCAGTCCAGCTCCCGGCTCAGGAGCACGTCGGCCGGGGTACGGGCCCGGTAGATCAGCGCCGCGCCCGGCGGCAACTCCTCCAGCATGGCCCGGATCGGCGTGATGCCGCTGCCGCCGGCGATCAGCAGTGCCCGGTCGCGGACCCGGTGCGCGGCGGTGAAGGTGCCCGACGGGCCCTCCGCCCAGACCCGGGTGCCCGGGTCCAGGTCGCGCAGGTCGGCCGTGTGCGCGCCGACCACCTTGACGGTGAGCCGCAGCCAGCGCCCGTTGGCCGCGGCGGAGACGGAGAACGGGTGCGACTGCCACCAGCAGCCCCGGGTGAGGAAGCGCCAGCGGAAGTACTGCCCGCCGAGCATCGCCAGCCGGTCCAGCCGCTCACCTGTGAGGTAGATGGAGATCGTGTCGGGGCTCTCCGCGACCACGTCGGCGACCCGCAGCCGGTACCGCAGGTTGAACGCCAGCGGCGTGATCACCCGGCCCCACAGCAGGGCGGCGACCACCAGCAGGTAGAGCCCGATCCAGCCGGTGCGTACCGGCCCGGGCTTGTAGAGCTGCGCGCCGTGGGTGAACTGGTGTGCGTAGCCGAGCAGCAGCACCAGATAGCTGGACAGGTGCAGCAGGTGCCACAGCTCGTAGGGCAGTGCCCGCCGGATCGCCCGCATGCTGCTGAACCCGACGAGCACCATGATGCCGGCGGCGACGAACGCGGAGACCATGTCCTCGTAGTCACCGAGCAGCGTGCCGACCTCGGCGACGATCGACTGGTTACGCAGGTCCGCGTAGCCGACCAGGATCAGCGACAGGTGCGCCAGCACGGCCACCAGCAGGGTGGCGCCGATGTCGCGGTGCCAGCGGGCCAACTGCTCGCCGCCGATCCACCGCTCCAGCACCGGCAGCCGGCTCATCATCAGCACCTGCACCAGCAGCAGGTAGCCGGCGACCAGGCCGGTGATCCGGCCGGCGGCCGTCAGGGTCGCCGCTGTGGTCCGCAGCGAGCCGGCGGGGGTCCCCAGCCACCACGGCAGCACGCTGGCGAGCAGGCCGACCAGGAGCAGCGCGGCCAGCAACCGCCGGCCGCCGGGGCCGCGCCGGGCCGGGGTCTGCGGGGGTACCGGCGCAGCCGACCGGCCGCCGTGCCAGGACGTGGTCCCGGTGCGGCGGCCGGCGGCGTGGGTGTGCGAACGCGTCACGCGTACAGCTTCATCGGGGCGTACTTCTGGCGGGGGAAGACCTTGTCCACCTCCGCGTTGGTGAGCCCGAACCGGCCCTGCGCCACCGCGCCGTACACGTTGAACATGTTGTTGTACTCCGGCACGTCACCGGAGTCGAGCTTGTCGAGGCCGTTCCAGGTGCCGAGCAGCGAGCCGGCCAGCTTCTTGCCCGAGAGCAGGGTGATGACCCCGCCGTGCCCGTGGTCGGTGCCGCCGCTGTTGGAGCCGACCCGCCGGCCGAACTCGCTGGACACCATGATCGTCACGTCGGCGGCCTTCGGTCCGAGGTCGGTGAAGAACGCCGCCATCGCGCTGGCCAGCTCGTTCAGCCGGCGGTGCAGTTGACCCCCCTCGCGGGTGCCCTGGTTCTCGTGCGTGTCGTAGCCACCCATCCCCACCGTGGCGACCCGGACGTTCGCCCCGCCCTTGATCAGCTGAGCGAGCTGCTTGAACGCGTTGCCGACGCCCTGGTACTCGACGCCCGCGGCGGGCTGGTACGGCTTGGCGGCGAGCTTCTGCGCGGTGGCCAGCGCGCCCATGCCGTCCTGCACGGCTTCCTCGACCGGGTGGTTGATCCCGGTGAAGAGCCCCTTGATGGCCTTCTCGGTGGCGGCCCGGAACCGGTCGTCGCCGTTGAGTCGCAGCGAGCCGACGTTGTTCAGCGAGAGCGCGCCGTTGTTGCCGACCAGCGAGCGGGGCAGCATGCTGCCGACGCCGACGCTGCGGAACGCGGTGCCTTTGCCGAGGTTGTCGACCAGGCCGTCCAGCCAGCCCCGGCCACCGGTCTCGTTGGGCAGCCCGCCGAGGTTGCAGGCGTCCGCGGCCTGGAAGTGGCTGCGGGACAGCCGCTCGTCGGAGACCGCCGGGATGAAGCCCAGCTGGCCGGCCTTGAGCCACTGCTCCAGCGGCTTGAACGCGCTGGTCAGCTTGAAGCCGCGGCCCAGGGCCAGCGAGTCGTTGCCGAGCAGCAGGTCGGGGCGGGCCTTGGCGAGCACCGGATCGTTGTCCGGCGCGATCAGGCTCAGCCCGTCCAGCCCGCCGTAGAGGAAGACGTGGATCAGGGTGCCGGTCTTGGTCGCCGCGAACGACGCCGAGGTGGTGACGAACTGGGCGGTGGCCAGCGCGGTGGCGGTGGCCGCGGCACCGGCGACGAAGGTCCGTCGGGTCACGCCGCGACCGTCCTGCTGGGCCTCCTCCAGGTCCTCCAGGGTGCGGTAGCGGTCGGCCTCGGCGGCGTTCTCCGCGGCGACGAGGTCGGCCTCCGCCCGCAGCAGCGCCTCGGCCGGGTTGTCGGCCAGCCGCCGCAGGTCGGGGCATTCGGGGTGCAGGGGGAAAGAGTTGTACACAGTCTTCTCCATCGGGTGCCTCACCGGAGGTGGTGCTGGGGGGACGCGAGGATCGCCCGCGCGACGGCGGTGATGGCCCCGTTGAACGTGGCATCGACCTTGGCGCTCGCCGGCACGCCGGCCACGCCGAGGATCAGGTTCCTCTCCCGGGCGCTCAGCTTCTGGTTCACCAGCCGCTGGGCCAGCGCGTCCACGTACGCCCCGGCGGTCGCCGGCGGCTTGGCGACCAGCTTCTCCGGCGCCCGGTACGTGAAGGTGGTGCGGTAGCCGGCCAGGATCTCGCCGGCCTCGTTCCAGCCGTTGACCATGGCGCCGGCCGAGGTCCACGCGACGTAGACGTCCGGGTAGCCGTCCGGGGTGGGCTGGCCCATCGGGTACTGGCCCAGCTCGCGCAGCTTGTCGTGGATCTGCCGCAGGCCGCGGGCGAACGGGGTGCGCTTGCCGTCGCCGTTGTCGTGCTTCGGCGACGGGTCCGGCGAGACGCCCAGGACGCGGTACGTGGAGACCAGGTACTCCATCGGCCGGCGTACCTTCTGGCCGACCGCTGCCCAGAACTCCGAGGAGCTGAACAGGGCCATCAACACCGGCTTGATCAGGCCGTTGTTGGTGGTGTACGTCTTGGCCAGCCGGTCCACGAGGGACTTCGGCGGGGTGTCCGAGACGAACCGGGTCGCCAGGCTCTGCGCCACGTACTTCGCGGTCGACGGGTGCAACGCGATGTAGGTGATGTACCTGTCGATCGCCGCTTCGGCCTTCTTCGGGTCCGCGGAGTTGTTGGCGTGCGTGAAGCCGAGGATCTTCACCTTGCCGACGTAGTGCTGCTCGGGCTTGAAGACGTACTTGCCGTCCTCGACGCCGCGGCCGGTCTGGAGCATGGCCGCCTGGCGCACGTCGGGCTCCTTGTAGCCGCCATCCACGCCGACCGAGTAGAGCTCCAGGTTCTCCCGGGCGAGGTTCTCGTTGATCGCGTCCTTGCGGGAGTCCTTCTGGTTCAGGTAGATCAGCAGCGCGGGGTGCTTGTTCGCGGCGATCAGCATCTCCGGGTAGCTGCCCAGCGCGTGCGCCCGCACCACGTCCTTGTCGAACGAGTTGCGGTACACCTCGCCGCCGTCGAATTCCGCGGCGACGTGCAGGAAGTCGTTCCAGAAGTCGACCATCACCTCGAACAGCTGGCGCTTCGACCAGATCTGCCGGGCGAGGGTGGCGTCGATCATCTCGAGCTCGGGCTGGGCGCCCTGCTCGTTGAGCTTGTCCCGCTGGTCGCGCAGCTGCTGCACCGAGAGCTTCTGCGTGGGCAGCTCGGCGAGCTTCAGCTCGGCCTTGCTCGGCTCGATCTTGTCCGGCTCGAGCTGGGCGCGGATCCAGCCGTCGATGCCCAGCTTCTTGATGTCGGCGACCACCGCGGGCGTCGCCCCGAAGGTGGTCCGCCGGGCCAGGTGCAGGATCGGATCCTTGGCCAGCACTGTCTTGACGGTCACCTTGGTCGCCGCCGCGGCGGCGGCCGGGCCGGAGAACGTCCGGCCACCGGAGGGCGCGTTCTTCTTCAGCGCCTCACCGGCGCGCGAGCCCATGTAGCTCTCGTTCTGCTCGGTGTAGGTGCGCACCGTGCTGGGCTGCTGGCCGCTGGGCCGGGCCGCGGTGCCGTCGGTGACTGTGCTGCCGGTCGCGTCGGCCACCGCGTCGTCACCGAAGAGGCCGCGGAACTGCGGGGTCATGGCGAGCGCCGCGCCACCGGCGACGACCGCGGCGGTGCCGCCGAGCGCCACCATGGCCTTGCGGCGACCGACCTTGCGGCCGGGCTCGTCGTCATCGTCCAGGGTGGGCAGTCCGGTGCCGGCCGGCCGGGCCAGGGCCGGGCGACCGAGGCCCTCCGGGCCGACCCACTGCGGTCCGCGCGGGGCGGGGGCGGGCTGTCCGGCGTGTACGTACCCGTCGGCGTACTGCTCACGCGGGTCGGCCTGGGCCGGGTAGCCACCCTGGTGCGGGTGGAGCGAGTCGTACCCGTCCGAGGTGTGGTGCTGGCGTCCGTCCCAGCCGCGGTCGTCCCGCGGTCGACGTGGTGGCACATTCTGGTCGGCCATGTACCAATCCCGATTTCTGAAGAGCGCCGGAAGCTGCGACCGGGCAGGTGCGGCAGGTGCGGCGACTGTTGCCTGAGGGGGTTGCTACGGCAAAGTAACCAAGGCCCCAGGTGCCTTCAAGGTGGGCGGAAGGCCCCCGTGAGGGCACTTAAGACACCGCTCAGCGCGGCGTTGGCGGCGGGCCGCGTACCGGGGCCGGGGCCGTACCTTCCCAGCAGGGCGGACGCACGCCAGCCGGGTACGGATCGGGCCCCGCCGCCGTACGCGGCACATTCAGCGCCGTTCACCACCACAGGCAAACTTAAGGCTCGGATAAGCCGGACGTGAGGCGCCCTCGCGCGGAGGAAAAGTAGCAGCAACGGGTGAGCGTGAGCCGCCGCCACAGCGGGTATGCCGCCGAACCGCTGAACGCGTGAGGGGAAGGCAGCGCCATGCTCAGCAAAGAGGATCAGCGCAGGTTCGACCAGATCACCCGTCAGCTCCGGGAGAGTGACCCGGCGTTCTTCAACCGACTGGATCACCGTGTCCGGGCCCGCCGAGGCCGCTACCTGATGTTGTTGACCATCGTGCTGTGGGCGTCGCTGCCGGCGATGACCGTGTTCGCCGGCCGGCTGGCCGGTGCGATCTGCGCGGTGGTGCTGGTGGCGAACGCCGCGATCATGTGGCGGTTCCGCCGCCGCTGGACGTAACCGCTCACCGGCCGGCCGGGCCGAACGCCCGGTACGCCCGGCGCAGTCGTTCGAGCAGTCCCGGCCCGCCGATGGCCGGCGCCGGCGGGCCGAGCTGGCGCAACAGCAGATCCGGCCCGGTCGCCAGCCGGGGCGGGCGGTCGGGCAGCGGCACCGGTGGCAGCCAGAACCGGTCCACCGCCTCGGCCAACGGGGTCTCCGACATCCCGGCGAGCGCCCGCGCCGCGCCGGCCGGCGTCGCGACGTCGTGCACAGCGGACTCGACTTCGTCCGAGATGGACTCGCCGTCCGCGGGCGAGGTGGTTACCGGTCCGGGCAGCTCCGCACCGGTGGCCTCGGCGCGTCGGGCCCGGAGCCGCTCGAGCAGTTCCGCGCGAGCCCGACCGCGCCAGTGCAGCAGCTCGAACGGGTCCGCGTCGAACGCCTCGGCCAACAGGTAGAAGGTGGCCGCGAGGTGCTTGCAGGGCACCGCGAAGTCGGGGCAGCTGCACCGCTGGGTCAGCTCCTGCACGCCGGTCGGGAAGAGCGGTGCGCCGGCGGCGACGAACAGCTCCTCCAGCTCGTCGGGCAGGTCCCCGGCGAGCAGCCGGGCGCTGAAGAACGCCTGCCCCGCCAGCTCCGCCTCGATGCGGGACCAGAGCGCGGCCGGGAACGCCGCCAACGCGATGGAGACCTGGTACGGCTGCGGCCGGGAGCCCTGCACCACGGCGCTGACCAGCCCGGGCGCGATGTCGAGCCGGAGCACCTGACCGGCCCGCGCGTACGACCGCCCCCGGGTCAGCCGGGTGCCGAGCGCGAACGACTCCAGCACCTCCAGGAAGCGTCGGGACCACCAGGACTGGCCGATCGCGCCCCGGGCGCTGCGCGCCCGCAGGCCGCCGTCGACGCGCCGGGGTCGGCCGTAGTCGGCGAACCGGTCGGTACTCATCACTCCACCACCGCCCCGGCCTCCAGGGCGAACAGCTCGCGCAGCTGCCCGGTGGACAGTTCGGTGATCCACTGCTCACCGGTGCCGACCACCCGCTCGGCGAGGCTGCGCTTGTCGGCGATCAGCGCGGCCACCTTCTCCTCCACAGTGCCGGCGCAGACGAACTTGCGGACCTGCACCCGCCGCCGCTGCCCGATCCGGAACGCCCGGTCGGTGGCCTGGTCCTCCACCGCCGGGTTCCACCACCGGTCCACGTGCACGACGTGGTTCGCGGCGGTCAGGGTTAGCCCGGTGCCGCCGGCCTTGAGCGAGAGTACGAACAGCGGTGGCCCGTCCGCCGACTGGAACCGCTGCACCATGGCGTCCCGCTCAGCCTTGCCGAGCCCACCGTGCAGGAACAGCACCTCCCGGCCGAACCGCGCCGACAGGTGACCGCGCAGCATCGCGCCGAACTCGGCGTACTGGGTGAACAGCAGCGCGCGCTCCCCCGCCGCCAGCACCTCTTCCAGGATCTCGGTCAACCGGGCCAGCTTGCCGGAGCGGCCCTCCAGCGGCGAACCGTCCCGCAGCAGCTGGGCCGGATGGTTGCAGACCTGCTTCAGGCGCGTCATGGTGGCCAGCACCAGCCCGCGCCGTTCGATGCCGTCGCTGGACTCGATCCGGGCGAGCATGTCGTCGACCACCACCCGGTACAGGGCGGCCTGCTCGGCGGTGAGGTTGCAGAGCACCTCCATCTCCAGCTTCTCCGGCAGGTCGGAGATGATCGACGAGTCGGTCTTGAGCCGGCGCAGCACGAACGGGCCGGTGATCCGGCGCAGCCGCTCGGCGGCCTCGGCGTCGCCGTGCCGCTCGATCGGCTCGGCGAACCGCTTGCGGAACGTCGCAGCCGGGCCGAGCAGGCCCGGGTTGGCGAACTGCATGATCGACCAGAGGTCGGCGAGCCGGTTCTCGACAGGCGTGCCGGTCACCGCCACCCGCTGCCGGGCGGGCAGCGCACGAACGGCCTCGGCCTGCCGGGTCGAGGCGTTCTTGATCGCCTGCGCCTCGTCCACCACCACCCGGTGCCAGTCGATGCCGGCCAGATCGACGGCGTCGCGGGCGGCCACCGAGTAGGTGGTGAGGACCAGGTCCGCACCGTGCGCGGCTGCCGTGAACTCCGCCCCCCGGGCCCGCTCCGCCCCATGGTGTACGTGCACGCGCAGCCCCGGGGTGAACCGCGCCGCCTCCCGCTGCCAGTTGCCGACCAGGGACATCGGGCAGACCAGCAGGGTCGGTCCGGCGTCCGGCGGGTCCCCGGCCAGCAGCGCGAGCAGCTGCACTGTCTTACCCAGCCCCATGTCGTCGGCCAGTACGCCGCCCAGGCCCAGCGACCGCAGGAACGCCAGCCACGCCAACCCGCGCCGCTGGTACGGCCGCAGCGTGCCCGAAAAGCCCGGTGGCGGGTCGAGCGGGGTGAGTCGTCGCTCGACCGCACCGGCGAGCAGGTCGCCCAGCGGGCCGTCGGCGGTCACCTCCAGCACCGGCAGCGCTCCGGTGTCCTCGCCGTCGGCCAGCCCGAGGCGGAGCAGGTCGGCGACGGTCAGCTCGCCGGCCGAGCGGAGCAGGCGCAGCCCGGCGGCGAGCCGCCCCGGGTCCAGCTCCACCCACCTGCCGCGCAGGCGCACCAGCGGGGTCTTCAGCTCGGCCAGCGCGGCCAGCTCCTCGGCGGACAGCGGCTGGTCGCCGAGCGCCACCTCCCAGCGGTAGTCGACCAGGGCGTCCAGGCCGACCCCGGCGTCTGCGCCGGCCACCGTGCCGGGTGCGGTCCGGCTGCGGGCACGCAGTCGGGCGCCGAGCCGCGCCGACGGGCGCTGCCACCAGGAGGGCAGCAGCACCCCGAAGCCGGCGGCGTGCAGCACCGGGGCGCCCTCGCTGAGGAACCGGTGCGCTCCCTCGACGTCCAGCTCCATCGCCTCGGGGGCGGCGGTGCGCAGCGCGGCGTCGAGGTCCGGCCAGAGCCGGCTGGCGCGGCCCAGCTCGGCGAGCAGGGTCTCCTGGGGGCTGGCCGTACGACCGGCCAGGTTGCCGAGGGTCTGCGGCGCCCGCCAGACCTGCCCGGCGTCGACGTGCAGTCCCGGCTCGTCGGCCGCCTGCAACCCGAACTCCAGCCGCCATCGTCCAGCCTCGACCGGGCCGGGTTCGGCCGGGCCGGGTTCGGCCGGGCCGGCTGCGACCGTCGACGGCGCGGTGCCGGCCGGCACCGGGCGGGTGGCCAGGATCGGTTCGGTGACCTCGTCGGGTGCCGGTTCCACCAGGCGGAAACTGGCCCGGACGGGACCGCCGGCGGCGTCGCGCTGCCAGGCGTCGAGTTCGGCGCGGAGGGTGGCCAGCGCCGCCGGGTCGACGGTGAAGTCGCGGCGGGGGCCGGCGAGCGCCGCCAACCAGGCCGGCGCCGGCCCGCCCGGCCGCAGCCCTCGGGCCAGCGCGGTGGTCGCCAGGGCGGCCCGGGCGGCCGCGTCGGTCAGCGCGTCGAGCGCCTCCGCGACCAGCGCACCGGCGGTCAACCCGGTGCTGTCCGCCCCGGCAGCGGCCGGCGCGATCGCGTCCGAGGCGGCGGCCGGCATGGTGACGGCCGGCACGGTGGCGGCTCGGGCGGCTGGCGGCAGGGCCAGCGCAAGGGACCGTGCCCAGCCGGCGTCGGTGCCGGTCAGCAGCGGTCGCCAGATGGCTCGCGCCGGCACCTGGACAGCAGCGTCCGGCGACGATGCTCCGGCCGGGGTGCCGGCCGAATCCGTCACGTTCACCCCCGGGTCAGGCGTCGCCGTGGTGCTCACGCCGGGAAGGACACGGCCACGCGCCACCAGGTCGGCGGCGAAGGTGGCCAGCTCGGCCAGGTGCCGCAGGGTGGCCCCGGGCACCACCGGAAGCTCGTCCAGGGCGCGCAGCAGCGCAAGCGCGTCGTCCGGGGCGTACACCAGCGCGGGGACCCGCCACCCGGCCAGGGTGAGCCGACCCCGGGCCGTGGGCGCGACGGCGGTCCGGATCAGCTCCGGCGAGTCGGTCGGCGCGCCGGCCCGGGTGGGCAGGGTGAGCAGCACGGTGTCCGGACGGGCCGGTTCGGCGGCGTCGGTGAGGGCGGTGACCAGCGCGGCATGCCCGGCGGCGAAGGGGTGCGGGCGCTCGCGCGGCGGCCGGCCGGCGCGGCGCGGCGCGGCGGCGGGCGCCGCGCTGTCCTCGGCCCAGACCGCGAGGCCGGTGGTCGAGCCGTCGCCGGGCAACCACAGCCCGTGGATGACCAGCACGTACTCCCCCTCGTCGCCGCCCGCGCCCAGGATAGGCGGCGCCGGTCAGCTGGCGTCGGCGCCATGGTCGACCGGCGTGGGCCTGTTGCCCGCCGACTGACGCCACGCCGCCGACCGACGCCACCGCCGCTCCGCTGACGGCGTGGCGACCGCGCTGGGTCAGACGGCGCCGGACTCGCCGTCGGTCAGCTCCCGCAGGATGTCGGCGTGACCGGCGTGCCGGGCCGTCTCCTCGATCAGGTGCACCAGGATCCAGCGCAGCGACACTTCGCCGAGCTGCGGGTGCGGCACCACGTGGTCGAGGTCGAAGCCGGCGGCGACCGGTGCGGCCGAGCACCGGGGCGAGCGTCGGATCGATGGTCTGCTCCGCCATCTGCCGAACCTAGCGACGCGACGGCCGTCCCGCTGCCCGGCTATCCGCTGCGGGCGGCCGACGCGGCGGGCAGGATGGGCGCATGGCCTCATCCGTGCAGATCCTCCTCGTCGGCGGCACAGCGGACGGGCAGCGCGTCACAGTCGAGCTGGACAGCAACGGTCGCCCACCGTTGACCCACCACCACCTCGGGTCCGGTGGGCTGGCCGGCGCGGAGATCTACGAGCTGGAGTCCGCCGGCGAGGACGCCCGCGAGTGGTGCTACCGGTGGACCGGCGCGGCGGTGTGACCGGTGATCAGACCCGGGTGAGGGTCTGGCTACGGAGGCTGTCCAGCACGCCACGGGTGACCTCGGAGGTGCCTCGGGCCTGCTCGCAGACCTCGGCCACCCGCCGTGCGGTGGCCTCGGCGCGCTGTTCCCGCTCGTCCCAGAGCCGGTCGACCTCGGCCAGCAGTGGCCCCTCGACCTCCCGCTCCACGCCGCGCAGCGCCGGCACGCCGAGCCGCTGGGCCAGGTCGAAGACCTTGCCGGCGTACGGCAGTGGCAGGAACGGGGTGCCGACCATCGCCGCGAAGATCAGGAAGTGCAGGCGCATACCCACGGCCAGGTCGAAGTGGCGCATCAGCCCGAGCACCTGCTGCGGCGAGTAGGCGCCGTGCAGGATCCGCCCCCGCTCGGCCGCGATCATGTGGGACAGCACCCCGTGGGCGTGCCGGATGTCGTCGCGTTCCATCGGCACGAACAACACGTACGCGTCGATCCGGTTCACCAGGAAGTCACCGATCTGGGCCAGCAGCCGGTGGTAGCCGTCCACGTCGAGCCGTTCCGCGGCCCGTCCCGGCTCCCGCACGCTGATCCCGACCAGCCGCGTACCCGCCGGCACCCCCTCCTCGCGGAGCAGCTCGACCGGGAAGTCCTCCGGCTGCAACAGGAACGCCGGGTCGGCGGTGACCGTGATCGGGTTGAGCAGCCCCGCCTCCTCCAGCACCATCCGGGACTCCTGGTCGCGGACGGTCACCTGGACCGCGCTGGCGAGCGTTTCCCGGACCATTCCGGTGTCCACCGCGTCGCTGAGCGGCCCGACCCCCACCGCGTACGTGATCAGGGGCAGGCCACGTTCCTGGGCGACCCGGACCACCCGCAGGTAGCGGCGGGCCTCCCGGTCGTAGAGGATCCCGCCGCCGCCCAGGATGAGCAGGTCGAGCTGGGCGAGGATCAGGGCCGACTCGGTGCGGCTGACGCCCTCCCAGGGCACCGCCTCGACGTCGGGGTGGGCGAGTCGGGTGTGCTCCGGGTGGCGGGAGAAGACGATGATGCGGGCGTTGGGTTCCTGCCTGCGCAGGTCGGCGAGCAGGCCGGTGAGGATCGCCTCGTCGCCGAGGTTCCGGCCACCGTACGAGCCGAGCACACCAATGGTCAGTCCGGCACCGTGCGTCATCCGTCGCTCCTCCCCGGGTGCGGTCCGCCGGCGCGTTCCCGCTGGGCGGGTGAACAGTCCTGCCGAGGAGACTGCGCCGGAGGCGGTACGCGGCCCGCACAGCCCGCCAGCGCGGGTACGCCGAGACGGGTCAAATCCGCCGCCGTGAGCTGAATCGTCCGACCCGCGTGCCCGCTCCCCTGATGTGCCGGATACACCTCGATGACGGGGCGGCCCGACGAGCGCGGGCCGGCGATGATGGCAGGGTGTGGATCGCCCATGTCAGCGACAGCCACCTCGCCAACCCGGAGGGGGTGGCCACCTCGGTCGGCACCACCGTGGCGCTGCTGCGCGCCGCCGAGCACCGGGTCGTCCTGCACTGCCCCGGCCCGCTGACCCGACGGCACCGCCAACCGGGCGAAGTGCCCTCGCTGCCGGTGCCGACCCGGCCGTACCGGCTGGCGCCACCCCGGCCGCCGGACGCGCCGGTCGACGTGGTGCACGTCCACACCACCGGTCCGCTCGGCGTCGCCGGGCTGCGCTGGGCCGCCCGGCGGGGCGTACCCACAGTGCTCACCTGGCACACCGACCTGGTGGCGTACGCGGCGCACTACCCCGAGGTGCCGATCGGCGCCGCGTACGCCGGCCTGCGGCTGGGCCTGCGCTGGCGGGCCCGGGACCTGTGGGCGCTGGCCCGCCCCGGGCCGGCCCGGCAGGCCCGGCTGGCGGCGCTCGGGCGGTGCCTGCTGGCGCACACCAGCGTGCTGATCACCCCGTCGGCGAAGACCGCGGCGCTGATGGCCCCGATGGCCGGGCGGACCCCGATCGTGGTGCTGCCGACCCCGATCGCCGCGCCGGGTGCCGACACCGACGACCGGCGGCGGCTGCGGGCCCGGCTGGGCATCGCGGCCGACGCGCCGGTGCTGCTCGCGGTGGGCCGTACCACGCCGGAGAAGAACCCGGACCTGCTGCTGGCCGCGTTCGCCCGGGTCCGGCGCGAGCTGCCGGCGGCGCGGCTGGTGCTGCTCGGGGCGCGGCGGCACCGGCTCGCGGTCCGTCGGGTGGCCCGCCGGCTCGGCGTGGCTGACGCGCTGCACCTGCTGCGCCCGGTGCCGCACGACCAGGTCGGCGCGCACTACCGGGCGGCGGACGTGCTCGCGTTCGCCTCCACCACCGACACCCAGGGCCTGACGCTCTCCGAGGCCGAGGCGCACGGACTGCCCGTGGCCATGGTGGACGGCGCCCTGGCCGAGCGGCCCGGCACCGCCACCACCCGGCCGGTCGCCGAGCCCACGGCGGCGGCGTTCGGGGCGCTGCTGACCCGGCTGCTGACCGAGCCGCAACTGCGCGCCGCGGTCGTCCGGGACGGTCGGGCGGCGGTGGCCGCCTGGTCCGGGCCGCGTTACCTGGCCGAGCTGACCGCCCTGTACGCGACGCTGCGACCCGTCAGCGCAGCGGACGCGACGACAGCCGACCCACCTGGGCCAGCACCAGCGGAAGCTGCCATCCCCGAGGCGCGGCGAGGTGACGCGGGGACCAGACCGGCGCGAACTTCGCCTTGAACCGGCGCAGCCCCCGGAAGCGGTACCAGCGCTCGCCGTGCGCGTAGACCGCCCGGCCCAGCCGGCACAGCGGGTCCCCGCCGGTCAGCCCGGACAGCGGGGCCAGCCCCAGCTCGACGCTGGTCAGGCCCCGTTCCCGCGCCGCGTGCAGCACCTCGACGAGGAGATGGTCCATCGCGGTGGGTGGCGCGTCCGGGTGGTACCGCAGCAGGTCCACGCCCCACCGGTGCGGCGTCGGCAGGAGCGCGACGAAGGCCACCGCCCGGCCGCGCTGCCGCAGCACCGCGACCGGCAACCGGGCCAGGTAGCCGGGCACGAACCCGCCGAGGGAGAACGACATGTCCGGCCGCCCGGCCAGCCAGGCGTCCGAGACGGGGCGCAGCTCGTCGAGCAGGTCGGCGCCGGGCAGCACCGCGAACGACAGGTCGTCGCGGTGGGCCAGCCGCCGCCAGTTGCGGCGCAGCGCCCCACGCGCCGGTCCGGTCAGGGCGAAATCGGCGAGCGGTACGCTCGCCGACTCCCCCACCGGATGCACGGCGAGGCCCAGCCGGCGCAGCTCGGGCAGCAGGGACGCGCCGACGTGGTAGACCGCCGGACGCCGGCCCGCCCGTCGGGCCGTCGCGCAGAAATCGGCCAGCACCGCGTACCGCTCGGCGGCCGGCCCCACCGGCGGCCCGAGGGCGATCCACGAGCGGCCACACACCCCGTACATCAGGAAGCTGGCCCCGGACGGCGAGAAGTGGAACCGCTTGTCGCCGAGGAGCGCGAGCGCGGAGTCCGGCTCCCGGTCGACGTCGGCGGCCAGGATCGCCCGCACCCGGCGCAGTTGCTCGTCATGGCGTCCGTCGATGCGGCGATGGTAGCGTCCGCCGCGTGTCGGGCCGGGTCCTGCGGGTCAGCGTCGGCGCGGTGATCGCCGTCGGGCTGGCCCTCTCCGTGATCGCCGCGCGCGACGAGCCCGTCGAGCTGCTGTTCTACTTCACCGTGCAGGTCGACCTGGCCTACCTGGTGGCGCTGCTGGCCGGCGGCGGCGACCGGCTGCGCACCGCGCTCACCGTCTACCTGGTCGGCACCGCAGTGGTCTTCGTGCTGGTGTTGGCGAATCCGTGGAGTGGCTACGCGATGGTGGCGACGACCGACGCCCGGGGCCCGGTCTCCGACGCCGGCAACCTGCTGCTGCACGCGGTCGCGCCGCCGCTGGCGGCCGCGGAGTGGTTCGCCCGCCGTCCCCGAGCGGCACTGCGCCCGGCGTACGCGGTCAGCCTGCTCGGTTATCCGTTGGTGTGGCTGACGGTGATCCTGGTCCGCGGTGCCGTCGGCCGGGCCGACGACCGCTACCTCTACCCGTTCCTCGACGTACCCCGACTCGGCTACCCCACGGTCGTCCTCAACGCGCTGCTCTTCGCCCTGACCCTGCTCCTGATCGCCCTCACCGCCGTCCGCCTCACCCGGCGTCTCGGCTGACCCGGCCGGCCGGCGACCCGGCTGGTCAGGGTGTCGCCGGTGCCGACTCCAGCCGGTGTGCCAGTTGCGCCAGGTCGTCGAGGCGCAGATCGCCGTCGAGGCCCTTCAACGCTGCGGTCATCGCGCCGGCCGCGCGCCCCGCCCGCAGACCCACCTCGGCATCCTCGACGACCAGGCACCGCGCTGCCGACACGTCGAGCAGCTCGGCGGCCCGCAGATAGCCCTGCGGATCCGGCTTGCCCACGCGGACGTCCTCCACCGTGACCAGCACGGGCGCAACGATGCCGGCCGCGCCGAGTCGCGCCTCGGCCAGCCGGGCGTCCGCGCTGGTCACCACCGCCCAGGGCAAACCCAACCGGGCAAGTGCCATCAGCAGTACGTGGGCACCGGGGGTCGCCGTCACGTCGGACAGATCGTCGTACTGCAACTCCAACTGACGCGCTGCCGCCGCTGCGACCGCGACGTCGTCGAGCGGCGGCAGAAGCCGGCGAATGGTCTGATCGGCGGGTCTGCCGTGCGCGATCGCCAGCGCCGCCGCCGGGGCGACGCCGTATTCGGCGGCCCAGGTACGCCAGGCCCGCTCGACGGCGGCGTCGGAGTCGACCAGGGTGCCATCCATGTCGAACAGCACCGCGTCGATGCCGGACAGATCCACGACCACACTCCTCCACAAGCTCGTCTCAGGAGGATATGGGGCGAAAGTTTCGGCAACCGGGCCGGCCTCGACGACGTGCCCGCGAAGCCGCCCGCGCGGCGTTGGCCGCAGACCTGAGACGCGGACGGACCTGACGGTCGCGGTGGCGGAAAACAGACCTCGGGGTGCGAGCGAGGGGTCCGATGGCCGCCAGACGAGAGGGCGGCCCGGCGACATGATCGTTTGCATGACGACGACGACATGTGACCGCAGGGTTGCCCTGGTGACCGGTGGTTCGCGGGGCATCGGAGCGGGGATCGCGCTGCGCCTGGCACAGGACGGTGCCGACGTGGCGCTGACCTACCGGCACAACGCGGAGCAGGCCGCGACCGTGGTGAAACAGATCGAGGCGCTGGGCCGGCGGGCACTGGCCATCCAGGCCGACGGCGCCGACCCGACCGCCGTACGGGACGCGGTCGACCGGACGGCCGCCGAGCTGGGCCGGCTGGACATCCTGGTGAACAACGCCGCGGTGTTCCTGGTCGGCGCGATGGACGACCTCGGCACGGCGGAGCTGGAGCAGACGATCGCGGTGAACGTCCGGGCGCCGTACGTCGCCGCGCAGGCGGCGCTGCGGCACCTCGGCGACGGTGGGCGGATCATCAGCATCGGCAGCAACGTCGGTGAACGGGCCGTCTTCCCCGGGCTGGCCCTCTACTCGATGAGCAAGACCGCCCTGGTCGGACTGACTCGGGGCCTGGCCCGCGAGCTGGGCGCCCGGGGCATCACCGTCAACCTGGTCAACCCCGGGCCGACGGACACCGACGCCAACCCGGCGGACGGACCGAACTCGGCGGCGATCGCCGGCTTCACCGCCGTCGGCCGCTACGCTCGCCCCGCCGACATCGCGGCCACCGTCGCGCACCTGGCCAGCCCGGAGGCCAGCTACGTGACAGGTGCCGTGGTCAACGTGGACGGCGGCTTCACCAGCTGAGGACGCCTGGCGCGCCGGGTCACACCCGGCGCGCCCGGCCTCAACCATTTCCCGGGCGGGAGGCGTCTCTCCTGACGAGGGGGTGGGCATGACCGAGACGTTCCACGAGTTCGTGGTGCACCGTTCGCCGGCCCTGTCCCGGACCGCCTACCTCCTCACCGGCGACCACCAGCTCGCCGAGGACCTGGTGCAGACGGCCCTGGCCCGCACCTACCGGCACTGGCGGCGGATCCGCGACGGTGACCCCGAGGCGTACGTGCGGCGCGTCATGTACCACCAGCAGGTCTCCTGGTGGCGACGCCGCCGCCTCACCGAGCGACTCGAAGCCGAACCGACCGAACGGGCCGGTGCCGACCACAGCGACACCACAGCGCTGCGACTGACCCTCACCGCCGCGCTGCGCCACCTCACCCCCCGCCAACGCGCCGTCATCGTGCTGCGCTACTACGAGGACCGCACCGAAGCTCAGGTCGCCGAGACGCTCGGCTGCTCCATCGGCACCGTCAAACGCCATGCCCACGACGCGATACGCCGGCTCCGGGCCGTCGCTCCCGACCTGGTCGACAGCGCCGCGGAGAGGAGCATCCGATGACCGCCCGGCTCCGCGAGGCACTGCGTTCCACCGCCGAGGACGTGCCCACCTACCCCGTGTACGACCGCGCGCTCGCCACCGCCCGCCGCGACCGTCGCCGCCGGCTGACCGCCGCCGCCGGCGCCCTGACGCTGCTCGCGTTGGCCGGCGTCGCGCTGCCGTTGACCCGTACCCCCGCCCTCGACGCGGACGCCACCGCGGACGCCGCCCTGCCCGACCACATCGCCCTGCCGCCGATCGGCACGCTGCACGTCACCGACCGCCCCCGGATCGGCCCCGCGTCGGTCATCTTCGACGGTCCGGCACCACGTCTGCACGGGTGGAACGACGTGAACGTCGTCGGCGTCGTCGACGCGGACTCCGACCGCTACCGGATCATGCGGATGGGCGGGGAGTCGCTGGCGGGAGAGTCGGTCCACCTTTCCCCCGACGGCCGGTACGTGGCCCGGCCGGACGGAGACCAGGACGATCCGGGCGTCGAGGTCATCGACCTGGTCACCGGCCGCGCCCAGCGGCTGACGTCGCGGGTCGACCGCAGTGTGTGGAGCACACCGGCGGGCTGGTCCGCCGACGGCGGGTCGCTTGTGGTCCGCGACGACGTGCCTGTCGCGTTCGACGGGGCCACGTACACCACCGTGCTGAGTGCGGTGACCCTCGACGAGGAGCGTTGGACCAGGCTGGCCGCCGGCGCCCAGGAGGCGCGTGTCGGCTCGACCGTCGCCGCCGCGCCGGGCCGGCTCGCCTACCAGTACGGCCGCACGGTCGCCGTGACCGACCTCGCTGGCCGGGAACTCTCCTCGTTCGCACTGCCCGACGGGACCTGGCTCGCCGGCAAGGGCGCGTGGCGTCCCGACGGCCAGACCCTCACACTGGCCGCCCGGGCGGACACCACCGGGTGGACCCTGCGCCAGGTCGACCCCGCCAGCGGCCGGGACGTCGGTCCACTTCGCCTGCCCGCCGTGTCCGGGGTCGTGGCCATCCGGCTGCTCGGCTGGGCGCCGGACGGGTCGGCGCTGGTGGCGGCCTACCAGCCGGACCCCCTCGCCCCCGACCCGCCACTGGAGGAGCAGACGGCCCCGCCCACGAGCGACCAGCGCGTACGCACCGTGCGGGTGCTGGCACTGACACCCGGCGCCACCGCGCCACGAACCGTGCTGACCGCGCCGGACCAGGTGGTCGCCGTCGACGTCGCCGACCAGGTGGTCCGCAGCGGACGCGTCCGCGACGCGCAGCCACCCGGCGGGGTGGGTGGCCGGTTCTGGCTCTGGACCGGTCTCATCACGGTGCTGCTCATCGGGGGTGTGCTGTTCGGGAGCCGGCAGCGGATCGCGCTGTGGCTCGACGACCGGCGGGTCAGGCGGGCTCGGAGGCACGACTGACGCTGGCCGCCACCGCAGCCGAGACCGCTACTGTCGACGGCGGAGCCGATGCCACGACCAGGAGGACAGGCCGATGCCGAACACCTCGCGTGCGAGCCGTACGGCGGTCCTGGTCTGTCAGGGTCGCGCGGCTGCGGACGGCCTGATCGCTCCCGGCCGCTTCGCCGATCCGACGGCCCTGCCCCTGCTGCGTACCGACGAGCGGGAGGCCGTCCGGTGGGTACGCGAGGGCCTCGCTCCCCGGCCGTGGCGGCAGCGGGTCGACTACGAGACGGTGCGCGCCAACGCCGAGCTGATCGTGCCCCGTACGGTCGCCATCGACGATGCCGTACGCGCCCACCCGGGTCCACAGCTGGTGATCCTCGGCGCGGGGCTGGACGGTCGTGCCTGGCGGATGCCGGAACTCGCCGGGGTGACGGTCTTCGAGGTCGACCAGCCGGCCACCCAGCGCGACAAGCGCGAGCGCGCCGAGGGCCTGCCCGGCACCCCGCCGAGGTTCGTCCCGGTGGACTTCGGCCGCGACCGACTGGCCGAGGCGTTGGCCGATTCCGGGCACCGTTCCGACCAGGCGACGACCTGGGTCTGGGAGGGGGTCGTGCCATACCTGACCACGGCGCAGGTGACCGCCACGGTGACGGCGCTCGCCAGTTGCTCGGCGCCGAACAGCCGCCTGATCGTCAACTTCCAGCTGCCCGGAAGGTCCGCGGCCCTGGGCCGCCTCATCGCACGGCTGCTGGCGGCGTCCACCGGCCGGTCGAGCGTGTGGGCGAACGAGCCGTGGCGCTCGACCTGGACGCCCGCCGCCATGGCCGCCCTGCTGGCCCGACACGGCTTCACCGTCACCCGGGACCACGACCTGCTCGACACGGCGCGGGCCCTGCACACGCCCAGCCAGCACGCCAGGTCGCTGGCGCACAGCCGGGTGCTGGTCGCCGATCGCACCTGACGCCTCACCAGGGCGGGAACCGTCCGACGTTCGTGTTGATGCTGATGGGTGGGCGCGGCAGGTTTCGAACCTGCGACCCCCGCTTGTAAGGCGCTTTCGGCAAAGGTCGCCAACGTCCGCTGACGTCCAACGGGTTCGGCGTAGAGCCGACAGCCGTCCACGCTCGTCCGGCCTCAGCCGCCACCGTTGATGTCAGCCACGGATGTCAAGCCCAGCCCCTCAGGTCCCCGAAAACGGTCCCGGGCCTCCCGGATGGCTGCTGGCCCAACCGATGCCCCCGGGCGGTTGCTTCCACTCCGAGGCACGCCTCTTCG
Organism: Micromonospora coriariae; assembly: GCF_900091455.1. NCBI lineage: Bacteria > Bacillati > Actinomycetota > Actinomycetes > Micromonosporales > Micromonosporaceae > Micromonospora > Micromonospora coriariae. The sequence continues at coordinate 4,292,771 of NZ_LT607412.1, read as the reverse complement.
ACAGGCCAGGCCATCGTTTACGCGCGGCCTGCCGACTGGCGCCTACCGCTGCGCCAAGCTCGGGATAGCCGGCACCGCACTGCACCGCTTCCTCGGCACTGGCGGACACGAGGTCAGCGAGAAGGCGACGCATCTGCTCACCTGCCGCCATCCGCGCGAGGTGAGCCCGCATCCGCTCGGCAGAGCTTGACTCCTGGGCAGCGCCGCCCCGGATATCCACATCAGAGTTGTGCAGCCGCTGCGCCCAGTCAGCGGCAACAGCACCCAGTTCCCGCCGTAGTTCCTGTCGCTCGTCAGACGTCAGCTCCCGCATGATCGGCTCCCTCGTCAGTGGCCTCCGACTCCAGAGTCCGCTCGACAACCAGGGTTGTCAACCGTCGTGGGCAGGTCAGAATGGGCGGGCGGTGGCGAGGGGGCAGGACAGTGTCGCCGCTGATCGCGTGCCGCAATTACCTCGACGTGGCCTACGCATGACGAATCGGTTCCGTACTCCTGCTCCAGCAGGTGCTCCTGCTGGTCGGCCGGCCGCCTGCGTCCGTGATCGTCCGCTCATGCTCGCTGGCTTGGCTGCTCCGTTGGCTGCTCGGCCGACGCCGCTCACAGCTGGTGCTCTTCGTCCCGTTAGCAGCACCCCAGGCACGCTTTCCAGGTCTGCTCGTCCCCGTACGCGCTTGACCGGGTCGGTTCGCTACCAAGGCGAACTCGACCAGTCGTTCGTCTACGGTCGCCCCCGCACGGTCACGAACGAGACGACAAGTGAGACGAAGGCACGAGGGTGGCGTCGCTGCTTGGCCTCGCGCTCATGGGATGTCAGTTGCCGCTGCCGTCGATCCGCGAGAGGTGCGAGCAGGTACGATCCCCGTCGGGAGACCGGCTGGACCTGTCCGCCGGCTGCGCTCACAACTTTGCGACTGCGTCCCCGAACTTCTTCGCCTGCGACGGTTTCACCTTCCCGGTCAGCCGCACCAGGATCCGACTGTCCGTCGGTCGATAGTGGTACTCGGTGCCGAGGATCTGAGCGCCCTTCAGGGCGTCCTGGATGTACGTCGATCGGGCGTCGGCGTCCCCTGCCGTCGCGAACACCTCGACCACCAGGCCGCGGTCGATGCCGTACTTCTCGGCGTCCTTGTCACCTCCCGGCACGTCCGCTGAGGCACGGGAGGTGTACTGCCCAGGGCGACCGAGCTTGTCATTGGGGTCAGTGTTCTCGTCCTGCTCGGCGGTATTCGACAGCGGAAGCCCAGCAGCGGTGAGAGCCCCGACCATGTCCTTGGCGCCCATCGCCGGCTTCTCGCTGGGGCTCACAGGGGTGGCCGGCGTCGTGGCACTCGCAACCGTCGACGGCCCTGCAGCGGCTGGAGGCTGGCTGTTGCCACAGCCTGCCAGAGCGAGGGCCAGAGCAGCGACGGCGCTGGTTGTGGCGAGCTGGGAACGATACAACAGGACCCCTTACGTGACTTGCCACGCAGAGGCCGCGCGACCTCGCCATGATCCACAACTCGCGTTGGTCACGCCATCGTCCGCGCGGTCGATCATCTTTCGGCTAGTCGACCGACAATCGGTCCGGCTGGTACGGGTCCAGCCGAGGAATCGGTGGTGCAGGTGGCCGGCGGGGACGTGGGCCAGGTTCTGGGCGGCGTCGACGAGCTGGCGTGTATAGGGCGAGCGACACCGGGGCCGGTCGTACTCCTCTCGCAGCTCTCGACTGACGTTCACCGGATTCGGCTCCGAGGCGACACCCGTCCGCACTCGTCCGGCCTCGGCCGCCGTTGGGGTCAACGACTGATGTCAGATCGCCGCTGCCGCAGCCGATGCTTCGAAGCCTCCGGACGAGCCTGGCCGATTTCGGTGGCGGGCAAGCCCCTCAGTGGGGCAATGTGGCCTGATGATCAAGGAGCAACCGCCGCCGGCCGCCCTCTCCTGGGCAGCCGAGGTCGCTGGCCCGGGTGCCTCGATACGGACAGTACGGCGACTCACTGGCGGGACCCATGCCGCCACCCACCTGCTCGCGACCACCGGGGACACCGCAGAGATCGTGCTTCGCCGCTACCCGCCCGGCGACATGGCCGCCGCAAAGGAGGCCAACGTGCTCGCAGCACTCGACGGCCTGGACGGCTGGGCGCCTCGGCTGCTGGACGCCGACCCCGACGGACGCCGCTTCGGCGAACCCGCCGTCCTGATAAGCCGGCTCCCGGGCCGCGCCGACATCACGCCCACCTCTCCGCACGCCGCAGCCGCCCAGCTGGGGCGGACCCTCGCCCGCCTCCACGCCTCGTCGCTTGCTCGGCTCGCCGGGCTACGCGACGGCATGGCGGCCGCGACGGCATCGTCCGCCCGAGCCGAACGCTCGGCTCCAGCGGCGGCGATTCTTGCCAACCACCGTCACCGCCTCGCTGAACAACACCCAGTTCTAACGCACTACGACTTCTGGTCAGGCAACGTGCTGTGGCACAACGGCACCCTCACCGGCATCATCGACTGGTCCGGGGCATCGCTAGCGCCACGCGGCTTTGACGTGAGCTGGTGCCGGCTCGATCTCGTCCTGCTACACGGCCCCGACGCGGCCACGGCATTCTTGTACGCGTACCAGGAGGCGGCCGGTGAAGCCGTCCCCGAGCTGGCGCTGTGGGACCTGTTCGCCCTCACGAACTCGCACCACTCCGTCGAAACCTGGCTGCCCAACTACCACGACCTCGGCCGCACCGACCTGACCGCCGCCGCTCTGCGCAAGCGCCACACGGCTTGGACCCACCAGCGTCTCGCCGCCTACCGGGGCCGCTGACCTGCGGAGGAGTGGGCCGCCAGGGACTCGAACCCTGAACCCCTCCGGTCGTCGTTTGATCATGCGGACTGCTTGCGCCACCGCCGGCGCCTTCGTCAGCCGCCAGCTCCGCCACCGTCGCAGCCGAACCATTGGCAACCGGGGACGATGTTGGCCTAGCCGTGGAGGTCACCCGCCTCGTTCCCGCCTCAGGCAACCTCACGGTCTACGGGCAACAGTTCTGGCTCAGCCCGACCCGGGCCGGGCTCCCGGTCACCCTGTGGGCCGACATCACCGTGGTCCACCTGCTTATCGACGGCATCCGACTCAAGACCGTCCCGTCCCGGCTCACCCTCACCCACTTGCGACGGCTTCTCGCCGACGACGGCCAACCGGCCGGACCACCACCGATCACCACAGGCACCGTCCGGGCCGGCGCCCCGATCGAGGTCGAACGGCTCGTCAACGCCACCGGCCTGATCAGCCTCGCCGGCCGGCAACACCCTATCGGCTACCACTTCGCCGGCAGGCGCGTCACCGTCCGACTCGACCGCGGCCTGATGCAGATCACCGCCGACGGGGTCCTGCTGCGCAGCCTGCCCAACCCGCTGACATCTGCCGAGATCGTCCGCATCCGCGACGCCCGCCCCGCCGGACCACCACCAACACCGGCACCCGAGCCGCTGCGGGTCGAACGCCGCGTCAGCTGCCGAGGAGCCCTGGTCATCGCCGGTCAACGCATCCACGTCGGCGTCGCCCATGCCGGAGCAACCCTCACCGTCGAAGCCGCCGACACCACCTTCCGCGTCCACGACGGCGACCAAATCCTCACCGAAGTCCCCCGCACCACCACCAGCCCATCGCCCGGTTCAAGGCCCGCAAGCCAGAACCAGCCCGACGCACCCCTACAGCACAACCCCCTGTGGAACTCTGAGCCCATGCAGGCCCCCGCCCCGCCTCAGGAAACAATCACGGCCGCCAACAGCCCAGACTGGTCAACCCGGGCCGCCGCAGGACAACAGCTCGCCGCCTGGGCCGACCAAGACGCCATCGCCGACATCCTCCAGCGGCTCCTCCTCGACCGGGGCGACACCGCCGTGGTCGAAGCGACATGCCTGGCCCTGCTACGCCGCAACGACATTCACAGCACCAGACTCGTCGCACGAGCAACCACCACAGCCACGGATCTCCTGACCGCCGGCCTCGACCACCTCGACCACCTCCACGCCGCCGTCGTGAACTACCTCATGCCCGAATGGCTCGGCCAGCTCAGCGGCACTGTGGACGACTTCCTCATCCTCTGCAACGCCCTGGCCCAAGACCCCGACTCCAGCACAGCAACCGGGGCCAGAGAACTCGCCAGCTGGGCCCGCCCGTAGTCCCGACAACCGAGCAGTCCCGCTACCCTGTCCCGCAACAAGATCGTCTAGCCGGACGTGTCACCCACGTCCGAGACTGATCTGTCACGGACGTCCTGAGACCCGACACCGCCGGCGGCCGGCTGTGTCGTGTCACGGCTGATGCTTGAAATTCGCGTCCCACCAGACGCTTGACATGATCCTCAGGACGATCCCGGAGGCCCTTACGGTCCGCGACAGGGCCGGCTCATCGCAGCACGAGCGCGGCGCTGATCAAGCGGTGCTGACGACCAAGACGACACTGCGCTGGCTCAGAGCCGAACCCATTCTCCGAGTCGTTCGGCTGGAGCACCTTCGATGAAGGCCGTGATCGCCGCCCTTGCCCTCGCCACGCTCAAGACGAAGTCACCCGAGAAGGTGCAGTCGCCGTCGAGCACCGGCACGTCGATGTTTCTCGTCGCGGGCAGCCCTCCATCCCCACGGAGTAGGCGGCAGTTTGACTGCTCGATGTCCCCGTCAAGGAGTGCCACGCGAGCCAGCGGGAATGTGCTTCAAAACGCGCTCGGGGAGGAACTGGTCGTCCGCAACGTCGCCAAGCTCGTCCAGGTCGAGACACCTGACTACGAGGTTGGCAAGGGTCTGACCATCGCACAGGCACAACGGCTGCTCGAAACCGTCAAGCCCACCCGCTGGCACTCCCTGTACGTCCTGGCGCTCATGCTCGGCCTCCGCCGTGGCGAACTGCTCGGCCTGCGATGGTCGGACGTCGACCTGGACGCCGCGACGCTGACGGTTAGACAGAACCTGGTTCGGGTTAGTGGCGAGCTGCGGGTCCAAGCGCCCAAGACTCGCCGGTCTCGGCGGACTCTCCCGCTGCCTCCTTCAGTCGTGGCGGCACTTCGGCAGCAACGGGCGAGACAGGCGGAGGAGCAGCTAGCGGCAGGCTCCTCCTGGGATGCCAGGCACCCGCCCGACCAGGCAAGGCGCTTGGGCTCAGGCGGGTTTTGCCTGGTCAGGTGGTGGTGGGCGCGGCAGGTTTCGAACCTGCGACCCCCCGCTTGTAAGGCGGGTGCTCTCCCACTGAGCTACGCGCCCGGAACGCCCCGTACGGCGGGCCGGAGGCTGGCAAGCTTACAGTGCCCACCGCCGGCCCGGGCGCACGGCGTACCCAATCAGGCGGCTTCGGCGATGGCCTTGCGCCAGCCCTGCTGGTCGCGGGCCTCGCCCGGACCGTTCAGCTCGGCGAAGCGCACCACGCCGGTCTTGTCGATGACGAACGTGCCCCGGTTGGCGAAGCCGGCCGCGTCGTTGAAGACCCCGTACGCCTGGGCGACGGCGCCGTGCGGCCAGAAGTCGGCCAGCATCGGGAACTGGTAGCCCTCCCGGTCGGCCCAGACCTTGTGGCTGTAGACCGAGTCGACGCTGACCGTCAGCACCTGGACGTCGTCGTTGACGTACTCGTCGAGGTTGTCCCGCACCTCGGCCAGCTCGCCCTGGCAGGTGCCGGTGAAGGCCAGCGGGTAGAAGACCAGCAGCACGGTGCGCCGGCCACGGAAGTTCGAGAGCCGGACCTCCTGGTTGTTCTGGTCCTTCAGCACGAAGTCCGGCGCCTCGGCACCAACCTCGACGGGCATGCGAACTCCTCGGGGTCGAGTCAGGGGGATGGCACGAGCCTGTCACACCCGGCGACGCGGACCGCCGGGCGCGCGAGGGGAAACGAGTCGGGCTACTTCTTGGCCTTGGCTCCTCGGCGCAGCACCAGGCGGGCGCCGCTCCAGTCCCGGCCGGCGTTGACGGTGGAGGTCTGCTGAAGGCCGGCGGTGGGCGCGGACTCCGCGACCTCGCTCGGCTCGACGTGCCCGTCACGCCCGGCCTTCGGCGTGAGCAGCCACACGACCCCGTTGTCGGCCAGCGGGCCGAGGGCGTCGACGAGCAGCTCGAAGAGGTCACCGTCGCCGTCGCGGTACCAGACCAGCACCGCGTCGACCACCTCGTCGGTGTCCTCGTCGACCAGATCTCCACAGCGGTCGGTCAGGGCGTCCCGGAGATCCTGGTCGACGTCGTCGTCGTACCCCATCTCCATGACGACCATCCCCGGTTCGATTCCGAACCGGTCCGCCAGGCTGCGTACCCCGTCGGCGGCCTGACCTGCGGTCGCGCTCACTGTCGCGTGCCTCCTCATCTCGTCCCTGCTCGCGGCGCCGGAACCGACGCCGTCAGGCAAAGTCCACACAGTTGTGCGTCCCCGCGCAAGTGGCGCACCGGGTGGAACGGAATTTACCGTGCCAGCAGCGTACGGGCACCGTCGGTAATGGCTTCCTCGGAGACCAGAACCTGGCGTGCCGCTGGACCTAATGGTACAAACGAGTCAACTCCGGCTACTCGGCGCGCCGCACCGACATATCCGGCGTCGACCAGCGCGGCGATCACTCCTTCGCCCACCCCGCCGGATCGGCGTGTCTCGTCCACCACCAGCACCCGGCCGGTCGCCGACGCCTCCCGGATGATGTCCGCCACCGGCAGCGGGGCCAGCCAGCGCAGGTCCACCACCCGGGTGCCCACCCCCTCCTCGGCGAGGACGGCCGCGGCCCGCAGCGACATTCGCACGCCATTTCCGAAGGTGATGATGGTCAGGTCGTCGGCCGAGCCGACCCGGTAGACCCGGGCCCGGCCGATCGGCACGTGCCCCGTCACCCAGGCGCCCGGCTCCGGATACCCGGCCAGCCACTCCCCGTCGCCCTCGGCGTACAGGTCGCGGGTGTGGTAGAGCGCGATCGGCTCCAGGAACACGCAGACGCTGCCGTCGACCGCCGCGCTGGCCAGGCAGGTCCGCAGCATGGGCGCGGCGTCGTCCGGCCGCGCCGGCACCGCGACCACCAGACCGGGCACATCCCGCAGTACGGCCACCGAGTTGTCGTTGTGGAAGTGCCCGCCGAACCCCTCCTGGTACGCCAGCCCGGCCACCCGCACCACCATCGGGTTGCGGAAGGCGCCCTGGGAGAAGAACTGCATGGTGGCCGCCTCGCCGCGCAGCTGGTCCTCGGCGTTGTGCAGGTACGCCAGGTACTGGATCTCCGGCACGGGGAGCATCCCGGCCAGCCCGGCACCCAGGCCCAATCCGAGCACCGAGGTCTCGTCGAGCAGGGTGTCGAAGACCCGGGCCGCCCCGAACCGGTCGCGCAGCCCCTTGGTCACCCCGTACACGCCGCCCTTGGCTGCCACGTCCTCGCCGAAGACCGCCATCTGCGGGTGGTCGAGCAGCCCGTCGGCGAGCGCCGCGTTGATGCTCTGCGCGAGGGTCAGCGGGCCGGCCAGTTCCGGCGGCTTGCCCCCGAACGCCTCCGCCCGGGCGCCCGCGCCCGGGCCGCTGGCGCGGGCCGCCGCGTCGGCCACCGCCCGCGCGACCCGTACCGGCCGGCGGGGGGCCAGCGCGGACACCACGTCGGCCGCCGAGGTCAGCTTCGGCTCGCCCAGCACCTCCTCGGCGAGCCGGCGTACCTGCCAGCCCGTCTCGTCGTACCGGGCCAGCAACTCCTCGCCCGTCGCCACGCCGGCGTCGACGAGCAGCCGGGCGGTGGCGACCACCGGATCCCGGTCCAGGTCCGCTGCGAGTTCCGACGGGCTGCGGTACGCCGACTCGGCGTCCGCCCCGGCGTGCCCCATCAGCCGGACGGTGCGCAGGTGCAGCACGGCCGGCCGCCGGTGCCGGCGTACCCAGGCCGCGGCCTCCGCCGCCACCGCGTACGCCCCCACCGGGTCCGCCCCGTCGGCGGCCAGGTAGCGGATGCCCGGCCTGGCCCGCAGCGTCGCCTCCACCCAGCCCTCCGGCGAGCGGACGCTGATGCCCAGCCCGTTGTCCTCGCAGACGAAGAGCACCGGGATGCGCAGCCCTGCGTGGTCGTACCAGCCGGCGGTGTTGAAGGCGGCGCTGGCGCTGGCGTGGTTGACCGAGGCATCGCCGAACGAGCAGACCACGATGGCGTCCGGTGGCCACGGGGCGTGCTCGGCGCCGGCCCCGCTGCCGACCCGCACTCCGGCGCCGGTGCGCCGTCCGGCGCTGTCCAGCCGCCGCAGCCGCTCCACGGCCAGTCCCATGCCGACCGCCCGGGGCAGGTGCGAGGCGATGGTGGAGGTGGTCGGCACGATGGCCAGGTCGGCCCGGCCGAACACCTTGTGCCGGCCGCCGGCGATCGGCTCCTGGCTGGAGGCGACCATCCCACGCAGCACGTCCCGGGCCGCGCCCGCGTACGCCGCGAACCCGCCGGCGGGCGGCGGGGAGCCGGCCTCTTCGGGCTCGGTCGTCTCCGCTTGTGGAACCGCGTCGGCGTCGGGCGTCGGTTCGGCGGTGGTCTGCGCGGCGCGCACGCAGTAGAAGGCGCCGGAGCGGTAGTGCAGCAACGCCGGGTCGGTGGGGCGCAGCGCGGCGGCGACCGCCGCATTGCCCTCGTGCCCGGCCGAGCCGATGGTGTAAAAGCCCTCCCCGAAGCTGCGCAGCCAGCGGCCGGCCAGGTCGAGCTGCCGGCTGGTCACCTGCGCGTCGAACAGATCCAGCAGTTGCGCGCCGGTCAGCGGGGCGTCGTCGGTGACCGGGTCGGCGGGGTCACGCCGCCGCTCGGCGGCGGGCAGCGCCGCCAGCGTCTCCCGGAACCGGTCGTCGAGATCTTGCGGGGTGGTCACGTCGCACAGCATTACCGACGCAAGCCCTGGTCGCCCAGTGGGACACGGCTGGCGGCCGTCCGCTCACTCCGGCCCGCAGGGCTCCGGGCAGCCACCGTCGGACACCTTCCACACCAGGTCGCGCAGGGTGTCCAGCTCCCTGTCGGTCAGCCCGGCCAGGAGTCGGGAGTCGGACATCACCTCGGTCACCCGGTCCCGCACTTCCCTACCCCGGGCTGTCACCACCAGCGTCTTCTGCCGCCGGTCGACCGGGTCGGTGCGACGCTCGACCAGACCGGCCTGCTCCAGCCTGTCGACAAGCGCCGTCACGTTCGACCGGTCGCAGCCGAGCCGCTCGGCGAGGTCGCGGGCCGGCAGCGGCCGGTCCGGGTCCAGCTCGTGCAGCGCCCGGGCCGTCGCCGGGGTGAGCCCCAGCTCGGCGAACGCGACTCCCTGCCGGTGCCGCAGGGAGGCCGTCACGTGTGCCATCCGGCGCACCACGTCGGCGGCCAGGCCGGCACGGTCCGCCGGCTCACCCGTTCCGGGAACGACCCGCTGCGCCACCCCGACATCGTACGACCACGCCGCCCCCTCCCTCCCGCCTCGCCCCGCCCTCCCGCGCCCTCCCGCCCTCCCCCGCCCTCCCCCTCCCGCGTCGGTCCCTTCCGCGTCGATCTAGGGAGGATTGCCGTTGATAGAGATCAACTGACGGCAATCCTCCCTAGATCGACGGGGCCGGGGGTGGGGGCGGGGGGAGGGGGGGAGGGAGGGCGGGAGGGCGGGCGGGCCGGGTGGGGGTCAGGCTGGGAGGAAGGAGAAGCGGACCTGGCGGACGGGATTGTCGCCGTTGGTGTCGACAAGGCAGAGCGACTGCCAGGTGCCGAGGGCGAGCCGGCCGCCGAGCACCGGCAGCGTGGCGTACGGGGGGACGAACGCCGGCAGCACGTGGTCCCGACCGTGCCCGGGCGAGCCGTGCCGGTGGCGCCAGCGGTCGTCGGTGGGGAGCAGGTCGTCCAGCGCCCTGAGCAGGTCGTCGTCCGAGCCGGAGCCGGTCTCGATGATCGCCAGGCCGGCGGTGGCGTGCGGCACGAAGACGTGCAGCAGACCGTCGCCCTCGCTGGAGACGAACCCCTGGGCCTCGGCGGTGATGTCCCGGACGGCCGGCCGGGACCCGGTCTGGACGGTGATCACGTCACTGCGCATACGTCGCATTCTGCCGCAGTACCGGCTCAGGAACCGCCGCCACCGCCACCCCAGCCGGAGTCGCCGCCACCCCAGCCGGAGTCGCCTCCACCCCGCCGGAGTCGCCGCCAGCACCGCCGGACCAGCCACCGCCGGCCCAGCCACCGCCGGAGCCGCCGCCGCCCGACCAGCTACCGCCGGAGTCGCCCGTTCACGCCGGGCACGGTAATCGGCCCGGGACAACTGCGGCTCGGGAGCCTCGTAGCGCTAAGTTACCGGCGGGTACCTGTGTCGCTCATCGCGTCGGGGGGACCTAGACGTGACGACCGGTGCCACCAGGGGGCAGGATGGCGCTAGAGACCTATCCCACACACAACCGAGGGAACGCCTGTGGCTACGGAACGCAAGCGCCCGGTGATCAGCGACGGCCTACCGAGCCAGCTTCCGGACATCGACCCTGAAGAGACCAGCGAATGGGTCGAGTCGCTTGATGGTGTCATCGACGAGCGAGGTGCCAAACGCGCCCGCTACGTCATGCTGCGCCTGCTGGAGCGGGCTCGCGAACGCCAGGTCGGGGTTCCGCCCCTGACCACCACCGACTACATCAACACCATCACGCCGGAACGCGAGCCGTGGTTCCCGGGTGACGAGCACGTCGAGCGGCGGATCCGGGCCTACGTCCGGTGGAACGCGGCGATGCTGGTGCACCGGGCGCAGCGCCCGGAGATCGGCGTCGGTGGGCACATCTCCACCTTCGCCAGCTCGGCGTCGCTCTACGAGGTGGGCTTCAACCACTTCTTCCGGGGCAAGAACCACCCGGGCGGCGGCGACCACATCTACTACCAGGGTCATGCCTCGCCCGGCATGTACGCGCGGGCGTTCCTGGAGGGACGACTCAGCGAGCACCAGCTCGACGGGTTCCGGCAGGAGCTGTCGCACCCGGGCGGCGGGCTGCCGTCGTACCCGCACCCGCGGCTGATGCCGGACTTCTGGGAGTTCCCGACCGTCTCGATGGGTCTCGGCGGGCTGAACGCGATCTACCAGGCCCGGTTCAACCGGTACCTGCAGCACCGCGGCATCAAGGACACCTCGCAGCAGCACGTCTGGGCGTTCCTGGGCGACGGTGAGATGGACGAGCCGGAGACGCTCGGCGCCATCGGCGTGGCCGCCCGCGAGGAGCTGGACAACCTCACCTTCGTGATCAACTGCAACCTTCAGCGGCTGGACGGCCCGGTCCGCGGCAACGGCAAGGTGATGCAGGAGCTGGAGGCGTTCTTCCGGGGCGCCGGATGGAATGTGATCAAGGTGGTCTGGGGCCGGGAGTGGGACCCGCTGCTCGCCGCGGACACCGACGGCGCGCTGGTCAACCTCATGAACACCACGACCGACGGCGACTACCAGACCTACAAGGCGGAGTCCGGCGCGTACGTGCGGGAGCACTTCTTCGGCCGGGACCCGCGCACCCGCAAGATGGTCGAGCCGCTGAGCGACGACGAGATCTGGAACCTCAAGCGGGGTGGGCACGACTACCGCAAGCTCTACGCGGCCTACAAGGCGGCCACCGAGCACACCGGGCAGCCCACCGTCATCCTGGCGAAGACGATCAAGGGCTGGACGCTCGGCTCGCACTTCGAGGGGCGCAACGCGACCCACCAGATGAAGAAGCTGACGCTGGAGGACCTGAAGACCTTCCGCGACCGCCTCTACCTCGACATTCCGGACTCGGCGCTGGAGGAGAACCCCTACCTGCCGCCGTACTACCACCCGGGCGAGAAGTCCGAGGAACTGGCGTACCTCAAGGAGCGGCGCGAGCAGCTCGGCGGCTACCTGCCGTCCCGGCGGACCAGCACCAAGCGGCTGGCCATCCCCGGCCCGGAGCGGTTCGCCGACGTCAAGCGCGGCTCGGGCAAGCAGAAGGTGGCCACCACCATGGCCTTCGTCCGCCTGCTCAAGGACGTCATGAAGGACAAGGAGTTCGGCAAGCGCTGGGTGCCGATCATCCCGGACGAGGCGCGCACCTTCGGCCTCGACTCGATCTTCCCGACCGCGAAGATCTACTCGCCGCACGGCCAGCGCTACACCTCGGTCGACCGGGAGCTGTTCCTGTCGTACAAGGAGTCGACGACCGGGCAGATCCTGCACGAGGGGATCAACGAGGCCGGCTCGGTCGCCTCGTTCACCGCGGCGGGCTCCTCGTACGCCACGCACGACGAGCCGATGATCCCGATGTACATCTTCTACTCGATGTTCGGGTTCCAGCGGACCGCCGACGGGCTGTGGGCGGCGGCGGACCAGATGGCGCGGGGCTTCCTGCTCGGCGCCACCGCGGGGCGGACCACGCTCAACGGTGAGGGCCTGCAGCACGAGGACGGCCACTCGATGCTGATCGCCGCCACAAACCCGGCGGTGGTCGCGTACGACCCGGCGTTCTCCTTCGAGATCGCGCACATCCTGGAGAACGGCCTGCACCGGATGTACGGGGACGCGCAGGAGAACGTCCTCTACTACCTGACGGTCTACAACGAGCCGATCCTGCAGCCGGCCGAGCCGGCCGGGGTGGACGTGGAGGGCCTGCTCAAGGGCATCTACCGCTACTCGCCGGCACCGCAGGTCGACGGCCCGAAGGCCAACGTGCTCGCCTCCGGCACCGGCATGCAGTGGGCGCTCAAGGCCCAGCAGCTGCTCGCCCAGGACTGGGGGGTGGCCGCCGACGTCTGGTCGGTGACCTCCTGGACCGAGCTGCGCCGCGACGCGGTGGAGTGCGAGGAGTTCAACCTGCTCAACCCGGGCGCCGAGGCGAAGGTGCCGTACGTCCAGCAGAAGCTGGCCGAGGCGGACGGGCCGAAGGTCGCGGTCAGCGACTGGATGCGGGCGGTGCCGGACCTGATCGCCCGCTGGGTGCCCGGTGACTACACGTCGCTCGGCACCGACGGCTACGGCATGTCGGACACCCGGCACGCGCTGCGTCGGCACTTCCACGTCGACGCTGAGTCGATCGTGGTCGCCACGCTGCGGCAGCTCGCCCGCAGCGGCGCGGTCGCGGCCACCGTGCCGGCCGAGGCCGCCAAGAAGTACGCGATCGAGGACGTGAACGCCGCGCCGGTCGGCGAGACCGGCGGCGACAGCTGATCCAGCACGATCCAGGAAGGGCCCGGCGCACACGCGCCGGGCCCTTTTTGGTGCACCCGCACCCACGCCCCGCACTCCCGACCGACCGGGCGGACGGCGGGTGAGATGGGGGCGGCGGCGGTCCGGGTCCCTGGCGGGGACCCGGGGCCACCGCCGGGGCGGGTGACGCCGGGGACTCGGCGGATCAGCCGACGGCGGCCAGGTCGGTCAGCCGGGCCAGCGAGTCCTCCAGGTCCGCGCCGACCCGACGCAGCCCCAGGCGCAGCAGGGCCGCCTTTACCGGTCCGGCCGGCCAGCGGACCACGATGAGCCGCACGATGGTCCCGCCCTCCTCCTCCTCGTCCGGAGTGAGCTGGACGTAGATTTCGGTGCGCGCCTCCGCGCGGGCACCCGCGCCCTTGGCCCGTTCCCGCCAGCCGATCAGAGTCGGCTCCTGGTAGGCGATCACCTCGGCCTCGTGCGCCGAGCCGCGCCCCGCCTGGACCAACTGCCGCCGTCCGAAGCCCTCTCCCGAGAGCACTTCGGCCGCGCGGACCCCCGCCAGCCAGGCCGGCAACTGCTCAGCCCGCTGCACGACGTCCCAGACCACTTCCACCGGCGCCGCCACGTGCGCACTGCGTTCAACGAGGATCATTTCCGTCTTCCTCCAGTGAGGACATCCCACGATATCGGCACTCTATGCGCAAATTCGGACGTACCTGGACGGGTTTGGAAAAAGACACGCCGATCAACCATTGCGCATCGCGTCATCCGGGCCTATGGCGCATTCATCCGGAGCGCCCTAGAGTCCCGAACACGTTTCACGTTGACCGGGAGGGCGCATGCCGACCGCACCGATGCCCGAGTTCCCCGCCGGCTTCCGCTGGGGCGTCTCCACCTCGGCCCACCAGATCGAAGGCGCCACTACGGCCGACGGGCGCGGGCCGTCCATCTGGGATACCTTCGCGCACTCCCCCGGCCGGATCAGCGACGGCAGCAGCGCCGAGGTGGCCTGCGACCACTACCACCGGCACACCGAGGACGTGGCGCTGCTGGCCGGGCTGGGAGTCTCGGCGTACCGGTTCTCCATCGCCTGGCCCCGGGTGCAGCCCGCCGGCGCCGGCCCGGCCAACGCCGCCGGCCTGGACTTCTACGACCGGCTGGCGGACGGATTGCTGGCCGCCGGCATCGACCCGGTGGCCACCCTCTACCACTGGGACCTGCCCCAACCCCTCGAAGACGCCGGCGGCTGGCTGCACCGCGACACCGCCGCGCGCTTCGCCGAGTACGCCGACCTGACCGCCGCCCGCCTCGGTGACCGGGTCCGGCTCTGGATCACCCTCAACGAGCCGTTCATCCACATGAGCCTCGGCTACGGCATGGGTGTGCACGCCCCCGGGCGGATGCTGCTCTTCGACGCCTTTCCGGTCGCCCACCACCAACTGCTCGGGCACGGGCTCGCGGTCGCCGCGCTGCGGGCCCGCACCGCCAGCCCGGTGGCCATCGCCAACAACTACTCCCCGGTGCGGGTGCTCGGCGACAGCGACGCCGACCGGGCCGCCGGGGCCGCGTACGAGGCGCTGCACAACCGGCTCTTCACCGACCCGCTGCTCGGCCGGGGTTACCCGGAACTGCCCGGCTTCGACGCCGGCGTGGTCCATCCCGGTGACCTGGACACGATCGCCGCGCCGATCGACGTGCTCGGGGTCAACTACTACAACCCGACCGGCGTACGGGCCGCCGACGAGGAGTCGCCGCTGCCGTTCGAACTGGTCCCCCTCGAGGGCTACCCGCGTACCGCCTTCGACTGGCCGGTGGCCCCCGACGGGCTGCACGACCTGCTCCGCTGGCTGCACGACACGTATGGCGACGCACTGCCTCCGATCGAGATCACCGAGAGCGGCTGCGCGTACGACGACGCGCCGGACCCGGACGGACGGGTGCCGGACCCGGACCGGATCGCGTACCTCGACGGGCACCTGCGCGCGGTGCGGGCCGCCATCGACGACGGGGTGGACGTACGCGGCTACTTCGTGTGGTCCCTGCTGGACAACTGGGAGTGGGCCGAGGGGTTCACCAAGCGCTTCGGTCTGGTGCACGTTGACTACGCCACCCAGACCCGTACGCCGAAGTCGTCGTACACCTGGCTGCGGGACGTGATCGCGGCCAGCCGGCCGGGGTCGGCGCGGTGACCACCTTCGACCCGACCCCGGCGTCGCTGCCGGCCGCGCTCGCCGAGCCGACCGTGCCGGTACGGCGCGGCTGGATCGGGTTGATCTTCGCGGCCAACCTCGGGGTGTGGATGGCGTTCTTCACCCCGATCCAGGTGCTGCTGCCGCAGCAGATCGAGCAGATCGCGCCGGGCGACAAGGAGAACATGCTGGCCGTGGTCACCGGCCTGGGCGCGCTGGCCGCGGTGCTGGCCAACCCCCTCGCGGGCGCGCTGTCCGACCGGACCTGCCTGCGGGTGGCCGGCCGGGAGTTCGGCCGCCGGCACGTCTGGACCGCCGGTGGGGCGCTGCTCGGCGCGGCGGCCCTGGTGCTGCTGGCCCAGCAGCGGACCATCCTGGGCGTCGCCCTCGGCTGGGTCGCCGCGCAGGTGTGCTTCAACGCGATGCTGGCCAGCCTCACCGCGGCCATCCCGGACCGGGTGCCGGTCGTGCAGCGCGGCGGCGTGTCCGGCTGGGTGGGCATCCCGCAGGCGCTCGGGCTGGTGCTCGGCGCGGTGCTGGTCACCGCGCTGGTCACCGGCAACGCCGCCGGCTACCTGGCCATCGCGGTGGCGATCCTGCTGCTGTCCCTGCCGTTCGCGCTGGTCACCCCCGATGACCCGCTGCCCCGCGCGCACCGGCCGGCGCTGCGGACGCGCGCGCTGCTGGCCTCGATGTGGATCAGTCCGCGCCGGCACCCGGACTTCGCCTGGGCCTGGATCACCCGCTTCCTGGTCCAGCTCGGCAACGCCCTGGGCACCCTCTACCTGCTGTACTTCCTCACCGACGGGGTCCGCCACCCTGACCCCGAGGGCGGTCTGCTGGTGCTGATCCTGCTCTACACGCTCGGCATGATGCTGACCGCCGTGGTCGCCGGCCGGCTGTCGGACCGCTCCGGGCGACGCAAGATCTACGTGATCACCTCGGGGCTGATCATGGCGGTGGCGGCGCTGCTGCTCGCGGTCGCGCCGGTCTGGCCGATGGCGATCGTCGCCGCCCTGCTGCTCGGCGCCGGGTACGGCGTCTACCTCTCGGTGGACGCCGCGCTGATCACCCAGGTGCTACCCCGGGCCACCGACCGGGCCAAGGACCTCGGCGTGATCAACATTGCCAACTCGGCGCCACAGGTGCTCGGCCCGGCGCTCTCCGCCCCGCTCGTGGTGCACCTGGGCGGCTACCCGACGCTCTACGCGGTCACCGCCGCGGTCACCGTGGTCGGCAGCGCCCTGGTCGTCAAGATCCGCTCAGTCCCCTGAGTGTTAGGAAGGGACCCTTGTACAACACCAGGCGATAAGAAGGGGCCCTTCCTTGCTCGGTTGTCAGCCGCCGTAGGCTGGGGGCGTGACGGTACGTGTGCGCTTCGCCCCTTCCCCGACCGGTATGTTCCACGTCGGCGGCGCCCGCTCGGCGCTGCAGAACTGGATCTACGCCAAGCAGCAGGGCGGGGTGTTCGTGCTGCGCATCGAGGACACCGACGCGGCGCGCAACAAGCCCGAGTGGACCGAGGGCATCCTCTCCGCGCTGGACTGGATCGGCATCTCCCGGGGCAGCTACGAGGGGCCGCACTTCCAGTCGGAGAACGCCGGCGAGCACCGCGCCGCCGCCGCCCGGCTCTACGAGTCGGGCCGCGCCTACTACTGCGACTGCACCCGCGAGGACGTGCAGGCCCGCACCGGCTCGCAGTACCAGGGCTACGACGGCTACCACCGTGATCTCGGCCTCGGCCCTGGTGAGGGTCGCGCGCTGCGCTTCCGTACGCCCGACGAGGGCCTGACAGTCGTGGTGGACCTGATCCGCGGCGAGCCCACCTTCGAGAACAAGCTCATCGAGGACTTCGTCATCGCCCGGGGCGACGGCTCGCCGGTCTTCCTGCTGGCCAACGTCGTCGACGACATGACAATGGGCATCACGCACGTGATCCGGGCCGAGGAGCACCTGCCCAACACCCCCAAGCAGCAGCTGCTCTGGGACGCCCTCGGGGTCAAGCCGCCGATCTGGGCGCACGTGCCGGTGGTGGTCAACGAGAAGCGGCAGAAGCTCTCCAAGCGCCGGGACAAGGTGGCTCTGGAGGCGTACCGCGAGGAGGGCTACCTCGCCGGCGCGATGCGCAACTACCTGATGCTGCTCGGCTGGGCGCCCTCCGGGGACCGGGAGATCGTCCCCTGGTCGGTGATCGAGGACGAGTTCCGACTGGAGGAGGTCAACCCCTCCCCCGCGTTCTTCGACGAGAAGAAGCTGCGCGCGTTCAACGGTGAGTACATCCGCGCCCTGCCGGTGCCCGAGTTCATCGACGCCTGCCAGCCGTGGCTCACCGGCACCGGCACCATCGCGCCGCCGCCGTGGCAGCCCGAGGAGTACGACGCCGACGCGTTCGCCGCCGTGGCGCCACTGGCGCAGACCCGGATCGCGGTGCTCAGCGAGATCGTGCCGAACGTCGACTTCCTCTTCCTGGCCTCGCCGCTGATCGACGAGGCCGCGTGGACCAAGACCATGAAGGACGGCTCCGCCGATCTGCTGGACGCTGCGATCGCCGCGTTCGAGGCGCTGGACACCTGGGACGCCGAGTCGCTGAAGTCGACGCTGGAGGCGGTCGGCGCCGAGCGGGGCCTCAAGCTCGGCAAGACGCAGGCGCCGGTCCGGGTCGCCGTGACCGGTCGCACCGTCGGCCTACCGCTGTTCGAGTCGCTGGAGGTGCTCGGTCGCGAGCGCACCCTCACCCGGATGCGCGCCGCCCGGGTCCGCCTGGTCTGATCTCCGCCGCGCCACGCCGCCCCGCTCGACGACTGCGAGGCGGCGTGCGTCGGCGTCGCCATCCGCACCGAACCGACGGCGTCACCTGATCGGAGCCGGGAGCACCCTCCTCGCCGCGTTCGGGTGGGGCTCAGCCGCGGGTGGCCCGGCGGCGGAGCAGGAACCCGGTCACCACGACGGCGAGCAGCACCAGGGCCCCGAGTGCCCAGAGCCACCGGCGGTGACCGGAGTCGGCGCGCTCCTGCGCCAGCGGCACGACCGCCGTCGGGCTGCCGCCCTCCGCGCCGGGTGACGCCGAGGCCCCATCGGACGACGGCGAGGCCGGCGCAGTACCCGGTGGCGCGACGGTGCCACCGCTCACCGACGGCAGGGCGGACGGGCTCGCGGACGGGTCGGCGGCCGTGCCGGTGGTGAGGGTGAAGCGCACCTCGCCCTTCACCGGGTGCCCGTCGCCGGAGGCGACCTGGTAACCGACGATGTAGAGCCCCGCAGCGCCGGGCTTGAACGGCACGCGTACGCGGCTGCCGGCGAAGGCCGGCAGCCCGCCGGCGACCACATTGTCCGGTCCGGTTACTGTGATCTTCGTCGTAGCCGGATCCGGCTTGGCCAGGAACCGGAGCTCGATCCGGGTGGGCGCGGTGGCCACCCGGGCGCCGTCGCGCGGGTCGCTGCCGGTCAGCGAATTGTGGGCAGCGGCCGGCGTCGCCGGGACCAGCAACGACACACCGCACGCCACGCCGAGCACCACTGGCACGACCCGCGCCACTCGTGTAACCCTGCCCCCCATGAACCCCTCCGTAAGGGTACGATCCGCCCGCTGATCAATCGGCTCCTCATTAGTCGAGCAGAGATCGCAGATAGTTCCAATTACTGCTCCACAAGCTGCAAATCATCGACGTTCTGCGACTCTGTGAAGAGTGGCACCGGCCGCCCGGTCGGTGCCACCACCGAACAATCGATCCGGACGTCACGACGAAGCCATCCATCGAACGGGGCGAGGAGGCGGGATGGTCCGACAGATGAGGCGGTGGGCCGCCGTGCTGGCCGGCACGCTGGCGGCGGCGCTACTGTCGCTCGGCGCCGCCGGCCCGGCCGAGGCGGCACCGAAGCCGGCACCCGCCGGAGTGGACATCACCGGCCCGGGGCTGTCCGGGCCGCTGCGGTTGCGTGTGGACAGTAAACCCGCGCACGTGGCGGCGGTCATCGACCAGGTCAACTTCCTCGGCCGCACCGGCCAGCCCAAGGGGCCGAGCGCGGCCGGTCTCGGCCCGAAGTACACGGTAGTGGTGCTCGCCGGGGAGACGCCGAAGCAGACGTACGACCTGTATCCCAAGGCGGCCGGCGGTCCACGGATCTACCGGCCGGCGAAGCAGCCGGATTCCCGCAAGACCGTCGCCGGTTGGTTCCTCGGCCGGCTCAGCATGTCCGAGACGTTGCGCACCGCCGGCGTGCCGCTGGAGCGGCAGTTCGACACGGTCAGCGGCGGCGTGGGCGGCGGCGAGCGGGTGCTCCCCGAGGACACTCTCGACCCGGCCAAGGACATCGACGAGGCGCTCGGCGAGTTGCAGCGACTGCTGCTGCTCAACGTCGCGGTGATGCTGACCATCACTGTCGGCCTCGCCGGGATCGCGCTGCTGATCCGCCGCCGCACCCGCTGACCCGCCAGTGACGACCCACCTCCACGGCCGCCCGCTGAGCGTCAGCCGGGCGGTCGTGGGGTCAGCACCAGCGACGCGGTGGGCGCTCCCGGCGGGTGGCCCGCTGACGCGGCCGGACCGGGCCGTGCCGGTGGGCGCCGGCCCATCCGGGCATCTCGCTGCGGCACCCGCCGTCGTGGTCGGGCTCGGGCTCCCCGGGCAGCACCGGCTCGGCGGCCCGCTGGCGGGGCACCACGGCGTCGTCGTCGGCCCGGTCCGCGGGCCGGCCGGTGGTCGGCTCCGCCGGGTGCGACGGCACGCCGCCGACCGTCCGGCGGTGCTTGGCGGCCGCCTGCGGATCGGGGTGCCCCGGCCGGCAGGGCTCGCCCTGGGCGCAGCCGTGCTCGGCCTCCCCGTGCGCCATCCCGGTCTCCTCACGCTCACACTCACCCGCGGGTGCTCCCCCCGACGTGCCCTGACACCGTACTGGCCGGGACCGACGGCCGCGCACGGCGTACCCCGGGGTCAGCGCCTCGGCGGGCGACGGGACACGCTCGCCGCGTGCGGGAAGGCGACCAGCACGATCGTCGCCGGCGGTCGGTGACGGCGGGAGGCCACCCGTGCGGCGTACCCCTTTCGGCGCATGCCGGGTCCGGCAGGGTCCTCCCCGGGTCGGAGTCCGCGGCTCGACGGCTGTGATGGGATCGGGACCATGCGACCGCCACCGTGGCTCGGTTCCGGCACGCTCGGCCGGGATCTCGCGCTGGCCGGTGCGTCGCTGGCCGGCGGCCTGGTGCTGTGGACCCTCGGTTGGCAACCGCAGATCCGTCCGCATCCGGACGTGCCGCCCGCGCTGTTCCTGCCGCCGCTGCTGGCCGTGTGCGTGGCCGTCGGGCTGCGCCGGGTCGCGCCGCGCGCCAGTCTGGGCGTCGGCACGGGGGCGCTGGTCGTGGACATCGCGCTCGGCGGCTCGCTGGGGACGATTCTGGTCTACACCCAGGTGCTCTACGACGCCTGCGTGTACGGCCCGGCGCGGCTGTGGCGGTGGCTGCTGCGGGCGACCGTCGGGCTGAGCCTGGTCGGCGCGGTGGTCGGCGTGCTCCTTTCCGACGAGTGGCGCGGAGTCGCCGTCGGTGTGCTGGTGGTGCTCGTCGGCCTGCTGCCGGTGCTGACGGGCATCAGCGTCCGGCAGTACCGCGACCAGGCCGCCGCCGAGCGGGCCCGGGCCGAGCAGACCGCCCGGCTGGTCGAGCTGGACCGCTGGCAGGCGGTCAGCGCCGAACGGGCCCGGATGGCCCGGGAGTTGCACGACGTGGTCGCCAACCATCTCAGCGCGGTGGCCATCCACGCCACCGCCGTCCTGTCGGTGCCCGGGCTGGACCGCGGCCAGGTCGAGTCGGCGTTGCGGGTGATCCGGGAGAGCAGCGTGCAGGGCCTGGCGGAGATGCGGCAGATGATCGAACTGCTGCGCGAGCCGGGCGCCGGCGGCACGCGGACACCGGCGGGCGACGGCGGCGCACTGCCGGAGGCGGCCACCGCGCGGCTCGCCGAGGCGGACCGGCTGGTCGAGCGGATCCGGGCCGCCGGCCTCGCGGTACGGGTCCGTACCGACGGCACGCCCGGCCCGCTGCCGGTGGGGGTGGACCTCGCCGCGTACCGGATCGTGCAGGAGTCACTGACCAACGCGCTCAAGCACGGCGCGGGCGAGGCGGAGCTGACGATCGCGTACCGGCCGACCGAGGTCGTGCTGACGGTGGAGAATCCGGTGCGCCGCGGCGGCGCCGGGCTGACCGGCGCCGGGGCCGGGCTGATCGGGATGCGGGAACGCGCCACGCTGCTCGCGGGCCGGTTCGACGCCGGGCCGCACGACGGCCGGTGGCGGGTCCGGGCCGCGCTGCCCACCCGGGAGGACGGGTGACCGGCCCGGCCCGGGCGCCGGGCGACGCCGGCACGGCGGGCGGGTCGACGGGACCGGCGGTCCGGGTGGTGCTGGCGGACGACCAGCCGGCGGTACGAGCCGGGCTGGCGCTGATCCTGGCCGGCGCTCCGGGCGTCGAGGTGGTCGGCGAGGCGGGCGACGGCGACGAGGCGGTACGGCTGTGCCGGGAGTTGCGACCGGACGTCGCGGTGCTCGACATCCGGATGCCGCGCCGGGACGGCATCTCCGCGACCCGGGCGATCGTCGCCGAGGGGCTCGCCGACGTGCTGGTGCTCACCACCTTCGACCTCGACGAGTACGTCTTCGGGGCGCTGCGCGCCGGCGCGGCCGGTTTCCTGCTCAAGGACACCGACGCCGCGGGGCTGGTCGCGGCGGTACGGACGGTGGCACGCGGGGACGGGTTCATCGCACCCGCTGTGACCCGTCGGTTGATCGCGGCTTTCGCGGCCACCGCGCCGGGTTCGTCGGCGGCCACCCGGGCCGCCCTGGACACGCTCACCCCCCGCGAGCGGGACGTGCTGGCCTGCCTCGGCCTGGGCCTGTCCAACCAGCAGATCGCCGACCGGCTGGCGATGGCGGAGAGCACCACCAAGACGCACGTGAGCCGGATCCTGGCGAAGCTGGACCTGCGCAGCCGCGTGCAGGCCGCGATCCTGGCCCAGGAGCTGGGCCTGCCCGCCCCCGCCCCGCCGCCGTGATCGCGGACCCAACCGGCCCGGCATGAAGATCCAGGTCAGCGCGTGTCAGGCTAGGGCGGTGAGTACGCCGGGCGGTGGGGAGCTGACGGCCACGCTGCGTCAGATCGAACGCGCGGCGGGGGCGCTGGCCACCGCCAGCGTGGCCCGGATGGACGAGACCCTGCCCTGGTTCCGCGCCCTGCCGGCCGACCAGCGCTCCTGGGTGATGCTGGTGGCCCAGGCGGGCGCCCGGTCGCTGGTGCAGTGGCTGCGCGACGGCGGCGGCACTGCGGACAGCACCCAGGAGGTCTCCGACGAGGTCTTCGCCGCCGCTCCCGAGGCGCTGGCCCGGTCGATCACCCTCCAGCAGACCGTGGCGCTGATCAAGGTGACCATCGACGTGGTCGAGGAGCAGGTGTCGCACCTGGCCGCCGAGGGCGAGGAGCAGCAGCTGCGCGAGGCGGTGCTGCGCTTCTCCCGGGAGATCGCGTTCGCCGCCGCCCGGGTGTACGCGCGGGCCGCCGAGTCACGCGGTGCGTGGGACGCCCGGTTGCAGGCCCTGCTGGTCGACGCGCTGCTGCGCGGTGACTCGCCGGACGTGCTGGCCAGCCGGGCGGCGGCGCTCGGCTGGACGGACGCGCCGCCGGTCGCGGTGGCGGTCGGCCGCTCCCCCGGCGGGGAGGTCTCCGCGGTGCTGCACGTGGTCTACCGGCAGGCCCGGCGGATCGGGGTGGAGGTGATCGGCGGGGTGCACGGCGACCGCCTGGTGATCGTGCTGGGCGGCGCGGCGGACCCGCTGGGAGCCACCGGCAAGCTGCTGACCGCGTTCGGGGACGGGCCGGTGGTGGTGGGTCCGGCCGTACCCAGTCTGGACGAGGCGACGGAGTCGGCGCGGGCGGCGCTGGCCGGCTTCCGGGCGGCGCCGGCCTGGCCGACGGCGCCCCGGCCGGTGCCGGCCGCCGACCTGCTGCCGGAGCGGGCCCTGGCCGGCGACGCGGAGGCCCGCCGCCGGCTGCGGCACGACGTGTACGCGACCCTGGTGCGCGCCGGTGGCGAGTTGCTGGAGACGCTGGACGCGTTCCTGGCCGCCGGCGGCACACTGGAGAGCGCTGCGCGGGCGCTGTTCGTGCACCCGAACACGGTGCGCTACCGGCTGCGCCGCATCGCCGAGGTGACCGGCTTCTCGCCGCTGTCACCCCGGGACGCTTTCGCCCTCCAGGTGGCGCTGACCGTCGGCCGACTGGATCCGGTGACCCCGGTGACCCCGCCGGTCCCGACCCAGACAATGACCCCGGCAGTCCGGAAAGCCACCCAAACCGGCGACGATCACCGCCGATCTTTGTAGGAACCCTCCAAAGGTTCTAGTGTGGTTTGGTCGAGGCCGGCACAGCGTTACCCACGCGTATCCGGGAGAGTCATAGTCGTGCTCGCCGTACTTAGTCCCGGCCAGGGTTCCCAGAAACCCGGCTTCCTGACCCCTTGGCTCGACCTGACCGGCACCGAGGCGCGACTGCGCTGGTGGTCGGCTCTGGCCGGGGTCGACCTGGTGCACCTGGGCACCGCCGCCGACGCCGACGAGATCAAGGACACCGCCCGCACCCAGCCGCTGCTGGTCGCCGCGGCACTGCTCGCCGCCGAGCACCTGCCGCTGTACGACGTGACGCTCACCGTCGGGCACAGCGTCGGCGAGCTCGGTGCCGCGGCACTGGCCGGGGTGCTGCCGGCCGAGGCCGCCATCACCCTCGCCGGCGTCCGGGGCCGGGAGATGGCCGCCGCGTGCGCGCTGGAGCCGACCGGGATGGCCGCCGTGCTCGGCGGCGACCCGGACGAGGTGCTCGCCGCGATCGCCGCGCACGGGCTGCACCCGGCCAACCGCAACGGCGCCGGGCAGATCGTCGCCGCCGGCTCCCTGGACGGGCTGGACAAGCTCGCCGCCGAGCCGCCGGCGAAGACCCGCATCATCCGGCTCCAGGTCGCCGGCGCGTTCCACACCCCGTACATGGCGCCGGCCGAGACCGCGCTGGCCGCGGTGGCCGCCGGGATCACCCCGGCCGACCCGGCCCGGATCCTGCTGTCGAACCTCGACGGCGCCGCGGTCAACCACGGCCGCGACATGGTGCAGCGCCTGGTCCGCCAGGTCACCGCGCCGGTCCGCTGGGACCTGTGCATGCGCACGCTTGCCGACCTCGGTGTGACCGGCGTGATCGAGCTGCCGCCGGCCGGCACCCTGGCCGGGCTGGTCAAGCGCGAACTGAAGGGCGACGGCGCACCGGAGATCGTCACCCTGAACACCCCGGACGACCTGCCGGCCGCGCGGGACCTGATCGCCCGGCACAGCATGGCGCCCAGCCACGAGCCGACCATGCAGTTCCGCGTGGTGGTGGCACCGTCCGCCGGCACCTTCGCCCCGTCCCCCGAGCTGACCGAGGGCGAGACGATCCGCGCCGGCCAGGTCGTCGGGCACATCGGCACCCGGCAGGGGCCGGTCGAGGTGACCGCCCACCAGGGCGGTGTCCTCACCGAATGGCTCGCCCACCACGACGACCCGGTCGCGCCGGGCCAACCGCTCGCCCGCATCGGAGGTCGTTCATGACTGGCAGTCGCATCGTCTCGATGGGGCACTACCAGCCTTCCCGGGTGGTGACCAACGACGACATCGCCCAGCTCGTGGACACCAACGACGAGTGGATCCGGGACCGCGTCGGCATCGTCACCCGGCGGATCGCCGACAGCGAGACGGTGGCCGACATGGCCGCCGCCGCCGCCGGCAAGGCGCTGGCCAACTCCGGCCTGACCGCCGCCGACATCGACCTGGTCGTGGTCGCCACCTGCACCTCGGTCGACCGCAGCCCGAACGTGGCCTGCCGGGTCGCCGCCAAGCTGGGCATCGCCGCGCCGGGCGCGTACGACGTCAACACCGCCTGCTCGGGCTTCGCCTACGCGCTGGGCACCGTCGACCACGCCATCCGGGCCGGGGCGTCGCGCAACGCGATCGTCATCGGCGCGGAGAAGCTCTCCGACTTCACCGACTGGACCGACCGCTCCACCTGCATCATCTTCGGCGACGGCGCCGGCGCGGCGGTGGTCACCGCGACCGCCGACGACGAGCCGGCCGGGATCGGCCCGGTGGTCTGGGGTTCGGTGCCGGAGAAGAGCGACGCGGTCCGCATCGAGGGCTGGCGCCCGTACATCCAGCAGGAGGGTCAGTCGGTCTTCCGCTGGGCCACCACCGCGCTGGCGCCGCTGGCCCTGCAGGCGTGCGAGCGGGCCGGGGTCGACCCGTCGGAGCTGGCCGCGTTCGTGCCGCACCAGGCCAACGCCCGGATCATCGACGGCATCGCCAAGCGGCTCAACATCCCCAACGCGATCATCGCGAAGGACATCGTCGAGTCCGGCAACACGTCCGCGGCGAGCGTGCCGCTGGCCCTGTCCAAGCTGGTCGAGCGGCGGGAGGTGCCCTCGGGCGCCCCGGTGCTGCTGTTCGGCTTCGGCGGTGGCCTGACCTACGCCGGTCAGGTCGTCCGCTGTCCCTGAGGACCCCCTCGGGCGCACACGCGCCCAGGAGTGGCGGTCGGCGACGCCGGCCGCCGGAGAACCCCCAATGAAAGGAACCAACCGCAATGACCCGTGACGAGATCACCACCGGCCTCGCCGAGATCCTCGAAGAGGTTGCCGGGGTGAACCCGGACGACGTGGCCGAGGCGAAGTCCTTCACCGACGACCTCGATGTCGACTCGCTCTCCATGGTGGAGGTCGTGGTGGCGGCCGAGGAGAAGTTCGGCGTCAAGATCCCGGACAATGAGGTGCAGAACCTCAAGACCGTCGGGGACGCCGTCACCTACATCGAGGCGCAGTCCTGATCATGAGTCGTCCTGACGTCGTCGTCACCGGGCTCGGCGCGACGACCCCGCTCGGCGGGGACGTCGCGTCGACCTGGGACGCCATGCTCGCCGGCCGCTCCGGGGTGAGTGCCCTCACCCAGGAGTGGGCCGCGCAACTGCCGGTCCGGATCGCCGCCCAGCTGGCCGTGGAGCCGTCCGAGGTGCTGGACCGGGTCCGGCTGCGCCGGCTGGACCGCTCCGAGGCGATCGCGATCATCGCGGCGCAGCAGGCCTGGGCGGACGCCGGCCTGGCCGACTCCGGCCTCGACGGTGAACGGCTGGCGGTCAGCGTCGGCTCCGGCATCGGCGGTGCCACCACCCTTCTCGCCCAGGACGACATCCTGGAGGCGTCCGGGCCGCGGCGGGTCTCCCCGCACACGATTCCGATGCTGATGCCGAACGGTCCGGCCGCGTGGGTCGGGCTGGAGCTGGGCGCCAAGGCCGGCGTGCACTCGGTGGCCAGCGCCTGCGCCACCGGCGCCGAGGCGATCGCGCTGGGCCTGGACATCATCCGCGCCGGCCGGGCCGACGTGGTGGTGGCCGGCGGCACCGAGGCGGTCATCCACGCGCTGCCGATCGCCGGGTTCAGCTCGATGCGGGCCATGTCGACCCGCAACGACGAGCCGGAGCGGGCCTCCCGCCCGTGGGACCGGGGCCGTGACGGCTTCGTCCTCGGCGAGGGCGCCGGCATCGTGGTGCTGGAGCGGGCCGAGCACGCCGCCGCCCGGGGCGCCCGGGTGTACGCGCGCCTCGCCGGCGCCGGGATCACCTCCGACGCGTACGACATCGTGCAGCCGCACGCCGAGGGCGAGGGCGCGATCCGGGCCATCGCCAAGGCGATCGCGGACGCGGATGTGGCCAAGCGGGACATCGTGCACGTCAACGCGCACGCCACGTCGACCCCGGTCGGCGACATGCTGGAGATCGGCGCGCTGCACAAGGCTCTCGGCGACCACCCGGTGCTGGCCGCGACCAAGTCGATGACCGGTCACCTGCTCGGTGCGGCAGGCGCCCTGGAGTCGATCGCCACCATCCTGGCCATCCGCGATGGTGTCGTACCTCCGACGATCAACCTCGACGACCCGGACGACGGTCTCACCCTGGAGGTGGCCGCCCACAAGGCGCGCCACATGGAGATCCCGGCCGCGCTGAACAACGCGTTCGGCTTCGGGGGCCACAACGTGGCTCTCGTCTTCACCCGGGCCTGAGACCACAGCCTTGGAGGCGCACGTGACCACCACCGCCCTCGGTGCGGACACGCTCACCGTGGACCACCGGGATCCTGAGGTCCGCCTCCGGGCGCTGTTCGACGCCGGCTCGCTGCGCCTGCTGGCCCCCCGGGACAGCTCCGGGGTGCTCTGGGCGCGCGGCGAGATCGAGGGCGCGCCCGCCATCGCGTACGCCACCGACGCCACCAGGATGGGCGGCGCGATGGGCACGGACGGGTGCCGGCACATCGTCGACGCGATCGACACCGCCGTGCGGGAGCGGGTGCCGGTGCTGGGCCTCTGGCACTCCGGCGGCGCCCGGCTGGCCGAGGGCGTGGTCGCGCTCGACGCGGTCGGGCAGGTCTTCGCGGCCATGGTCCGCGCATCGGGCCGGGTACCGCAGATCTCCGTGGTGCTCGGGCCGGCGGCCGGTGGCGCGGCGTACGGGCCGGCGCTGACCGACATCGTGGTGATGAGCGGCGCCGGGCGGATCTTCGTGACCGGGCCCGAGGTGGTCCGCAGCGTCACCGGCGAGCAGGTCGACATGGAGCGCCTGGGCGGCCCCGAGCCGCACGGCCGGCGCTCCGGCGTGGTGCACGTGACCTGCGCCGACGACGCGGCGGCGATGGTCGAGTCGCGCAAGCTCGCCGCGCTGCTCGGCCGTCAGGGCCGGCTCTCACCCAACGACGTGCCGGCCGTCGACGTGGACGGGCACGACCTGTCGGCCAAGATGCCGGCCGAGACCAACCGGGCGTACGACGTCAAGCCGGTGGTCCAGGCCCTGCTCGACGGCCCCGGTGTGGAGCTGCACGCCAAGTGGGCGCCGAACGTGGTGACCACGTTGGGCCGGTTCGCCGGCCGGACGGTCGGCGTGATCGCCAACAACCCGCTACGCCTCGGCGGCTGCCTGGACGCCTCCAGCGCGGAGAAGGCGGCCCGGTTCGTCCGGATGTGCGACTCGCTGGGCGTACCGCTGATCGTGCTCGTCGACGTGCCCGGCTACCTGCCCGGCCTGGGCCAGGAATGGGACGGCGTGGTCCGGCGCGGGGCGAAGCTGCTGCACGCGTTCGCCGAGGCGGTGGTGCCGCGGGTGACCCTGGTGACGCGCAAGGCGTACGGCGGGGCGTACATCGCGATGAACTCCCGCTCGCTGGGTGCCACCGCGGTCTTCGCCTGGCCGGACGCGGAGGTCGCGGTGATGGGTGCCAGCGCGGCGGTCAACATCCTGTACCGCAAGAAGCTCGCGGCGGCTCCGGCGGAGGAGCGGGAGACGCTGCGTGCGCAGCTGATCGAGGAGCAGACCCGCACGGCGGGCGGGGTCAACCGGGCGCTGGAGATCGGCGTGGTCGACGACGTGATCAAGCCGGCGGAGACCCGTCGGCGGATCGCCGAGGCGCTGGCCGGTGCCCCGGCCGCCCGCGGCGCACACGGCAACATCCCGCTGTAGCGCGTAAGGAAGGGCCCCTTCTTATCGCCAGGCGATAAGAAGGGGCCCTTCCTTACGTTCAGGCCCGGTTGCGGGGGTGGTGCTTCGCGGTGCGCTCGTTGCCCCGGCGGTAGTTGCCGGTCCAGCGGGCCATCACCAGCTGCGGGTCGTCGTCCACCTCGGCGAGGAACTCCGCCGCCCGGCCGCCGCGCAACGTGGTGGCCACCCGCCCGTGATGCGTGATCTCGATGGCGCCGTCGGCCCGTTCGACATACCGGAAGCCCTCTGCTCCTCCCATGCGGGCCAGGCTGCCAGGTCGGCCGAGGGCGACGCGACCGGATTTCGGCCGGCGGGTCGGGGCCGGTGCCGGCCGGGGGTACGGGCCGGAGCCGCGACGAGTCAGCCGGCGGCCTGGACCGCCTCCCGAGCCAGGAGCACCGCCCCCAGCAGCGCCGCGTCGGCGGCGAAGCTGGAGAGCACGACCTCCGGCCGATACGGCAGCACCTCGGCAAGCCGGTCGACGATCAGCCCGCGGATCAGCTCGCTGCCGGCCACTCCGCCGACCAGCACCACCCGTTGCGGATCCACCAGCAGACAGCAGGTGATCAGATGGCGGGCGATCTCGTCGACCCTGCCGCGCAACACGTCCCGGACCTCGCCGGGCTGGCCGGCCCGGGCAGCGAGCCCGGCCGCCCCGTCCGGCACTCCCAACTCGGCGGCGAGCTGATCCAGAGCGCGTCCGGAGAAGACCGACTCGAGCATCCGGCCGGGACGGGCGGCGCCGGCGAGGGCGTACCCGATCTCACCGGCGGCCCCGTGCCGTCCGGCCAGCACCGTGCCGCGCACGGTGACCGCCGCCGCCACTCCCGTGCCGAGCCCGACCACCAGGCCGGGGTCGGCGTCGCGCAGCGCGCCGAGCCGCAGCTCGGCCAGGGCGGCGGCGTTGAGGTCGTTGTCGACCGCGACCGCCGGTACGCCGAGCCGCTCTCCGACCGTGTCGACCAGCCGTAGCCGGTCCCAGCCCGGCACGTTCGGCGCCAGGTCGATGCCGTCGGGCCGGACCACCCCGGGCGAGGCGACGCCGACCGCCGCGGCCGGGCCGCCGACCTCACCGAGCAGCCGCGTCGCCACCTCCAACGCTCGGTCCAGCGCCTGGCGGGCGCCCCGGTCGGCGTGCGTCGGCACCCGCTCGCTGGCCAGCAGCCGGCCCGAGCCGTCGGCCACCCCGACCGCCATCTTGGTGCCGCCGAAGTCGATGCCGAGCAGCAGACCGCCGACGTCTCCGGCCCCGGCGGCCTGCTCGGCGCGGTCGGCCAGTCGTACGGTCACCTGGCCGTCACCTCGGCGACCTCGTCCAGCGCGGCGTCGGCCGCCGCGAGGCGGTCCCGGACGGCGGCGAGCCGGCCGGCGACGGTGTCGAAGGCGCCGCGCAGCTCGCCCACCTGGGCGCGCACCGCGTCGGAACCGGGACCGTCGATCTGGGCCCGGCGCAGCACGAGCTCCGGGCGGACGGCGGCGGCGATCAGATCGGCGACCGCCGCGTCGTCCAACGGCTCGGCCAGGCCTACCGCGTCGGCGGCGGCGCGCACGTCGCTCTCCGTCCAGGAGTCCGGCGCGCCGCTGCGGACCAGCCGGCCGACCACGGAATGCGCGGCCCGGAACGGCACCCCGTGCAGGGTCAGCGCGTCGGCAGCGGCAGTGGTGGTGGCGCCGGAGGCGACGATCTCCTCCCGGGACGGCGGTTCCAGCGGCTCCAGCTCGGCCAGGAAGCCACCGAGCAGGGCGAAGAAGCGGTCCGTACGATCGTTGCTGTCCCAGAGCCGGACCTGCACGTCGGTGGTGGCGTTGTTGGAGTCCTCCCACCAGGCCGCACCGACGTTGTTGAGCACCGAGGCGGCGTCCCCGGCGGCGGCGCCGGCCATCGACACCAGATGCTCCAGCACCACCGGGTTGCGCTTCTGCGGCATGATGCTGCTGCCCTGGGTGAAGTCGCCGGGTGTGGCCACCCAGCGCCAGGTCAGCCAGTCCATCAGGGTCCGGGCCAGTCGGGCACCGGTGGCCAGCGACTGGGCGTTGAGCGTGCCGACCCGCACCAGGTGGTCGGCACCGGCCACCGCCTCGTAGGAGTTGGTGACCAGACCGTCGAAGCCGAGCAGCTCCGCCACCCGGGCCGGGGAGATGTCCAGGTCTGTGCCGGCGAAGGCACAGGAGCCCAGCGGCGAGACGTTCAGCTGGTCGATCAGGTCGGCGTAGGCGACCGCCTCACCCGCCAGCGCCTCGGCGTAGCCGGCGAGGGCGTGGCCGATGGTGGTGGGCTGCGCCGGTCGGCGGTGCGTGTAGCCGGTGATGACCACGTCGGCGTACCGGTCCGCGACGTCGAGAGCGGTCGCACCGGTGGCGAGCACCCGGTCGAGCACGCCGAGCAGTTGGTCACGGAGCAGCATCCGGAACACCCCGGCGTCGAGGTCGTTGCGGCTGCGGGCGAGCTGCACGTCGAGCTGGGCGGCCGGGATGCCGCACGCCTCGGCAAGGCGCTTCTCCACCAGGTAGTAGACGTCCTCGAAACTGCCGTCGTAGATCGGCGCGGATGCGGTGTCGGCACGCAGCACGGCCAGCCCCCGCAGCAGTCCGGCGCCCCGCTCGGCGGGGATGAGCCCACGCTCGGTCAGCATCACCACGTGGGCCTGACTCGCTCGCACCATCGCCGGGAAGAGGTGCCCGACGTGATGCTCGTAGGTGGGCCGCAGGTGGTGCCGCTGGTAGGTGGTCAGCGCGGAGGTGCTCATGAGGGGATCCTTACTTCCTTCCAGGCCGGGGGCGGCGGGTCCGCCGCCTCCGGGGCGTCAGCCGGTCAGTCGGTCAGGCCGAGCAGTCGTTCGGCATTTCCGGCGAAGATGGCTCGCAGGTGGTCGTCGGGCATGCCCAACTCGCGACAGACCCGCAGCTGGTCGTCGAGGTAGCGGGTGACGTAGCCCCGGGGGAACCACGACGAGTCGCTGCCGTAGACGATGCGGTCCGGGCCGATGGTCTCGTAGCAGCGGCGGAAGAGGTCCTCCAGGGTGAGCTTGTACGGCATCCACCGCACCCACTGGTTGGAGCCGGACGTGTCGACGAGGATGTTCGGGCAGCCCCACGCGGCGAAGAACAGCTCCTGCACGTGTTGCACGCCGAAGTGCGGCACCACGACCGACAGCTCGGGGAAGCGCCGGGCCATCCGGGCCAGCTCGTCCGGGCCGCCGTACCGGCCGAAGGTCAGGCCACCCGCGCTGCCGTAGTGCCCGATGTGGATGAGCACCGGCACGCGGAGTCGCTGGGCGGTGCCCCAGAGCGGGTCCAGCGCGGGGTCGTCGAGCGGACCGCGCAGGAGCGGGGCGAAGAGCTTCAGCCCGCGCAGGCCGCGCTCGGTCACCGCCCGCTCGAGTTCGGCGGCGGCGTCCGGGCCGTACGGGTCGTGATGGGCGAAGCCGAGCAGCAGGTCCGGATGCCGGTCGACGACGTCGGCGACGCTGTCGTTGCCGCCGCCGGTCACGAAGACCGCCTTGCTGATGCGGTGGGTGCGCAGCTCCTCGGCCCACCGGTCGGCTTCGTCCTGCCAGCGCTCGGCGGGCGGCTCCGGGTCGGGGAAGCTCCACGCCCGACGCCACTGGGCGGCGTACGGCGCGGCACCGGCGGCCCGGACGCTCCGCTCGTGATCACCGCCGGGGTGCATCCCGGCCTCGTGCTCGCAGGCCCGGATGGTCTCGTCGGCGCCGATCCGGAAGTGCAGGTGGAAGTCGACGATCTCGAGTCCACGGTCGCCGCTCATGATGCTCCCCTGATCGGTGCGGTGTCGCCGGGCAGCGGGTCGTCACTCGGCGGTGCGGGCAGCGGTGCGGCCACCCAGGCTTCGACGATCTCCCGCAGCCGGCCGCCGGCCAACTCACGGACCCGCCGCCCGGCGTCCTCGCTGGCCAGCGAGATGTGCCCGGACCAGCCCTGCCACGGATCCGGACGGGATTCCACCAGCACGTACGGGTGGGTCACCGGCAGTTTCGGCTTCGGCGGCAGGTCGGTGACGGCGTCGAGGCGCACCGCCTCCGGGTCGAAGCCGAGCACACCGGAGGTCTCGTACGCCCCGCCGTGGCCCCGCGCCGGCAGGGAACCGTAGATCTCGGTGGTCTCCGCGGGAGTGACCAGCTGGAACCAGTTGACCAACAGCAGGCTGGCCTGCCGCCGGCCGGAGACCCACTCCATCGCGGCCCGGACCGTCGACATGTTCGCGTCGTGGCCGTTGACGATCAGCAGTCGGGGGAACCCGGCGGCGACGATTCCCTCGATGACGTCGGCCAGGTAGCCGACCGCGATCTCCGGCCGGATCGCCACCGTGCCCGGCCAGGGCCGGGTCTGCCCGGGGCAGGCGGCGTAGGGCACGGCGGGAAAGAGCACTCCCCGGGGTCCGGCGGTGGCGGCGCTCTCCCCCGCGAAGCCCTCGGCCAGGATCAGGTCGGTGCCCAGCGGCAGGTGCGGGCCGTGCCATTCGACGGCACCGACCGGCAGTACCGCGAAGTCGGCCGCTTCGGCCACGGCCGCCAGCTCACCGCCGGGCACCCGGGTCGCCGGGAGTAGCGCGCCGGTGGCCGGCCACGTGCTCATGCCGTCCACTGCGCCGCCTCCCGGGAGGCCCGCCGGCCGGTTTCGAGCCGACCGGAGACCACCATCACCACGAAGATCAAAATCACCTGGAGCATGCCGTACGCGGCGGCGGTGCCGACCTCGAACGAGTACATCCTGTTGTTGATCTCGACCGAGATCGGCGCGGTCTGCGAGGTGTAGATCAGCACGGAGGCGACGAACTCGCCGACGCCGTGCACGAAGGCCAGCAGCGCGCCGGCGATCACGCCCGGCAGCATCAGTCGCAGGGTCACCGAGCCGAAGGCACGCCACCAGGAGGCGCCGAGGTTGCGGGCCGCCTCCTCCAGCGCGGGGTCGATCTGGGCGAGCGTGGCCGAGCTGGACCGGAAGACCAGTGGCAGGAACCGCACGAAGTACGCCAGCGGCATGATCCAGAACGTGCCGATCAGGACCTGCCCGAAGCTGAACGCGTTGCCGGTGCTGAACGCCGAGATCAGGTTGATCGCCACCACCGTGCCGGGCAGCGCCCACGCCAGCATCACCGCCACGTCCAGCACACCGCGACCGCGGAAGTCGAGCCGGCGCACCGCGTACGCGATCAGCACGCCGATCACGACGCAGCCGATGGTGGCCAGCAGGCTCATCTGCAACGAGTTGAGGATCGGCTGGAACGCGTTCGGGTCGGAGAAGATCGTGACGAAGTTCTGCATGGTGTACGCCGCGGGCACCACTTCGGTGGTCCACGAGCCGTCGGCCGAGAACGCCACCAGCGCGATGGTCGCCACGGGGGCCAGCAGGACCACGGTGGCCAGCAGCGACGCGCCCAGAGCCAGCCAACGCCCGAGGGGGTTGCTGATCTCGCGGCGGTGGGCGGCGACTCCCTTGGACTGCGAGCGGTAGCTGCGCCGCCCCTCGTACCAGCGCATGCCGAGCAGGAACAGCACCGACACCACACCCAGCACCGAGGCGTAGGTGGACGCCATCGGCAGGTCGCCGTTTGTGCGGTTGATGTAGATCTGCATGGTCATCGTCTGGTCCACGCCGAAGAGCAGTGGGGCCGTGTATGACGCCAGCGACGTCATGAAGACCAGCAGCGAGGCGGAGACCAGCGCCGGGGTGAGCATCGGCAGCAGGACCGTCCGCCAGACCCGGACCCGACCGGCGCCCAGGTTGTAGGCGGCCTCCTCCACCGACGGGTCCATGCCGGCCAGCGCGGCGGCGGCGGACAGGTAGAAGAACGGGTACATGGTGAAGGTGTGCACCACCAGCACCCCGGCGATGCCGCTGAAGGGCAACACCGGCTCGGCGGTGCCGAAGACGTGTTGAAGCCCGCGCGGGAGGATGCCGGTCTCGCTGTACAGCAGCTGGAATGAGATGGCGCCGATCAGCGGTGGCAGCGCCGCCGGCACCAGGATGATCGCCTCGATCAACCGCCGGCCGGGAAACGAGAAGCGCTTGAGCAGGAAGGCCATCGCGACCCCGACGATCCCGCAGAGCAGCACGCTGGCAGCGGAGATGATCAGGGAGGTGACCAGGGATGATCGCGCGACGCCGGAGCTGGTGAAGAAGCTGGTGTAGTTCGCCACCCCGTCGACGCCGACGCTCTCGGCGAAGGTGGCGAACATCGGTTGCACCACGTACCCGAAGAGGATCAGCGCGAGCGGCAGCACCAACAGGTACGGGAACCAGCGCGAGTTCGTCCCGCCGGTGAACCGGTCGGTGAAGCGCCGCCGCCGTCCGCCTCCGGAGGACGCCGGGCTCCCGGTGACCGGTGGGATGGTGGCCGGGCTCGGGGTGGCGGGGATGGTGCTCATGGACGCACCAACCACATGCGCTCCCGCGGCAGCCGCAGCCCGAGCTGGTCGCCCACCGCGATGCCGGCCGGCGGATCGACGGCGGCCACCTGCACCGCCTCGCCGGCCACGTCGACCAGGAGGTTGGTGGACATGCCGGTGAACTCCAGCTCGGTGACGCGACCGGTGACCACGCCGGGCTCGGTGGCCGACGTGAGGCCGATGTGCTCGGGGCGTATCGAGACCAGGGCGGTCCCCCCGGTGGCCAGCCCGTGATCGGCGGGAGCGGCGACGCCGACCTGGCTGCTGTCGGGCAGCCGCACCGTGACGGTCTCCGGGCCGGCGCCGAGCACCGGCAGACTCAGCACGTTGCTGCGGCCGATGAACCGGGCGACGAAGCTGGTCGCCGGACGGTGGTAGATCTCCTGCGGGGCACCGATCTGTCGCACCCGACCGGACTCCATCACCGCGATCCGGTCGGACATCGCCATCGCCTCGGCCTGGTCGTGGGTGACGTAGAGCGAGGTGGTGCCGGCCTCCCGCTGGATCCGCCGGATCTCGACCCTGGTCTCCTCGCGGAGTTTGGCGTCGAGATTGGAGAGCGGCTCGTCGAGCAGCAGGGTCCTCGGTCGGATGACCAGTGCGCGGGCCAGCGCCACCCGCTGCTGCTGGCCGCCGGAGAGCTGGTCGATCCGACGCTCGCCGTAGCCGGCCAGGTGGACCTGCGAGAGCGCCTCCTCGACGCGCCGCTTCGACTCGGCCCGGCCGACCTTGCGGATCTTCAACCCGTACGCGACGTTCTGCGCGACGGACATGTGCGGGAACAGCGCGTAGTTCTGGAACACCATGCCGGTGTCGCGCTTGTTCGGCGGGCGCCGGGTCACGTCCTGGTCGCCGAACCGGATCCGCCCGGAGGTCGGGAAGTAGAACCCCGCCACCATCCGCAGCGTGGTGGTCTTGCCGCAACCGCTCGGGCCGAGCAGGGTGAAGAACTCCCCAGCGGCGATGGTGATGTCGACGTCGTCGACGGCCGCGGTGTCGCCGGCGCGCGAGAAGCGCTTGCTCACCGACTCCAGCGTGACATCGATCATGATGTCTCTCCTCAGTCCGGAACCGGGCGTGGCCGGTCGAAGGGGTGGGGCGGGCCGGGGAGCCGGTCGGACGCGAGTCACCCTCGGCCATCCGGCGCCGGTACGTCCCTGGCGCGGCGCCGGACCGGGATCGCCCGGTCCGGCGCCGATCCGATCAGCCCTTGTTCTTGATCTCGCCGTTCCAGTGGTTGATCCAGTCGGTCTCGTTCTTACCGACCACGTCCCAGTCGACGTCCATCGGCTTGAGCTGGAGCTGGGCGAGCCACTCCGGCTCCTCGGCGATGTCCACCGCGGGGATCTGGTAGTAGTCCTTGGCCAGGTCGGCGCGGAGCTTGTCGTCGAAGAGGAACTCGATGAACTTCTGGGCGCCCGTGGTGTTGCCACCCTTGACCGCGGCGAGACCGTCGACCAGCACGGGCGCGCCGGAGGCCGGCATCACGAAGCCGAACGGCATGTTCGACTGGTTGGCCTGGAGCAGGACGTCCTGCAGGTTCCAGGCGCTGAGCAGGCCCTGCTGCCGGGAGAGCTTCAGGTACAGGTCCGCGGGGTTGGCGGCGTACGCGCCGGTGTTGGCGTCGAGCTTCTTGAGCCAGTCGTAGCCCGGCTGGGGGTTGCTGCCGTCGGCGGACTGCCGCTGGATCATCGAGGCGTAGATCGACCGCATGGTGCCGGACGCGGCCACGTCGCGAATGACGATCTTGTCTTTCCACTGCGGCGCGAGCAGGTCGTCCCAGTCCTTCGGGGCCTGCTCGGGGGTGAGCGCCTTGTTGTTGTACATGATGACCTCGGGCAGCAGGATCTCGCCGAACCAGCGGCCCTCGGCGTCCTTGTACCGGGCGTCCATCTTGCTGGCGAACGCCGGCTGCCAGGCGGTCAGCAGGTCCTCGGACGCGCCGGCGGCCAGCCCCTGCTGGGTGCCGCCCCACCAGATGTCCGCCTGCGGGTTGGCCTTCTCGGCCCGGACCCGCTCGAGGATCTCCTGGGCGCCGAGGTTGAGGATCTCGACCTTCCCCTTGTACTCGGGGAACTTCGCGGTGAACTGGTCGACCACGAAGGTCGAGACCTTCTTGTCACGGGCCGTGTAGATCGTCAACTTCTCGACGCTGCCGTCGGCCGCGTCGTCGCCACCACCACCACAGCCGGCGGTGCCGGCCACCAGGGCAGCGGCGAGCGCTCCGGCGAGGAAAAGGCGACGTCTCATGAGTACCTCCAAGGGGGGACGAGGGAAAATCGGGGTGGTTATGAGGAGGGAAGCAGGATGGGCAGTCCGGCCGCGGCGGCCGACAGCGCGTAGCTGACCGCACCGTGCAGCACCGCCCGATCGCCGAGCACGGCCCGGCGTACCTCGGTCGCGGCGGGCGCGCCGGCGGTGACGAGGGTCTGGATCCGCTCGACGGCGGCGTCGTCGAGCTGCGCGGCGGCACCGCTGAGCAGGACTCGACCCGGGTCGATGACGCAGACACACGAGATGATCAGCCGGGACCAGGCGGTCAGCAGTTCGTCCAGGAACGCCGCGGCGGCACCTCCGGTGCGGGCCAGCTCCACCAGGTCGCGTACCGGCGCCTCGGGGCGGCGGCCCGGCGCCAACGCGACCACCCGCTCGGCGATGGCGTTCTCCGACCAGCGCGCCTCGAACGGACCGATCCCGTCGTGACCACGGTCCGCGGCGTCCAGCGGCAGGAAACCCACCTCGCCGGCCGCGCCACCGGCGCCCCGGCGGACCTGCCCGTCCAGCACCAGACCCGCCCCTATGCCGTCGGTGACGTGCAGCAGCAGCAGGTCGGCGACGTCACTGCCCGCCCCCGCCGCGTGTTCGCCCGCCGCCATCAGGTTCACGTCGTTGTCGACCACGACCGGTACGCCCAGCCGCCGCTGGACCATCTCCCCTACCGGCCGCCCCTCCACCAGACCGACCGACGGGGCGAGACGGACAGCGCCTCCGGAGGAGACGCCGGGCGCCGCGATGGCCACGCCCCGCAACGCCGGCAGGCCGTCCCCGGCCAGTTCGGGGACGGAACGGCAGATGGTGTCGACGATGTCACCGGCGAGTCGGACGGCACGGTGGGCGACCACGGCTCCGTCGCTGTCGGCGATCTCGCAGCTGATCCGGGACGGCTCCAGCGAAACGGCCGCGACCAGCTCGGCGCGGGGATTGAACTCCAACATCGCGCGGGGACGCCCCGAGCGGGACGCGCCCGGCCCTCGCTCCAGAAGGTAGCCCTCGGCGATCAGCTCGCGGACCAACGGAGTGAGCGTTGCGGGACTCAGCCCGGTCAGCTCGGTCAGCTCGGCACGCGAGAGCAGGCGTACCTGGCGGGCGGTGGAGATCACGGAAAGCCGCTTGATCTCCTTCGACCGCTCCCGGCTCACCGGGCTCGTTGGTGGCGTCACCACGTCAGTCACATTTCCTTCCTACGGCGAACGAACTATGGAGTCAAGTAACGACTGAGTCTCAGCGGTCCGCCAAGACCCCTCGAAACAGGAAAAATGCCCTTTTGTACTGAAGAAAGTTCAGAGAGTGACCGCCCGGCTACCGTGAAGTTCGTTTCTTCCGCAAAAGAAGAAAGTCTCTTCAAGGTATTGACGCTCCTCGCCGACGATCTCTAGCGTCACCCGGCGAAGGCCTTCCAGTGTGTACGGAAGTCCCGTACCGCTGTGCACCCCGGTGACGCCCGTCGATCGGGGCCTCACCGCCGCCCGTCCCACCAACGAACCGGACCCGACCCGTCGGGGAGGCGCACCCGCGTCCCCCGCCGCTCGTCGCTGTCCGGACCCCGCGGTTCGGAAGGATCCACATGCGACTCAAGGCATTCCTGTTACCGACGGCGCTCGCGCTGGCCCTGTCCGGGACACCAGCCGCCGCCCTCGCCGCCAGCGCCCATCCCGCCGCCGGCGGCGCGGTCGACCTCGACGTGCTCTTCGTCAGCGCCCATCCCGACGACGAGGCGGGCAGCCTCGCCACGCTGGGCCAGTGGAAGGAGAAGTACGGCGCCAAGGCCGGCGTCGTCACCATCACCCGGGGCGAGGGCGGCGGCAACGCCGTCGGCCTCGAGGAGGGGCCACCACTCGGCATCATCCGCGAGCGCGAGGAGCGGACCGCGATCGGGCAGGCCGGCGTACAGAACCTGTACAACCTGGACCGGGTCGACTTCTGGTACACCGCCTCGGCACCGTTGTCCGAGCAGATCTGGGGCCACGACGACACGCTCGGTCAGATCGTCCGGGTGATCCGGACGACCCGCCCCGAGATCATCATGACCATGAACCCGTCGCCGACCCCGGGTAATCACGGCAACCACCAGCAGGCCGCCAGGTTCGCCGCCGAGGCGTTCCAGGCAGCCGCCGACCCGAAGGCCTTCCCGGAGCAGATCCGCAAGGAAGGGCTCAGCGTGTTCCGGGCCGCGAAGTTCCTGCGTACCGGTGGAACCGGCAGCTCCTCGGCCGGTCCGGCGTGCGCGTCCAGCTTCACCCCGACGGTCCCGACCGACCAGGTCTTCGGCGTCTGGGAGGGCACCCCGAGCAGCACGGGCAAGACCTGGGCGGAGATCGAGGTCGAGGCCCGCCGGGAGTACGTGACCCAGGGCTGGGCCGGCACCGCGGCCGCCCCGACCGACCCGGCGAAGATCCGCTGCGACTTCTACACGCTCGTCGACAGCCGGGTGCCGTACGACCCGGAGGACAGCTCACCGGAGGCGATCCTGCGCGGGTCGATGCTTGCGTCGGCCAACGGCGGGCTGCCCAGGGGCACCGAGCTGTACCTGACCACCGACCGCTTCGACCTGGCACCCGGTGAGAGCGTCGAGGTCACGGCGCACGTCAAGGCTGCCGCCAACCGGGCACTGAACCACCCGAAGGTGGCGCTGCAGGTGCCGGCCGGTTGGTCCGTCTCCGGCGGTACGGGGCTCGGCGCGAGCGTCCCGGCTGGCCGGGATCGGACGGCGACCTTCACCGTCACCGTGCCGAAGGGCGCCGAGACCGGCACCCAGAAGCTGCTCACGGCCACCCTGAGCACCAAGGGTCAGGGCTCCGGCAGCACCGATGAGGCCGTCCGGGTCGTCGCCGATGTACGCGGCACAGTGGAGCCGCTGCCCGAGGTCGGCCTCTTCCGCGACTGGGCCAGCGCGGGCGGCTACGGCCAGCTCGACACCCTGATCAAGCCGGTGCTCACCATCGGCTCCGGCAGGAGCCGCGACGTCCGGGTCGACCTGCGCAACGTCGGCGATACCGTACAGAACGGCACTGTGACCCTCGGCCTGCCCGAAGGCTTCACCGCCGACGCCGCCACGAAGAGCTACCGCGACCTGGCGGCCGGCGCCACAGGTGCGGTCACCTTCAGTGTCACCAACAGTGACGCCTCGCTGCCGACCGCCAACGAGGGCGGTGAGGGTGGCGACTACGGCATCACCATCACCACTGCCAGCAGCACCGGCAGCACGGTCGAGACCGGTGCCCTGGAGATCGTGCCGACCACCGAGGTGCCGCAGGCCGGCGCCGCCCACGCCGTCGACGGAGTCGCCAGCGCGGGCGAGTACCCGGGCGAGGAGCTCGACTTCTCGCGGATCTGGGAGGGCGAGGCGACCACCGGGACGGACGCCTCGGCCAAGGGTCGGATCGCCTGGACCGCGGACGCGCTCAAGGTGATCGTCACGGTCACCGACGACGTACTCGGCCGGAAGGTGGTGCCGCAGGACTGCAAGCGTCAGCGGCGGACCGACAGCGTCGAGATCATCGTCGACCCGAAGGGCAATTCCTCGGACACCTCGACCGTGTTCAAGGCGGGCATCTTCCCCATCACCGACGACCCGGCCAACGGCAACCCGCCGTGCTGGCAGCGCGACGCCGACAACCGGCAGGGCCCGGGTGGGCAGACCGCTCCGGGAATGACAGTGGTCAGCAAGGTCAGCGAGCCCTACACGGGCTACACGATCGAGACGAGCATCCCGTTCTCGGTGCTGCCCGACGCGGTCGACCCGGCCCGGATGGGCTTCAACGTGCTGGTCTACGACTCGGACACGCAGGATCTCGCCTCCCAGTCCCGACTCGGCTGGTCGACGTTCACCGGCGTACGAGCCGACCCGTACCGCTACGGCCTGGTCACCCTGCCCGGATACACCCCTGCCCAGCAGGGCCCGAGCACGCCGGTCTTCCCGGACACCTCGGCGCGCAGCGTGCACAGCCCGCAGACGATCGCCCAGTCGGCGGTCGACGGAGTGGCGCCGGCGGCGGTGCCACGGCTGCCGGAGCAGGCGCTGCGCCTCACCCGGCAGCACCGGGTGAACGGCGGGGTCGAGGTCTCGCTCCAGTCCGACCGTACGGGCACGGCGTACCTCTACACCTGGGACGGCGACCGGGCCCTGGGCAGCCGCACTGTCGAGTTGCGGTCCGGCCGGCCGGTGACAGTGCTGGTCCCGGCCGACGGGGATGAGGCGAAGGCCGTGCTGGCCGCGTTCGAGTCAGGTGGCTCGGCCGTCGCTCAGCAGGCCACGATCCGCCGCTGAGGTCATCGGTGACACGGGCAGGTGCCGGACGAACCGGACGGCACCTGCCCTCCGCCGCGCTGGCGGTAGGCGGTCAGGTGGCGCAGGTGGTGGCGGGCAGACCGGGCACGGTCACCGGGGACCGCCCGCCCGGGCGAGCCTTGCCGGCCAGCACGGCGGCCAACGCGGTCATCGACGCCCGGCTGGAGGAGTACGTGGCCAGCAGCGTCGGCGACTTCGCCGTGGCGAGCACGTACGGGGTGTCCATGGCGACCGTGACCGCCGCGTCGGCGCGCAGGTCGGTCGCGGCGTCGCCGTAGCCGACCAGGTGCACCACCGTTCCTCCCTTGGGCACCACCTTGACGCCGGCCGCGGTCAGCGCCGCGGTGAGCAGCGACCGGGTGCCGTCCCGGCCGCCGGAGGAGGTGACGGTGATCGGCGCGCGTACCGCGCCGGAGCAGGCGCCGCGCAGCACGGTGACCGCACCGGCGGCCAGCGCGTCCGCCGCCGCGCGGT
This sequence comes from Micromonospora coriariae, assembly GCF_900091455.1. Lineage (NCBI taxonomy): Bacteria > Bacillati > Actinomycetota > Actinomycetes > Micromonosporales > Micromonosporaceae > Micromonospora > Micromonospora coriariae. The sequence continues at coordinate 4,250,489 of NZ_LT607412.1, read as the reverse complement.
GCGCCGGGGTGTTGAGCGTGGACATCTCGGCGGCCGGGGCCGCCGCCAGCCGGAACTTCATGGTCAGCACCCGGGTGACCGCCTCGACCAGTCGGGCCCGGGCCAGCGACCCGCCACGCAGCGCGGCGAGCAGCCCGTCGTACGCCTGGCCGACGTTCGGGGTCATCAGGATCAGGTCGTTGCCGGCGTTCAGTGCCCGGACCGCGGCCTCGCCGGGGGCCCAGCGCTTGGCCGGAGGCATGTTCATGCCGTCAGTGATCACCACGCCGGTGAAGCCGAGCTGGCCGCGCAGCACGTCGGTGAGCAGCTTGTGCGAGAAGGTGGCCGGGGTGCCGGGGTCGATGGCCCGCGCGTCCAGGTGGCCGGACATCACAGCCATCGCCCCGGCGCCGATCCCGGCGGTGAACGGCGGCCAGGCGCCGCTCTTCAGCGCCGCCGCGGACTGGGTGAGCACCGGCAGGTCCTGGTGCGAGTCGTCGGCGCTGTGGCCGTGACCCGGGAAGTGCTTCAGGGTGGCGGCGACGCCGGCCGCCTGGAGGCCCCGGACCGCGCCGCCGACCTGCGCGGCGGCCCGCTGCGGGTCCGAGCCGTAGGACCGGGAGCCGATCACCGTGCTGCGGGTGGCCAGCACGTCGGCCACCGGAGCGAAGTCGACGTTGATTCCCATCGCGGCCAGCTCGGTGCCGGCGGCCCGCCAGGCGGCCTCGGTCAGCGCCGGGTCGCCGGCCGCACCGGCGGCGAGGGCGCTGGGCAGCACGGTGACGTCCTTGGTGATCCGGGTGACCACGCCGTACTCCTGGTCGGTGCCGACCAGGAAGGGCGCCGAGCCGGCGGCGAGCCGGCCGGCCGCGGCACGGAGACCACCGGTCAGCTCGTGTACCTGCTTCGGGTTGTCGACGTTTGTGGTCTCCTGGTTGCCCTTGGTCGGGTCGTCGGCGCTGAATCCGACCAGGATCAGCCCGCCCAGCCGGTACTTGGCGATCATCTCGGCGGGAGTGTCGACCCCGGCCAGCGCCTGGTTGCCGGCGGCCGAGCCGGGTGAGACCTTCGTGGCCGAGTCGCCGTACGCGTACGGCATCAGCACCTGGCCGACCAGATCCTCGTCGGAGAGGGTGGCGACCAGCGCTGCCGCCCGGGCGGCGGGGTCGCCGGGCGGCGTGGTCGCGGGGGCGCTCGGGCCGGCGGAGGTGCCGGCCGGACCGGGCGTCGGCGCGGGGCGGTCCGGGGTTCCCGAGCAGCCGGAGACGAGCAGGGCGGTCAGGGCGGCGACGGCGACGCTTGCGCGACGCGGGCGAATCGGCACCCGCCCATCCCACCAGTTCGCCCTTATCGGGGCAACTTGACCTCACCAGCCAGCAGCCGCAGCGCCAGCGTGCGGGCAGGTGGCCCGACCGGCGGGCGACCGGGTCAGCCGACCCGGGTGAGCAACGTCACCGGAGCGCCGTCACCGGCGTACCGGTAGGGCTCCAGGTCATCGTCCCACGCGGTGCCGAGCGCCTTGTCCAGCGCGTGCGCCAGCGCCTCCGGGGCCCGGGCCGCGGCCATCAGGTCCCGCAGCCGGTCCTCGCCGAGCTGGATGTCGCCGGCCGCGCCGACGGTGGCCCGGAACAGGCCGCGCGCCGGCACGTACATGAAGCGCTCGCCGTCGGCGCCGGGACTCGGTTCCTCGGTGACCTCGAAACGGATCATGGGCCACTGCCGGAGGGCAGCAGCCAGCTCGGCGCCCGTCCCCGGACGACCGGTCCACCCGCACTCGGCCCGGCGTGCGCCGGGGTCGACGGGCTGAGCCGTCCACTGCAGGTTGACCGGCGCGGCTAGGACGCGCGCGATCGCCCACTCGACGTGCGAGCACACGGCGAGCGGGGTCGAGTGGACGTATACGACGCCACGCGTTGGCACGGTGACCTCCCGGAGAGCGAGGTGCGTCTTCCCCTACGACCTCGTCCACCAGGGTGTCTCCTGCAACACATGATTACTCCTGTGACAGATGGTGCGCCAGGGAATCGGAAAAATCGCCGGCCGGAATAGCCGGACGGGTGGTCCCCGTTGCCTCTCAGGACACCGCGACGACCAGCCTGATGTCGTGGTCCTGTACAGTTCCATCGGCGGCTTGTGCCGCGTACAACTTCGTGGGCCGACCTGGTGGTCGCCCGCACACAGCCCCCGGACGTTCTAGTCCTCCCGTACGTCTTGCAAGGAGTACCTCCGTGGCGAGCAACACCTCTAAGACCGCGCGCGCGTCCGTCCGGGCCGGCCAGGCTGGCCAGGGTGGCGCCCTCAGCGTGCTGGGCGAGTTCAAGTACCTCATCCCGCTGAACGGCGGCAAGCACGCCTACGTGCGCAACCTGACCAACGGCAAGACCGCGCACCTGCGCACCGACTCCGAGGCCTTCGTCGAGGAGATCCGGGTGCTGGCCGCGGCCGGCCACGCCGCCAAGATCCGGGCGGAGATCAGCAACCTGAACGCGACCCACCCGGGCGACGGCTGGGACGCCACCGAGAAGCGCCTGGTCGAGGCCGGCGTCTTCGAGGGCTGAGCCCTCCCCCACCGCTACACCTCGAACCGCCCGTCGGGATCTCCCGGCGGGCGGTTCCGCGTCCGGCCCGGCTCAGGCCGGGTCGAGCAGGGCGACCTCCCCGGTGGCCAGGTCGTAGAGACCGCCGACCACGGCCACCCCGCCCGCGGCGACCGGCCCGGCCAGCAGGTCGTCGTGGCGCAGGGCCCGCACCGTGCGCCGGACGTGCCGGCGGATCGCCAGCGGGTGCACCGCCGGGTCGTCCAGCCCCGCCTCGGTCACCGCCGGAGCGATCTCGTCCACCAGGTGGGCCAGCGAACCGGCGGGACGCACCCCGGCGCGCAGCGCGTCCACAGCGGCTTCCACCGCGCCGCACCGCTCGTGGCCGAGCACCATCACCAGCGGTACGCCGAGCTGGCCGACCACGTACTCGATCGAGCCGCACACCGCGCGGTCGAGCACGTGCCCACCTGTGCGGATCACGCAGATCGCGCCGAAGGTCTGATCGAAGATCGCCTCCAGCGGCACCCGTGAGTCGATGCAGCCGAGCACCACCGCGTACGGCTGCTGGTCGCCGGAGGCGGCCGCCGCGGCGGCCGTGACATCGTGACCGTGCACCGGCTGGCCGCTGACGAAGCGCCGGTTACCGGCGAGCAGCTCGGCCAGCGCGGCGCGCGGCGTACCACCGGCCTGTCGCCCCGGCGCCGACGGTCCGCCCACCGGCGGTCCGGGCGTTGCCCCCGACGACCCCATGCCGTTCAGCTTGGCGCGCTGTGGGCGGCCACGGGCGGGGTCGGGAATGTTCGCTGCCCGGTGATTGGCGTGGTGTCCTGGCGGGTAGCCCGTGTTACCGCCGGGTAAGCCGGTGCGGTTGGTGCCGGGCGGGCCCTGGGAGGTGGCGATGCCGGAGCGGTTCGAGGTCGGTCTGCCCGACGGGGTACGTCTGCACGTCGAGGCGACGGGGCCGACGGACGCCCCGGTCACCGCCGTCCTGCTGCACGGCTGGACGCTGGACGGGCGCAGCTGGCACCGGCAGGTCGACGCCCTCACCGGGGCGTCCGGTGACGCGGTGCGGGTGGTCACCTACGACGCGCGGGGGCACGGCCGGTCCAGTTGCATGCCGCTGCCCACGGCCACCCTGGCCCAGCTCGGCGACGACCTGGTCGCGGTACTCGACGCGGTCGCGCCGACCGGGCGGGTGGTCCTGGTCGGGCACTCGATGGGCGGCATGACGATCATGGAGTACGCACACCGCCACCCGGCGCACTTCGCCTCCCGGACCGCCGGCCTGGTCTTCGTCTCGACCACCGCCGAGGGGCACACGCACACGGTCTACGGGCTGTCGCCCCGGATCGCCCGGCTGATCCGGCTGGCCGAGACGACCGGTGCCGGGGTGCTGGCCCGGTGCGGTTCGTGGCGCGCACCCCGGGCGCTGCTGCGCGCGCTGCAACCGAGCATCCGGTGGATGCTCTTCGGCGACCGCTGCGAGCCGGCCGACATCCGGCTGGTGACCTCGGCGGTGGCCCGCGCCTCGCTACGCTCGATCGGCGGATTCCGCGCCTCGATCGGCGCCCAGCACCGGTTGGACACCCTCGCCGCGCTGGCCCACCTGCCGGCGGCCGCGCTGGTCGGCGACCGGGACCGGCTGACCCCGCCGCCGTGCGCCGAGTCGATCGCCGCGGTACTGCCGGCCACCGACCTGACCGTCTGCCCGGGCGCCGGGCACATGCTGATGATGGAACGCCCGCACGAGGTGAACGCGGCGCTGACGGCTGTCCTGAGCCGGGTACTCGCCGGGCCGGCGCCCCGCGCGAGCGGCACGACCCCCGCCGGGACGGGTGTCTGACCACGTTCGCGCACCTCGGGCGCGGGAGGTCGGGCCCGGGGCCGTACCCTTCTGCGGTTGGCCTGCGCGGTTCGCGCCGCTTGCCGGCGAGATCGAAGGAGCGTGCGTTGACCGACCAGACCGCCCTGGAGCAGGAGATCGCCGTCGAGCAACGGCACCTCGACCGGGTGTACGCCCGACTCGCCGAACTGCGGCAGTCGGCGGTCCGCGCCGAGCGGGACGGCTACCGGATGGCCCGGGTGGGCACGTTCGGCGCGCTCGTCGAGCGCGACGCCATGGTCTTTCACGCCGCGCAGCGGCGGCACACCCTCGACGCCGAGCACGAGGGGCTGGTCTTCGGCCGGCTGGACCTGCGGGACCGGCAGGTGCTGCACGTCGGTCGGCTCGGCATCCGTGACGAGGACGCGACCACGCTGGTGGTCGACTGGCGGGCGCCGGCCGCCGCCGCCTTCTACCAGGCCACCCCGGCCCAGCCGCTGGGCGTGGTGCGCCGGCGCACCATCCAGTCGCGCAACGAGCGGGTCACCCGGATCGAGGACGACCTGCTGGACCCGGCCGCCGCCCCCGAGGGGATGACTGTGGTCGGCGACGGGGCTCTCCTGGCGACCCTGTCCCGCGCCACCGGACGGGGCATGCGCGACATCGTGGCGACGATCCAGCGGGAACAGGACGAGGCGATCCGCTCGCCCGGCTCCGGGGTGACGATCGTCGCCGGCGGCCCGGGCACCGGCAAGACCGCCGTCGCCCTGCACCGTGCCGCCTACCTGCTGTACTCCGACCGCAGCCGGTACGCCGGGGGCGGCATCCTGGTGGTCGGCCCGTCCTCGGTGTTCGTCGAGTACATCGCCTCGGTGCTGCCCTCGCTCGGCGAGGACACCGCGACCCTGCACTCGCTGGGCACCCTCTTCCCGGGCATGACCGCCACCCGCACCGATTCGCCAGAGGTGGCGGCGGTGAAGGGTTCGCTGCGGATGCGCCGGGTGCTGGAGCGCGCGGTGCGGGACGCGGTACCGGGTGGCCCGGGCGAACTGCGGCTGCTCTACCGCGGCACGCTGCTGCGGCTGGACCGGGCCGAACTGGACGGGATCCGGGACCGTGTGCTGCACCGGGGCGCCCGGCGCAACGAGGTCCGCCGGGCCGGCTTCGACGGTGTCTTCGCCGCGCTGTGGGCGCAGGCCCGCCGGTTGGGCATCGGCCGGCTGCCGGAGCAGCGGGCCTTCGAGGACGAGATCGCCACCCGGCCGGAGTTCCGGGAGTTTCTCAAGGCATGGTGGCCGCGGCTGCACCCCCGGCACGTGCTCGACTGGCTGGCCCGGCCGGACCGTCTGCGCCGGTACGCGGACGGGATCCTGTCCACCGCCGAGATCCGGCTGCTCAGCGCGGCGTACCAGAATCTGGACGCCGCCGGGCTGACCATCGCCGACGTGGCGCTGCTGGACGAGCTGGACGCGCTGCTCGGCAAGCCGGCGCAGCCGGCCCGCGCCCGGCGTGACCCGTTCCAGCTCGCGGGCGGGGTCCGCGAGCTGAGCAGCTTCGGCGACCGGCAGCGGGCCGCGCGGGCGGCGGCCCGGGAGCGGCCGGCGGACTACCGGGAGTACGCGCACGTCGTGGTGGACGAGGCCCAGGACGTCTCGCCGATGCAGTGGCGCATGGTCGGTCGGCGCGGCCGGCTGGCCTCCTGGACGGTGGTGGGCGACCCGGCGCAGACCGCGTGGACCGGTGATCCGGAGGAGCTGGACCGGGCCCGGGACCAGGCGCTGGGCCGCCGCAAGAGGCACGACTTCACGCTGACCACCAACTACCGCAACTCCTCGGAGATCTTCGCGGTGGCGGCGGCGGAGATCCGCCGGATCTACCCCGACCTGCCGCTGCCGACCGCCGTCCGCTCCACCGGGGTCGATCCGGTCGAGCTGGCGGTGCCCGCCATCGAGCTGGAGACCGCGACCGTGGAGGCGGCCACCGGGCTGCTGGCCGAGGTGGAGGGCACGGTCGGGGTGATCACGCCGGTCCCCCGCCGTGACGAGGTCGCGGGTTGGCTCGGCGCGCTCGGTGCGCCGCGGCTGCAGGTGGTGACCAGCCTGGAGGCCAAGGGCATGGAGTACGACGGGGTGGTGCTTGTCGCACCGAGCGAGATCCGGGCGGATCCGGGCGCCGGGGTACGCACCCTCTACGTCGCGCTCTCCCGCGCTACCCAGCGCCTCACCACCATCGACCCGACGGGCTGACCTGCGGCGGTGCCCCTCGCGGGCCGGCGACCTGTCGTACACTTGCATACATAGCGATGTGAGCATACATTTGACCCGGTCCCGATCGACGGCGGAGGGTGGTCTCGTGGGCGCAGGTCATGACCACCACCACGGGTCGGTCGCCAACGCCGCGCACCAGCACCGGGGGCGGCTCTGGACAGCGTTCGGGCTGCTCGCCGCCCTGATGGTGGTCGAGGCGGTGGCCGCGTTCCACACCGGCTCCCTGGCCCTGCTCTCCGACGCCGGCCACATGTTCACCGACGTGCTCGGCATCGGGATGGCGCTCGCCGCGATCACCGCCACCCGGCAGGCCACCGGCGATCCGCAACGCACCTTCGGGCTCTACCGGCTCGAGGTGCTCGCCGCGCTGGCCAACGCGGTCCTGCTGTCCGGTGTCGCGGTCTACGTGGTGATCGAGGCGATCGGTCGGTTCGGCGACCCGCACGAGGTGCTGGCCGGCCCGATGCTCGCGGTGGCCGCACTCGGCCTCCTCGCCAACCTGGCCGCCTTCGGCCTGCTCCGCGCCGGGGCCCGGGAGAGCATCAACCTTCAGGGCGCCTACCTGGAGGTGTTCGGCGACCTGCTCGGCTCGCTCGGCGTGATCGGCGCGGCGCTGCTCATCCAGGTCACCGACTGGTGGTGGGCCGACCCACTGGTCGCGGTCGCCATCGGCGTGTTCATCCTGCCGCGCACGTGGCGGCTGGGACGGGCCGCGGTCCGCATCCTGGTGCAGGCCGCCCCGGAACATCTCCAGGTCACCGCCGTGCACGACCGGCTGGCCGCGGTGCCCGGCGTGGTGGAGGTGCACGACCTGCACGTCTGGACGCTCACCTCGGGCATGGAGGTGGCCTCCGCGCACCTGACAATGGCGCCCGGCGCGGATGTCGGGGTGGTGCTCACCGCGGCGCGCACCGCCCTGCACGAGGACTTCCGGATCGAGCACGCGACGTTGCAGATCGAACCAGGCGCAGCGCCCGGTGCCTGCGGTTCGGTCGAGTGGTAGGGCGTTTCAGGAGTTTTACTCGGCTTAGTCGGAATTTCCCGTGACAACGCACGCACCGTCCGTCACATCGGCTGCACCGGCCCCACCGGCACCGGTAGGCTCGGTCCCGGCCTCCACCCGGCGGCGCCCTCCCGGCGCCGGTGGCGGCCGCCGCCTAATCGCCCGAGCGGGCGAACCGGGGAACCATGTTCCTGGGGTGCATCCGCGTTCAGCGGTAGGGATCTTCCGTCCCGAACCCGTCAGCTAACCCGGTCGGCGGCTGACGGAAGGACACGCGTAGTGGTACCAGCACGACCACCCGCCGCCCGACTGGCGGCCCTGATCGTCGCGATGTTCGCCCTCGGCCTCGCGATCCCGGCCGGCGCCGCCTCGGCCGCTCCCCCGACCGGCCAGCGGGCCGCCGCGGCACCCGACGGCGACGAAGAGGGCGGCACCCCGGCGCTGCGGGCCCAACTGGAGGCGGCCAGCAAGGGATACCTGGACGCGAAGCGCGCCCTGGACACCTCCGTACAGCGGCAGCAGCAACTCGCCACCCAGCTGAAGACCACCGAGACCGAACTGACGGCGCGCAGCGGCAAGGTCGACGAGATCGCCGGACTGGCCTACCGCACCGGCCGGCTCGGCACGGTGTCGGCGCTGCTCAACAGCAGCACCCCCGAGGGCTTCATGGACCGTGCCCGCACGCTGGACGCGGTCGCCGCCAACGAGGACCGGGCGCTGCGCGACCTCACCGCCACCAGGGATGAGGTCAACCGCACCCGCATCGCCCTGGACGGCGAGATCCGTGAGCAGCGCAAGCAGGTCACGGTCATGGCCAAGCGCAAGGACCAGGCCGAACGGGCCCTGACCGTGGCCACCACGAAGGCCCGCACGACCGCCGACAGCGGCTCCAACCGGGGCACCTCCACTGCCAACGCCACGGCCGCCCCGCGCAACTCCGACGGCTCCTGGCCGTCGGAGTCGTGCAGCGTCAACGACCCCACCCCGGCCAGCGGCTGCATCACCCCGCGCACCCTGCACGCGCTCAACCAGGCCAAGGCCGCCGGCTTCACCCGGTACGTCTCCTGCCACCGCAACGGCGGCTCCGGCGAGCACCCGAAGGGCCGGGCCTGCGACTTCGCCGCCCAGAAGGGCGGCTTCGGCGGCGACGCCACAGGCGGCGACAAGACGTACGGCAACAACCTGGCCGCGTACTTCATCCGCAACGCCGACCGGCTCGCGGTGCTGTACGTGATCTGGTACAGGCAGATCTGGCTGCCCAGCAGCGGGTGGAAGTCGTACAGCGGGGCGGGCGGCGACCCGTCCAGCGACCACACCAACCACGTGCACCTGTCGGTGTACTGACCCACCGGCCGGTGCCCCGCCTCGCGGGGCGCCGGCCCCCGGGTACGTCAACGGACGTACCCGGGATGTCGCCGACGGTCGGACGTCCGGGCCGGGCCCGGCGGGCAGCATCCTGGTATGCGCCGGATCCCGCCCACCGCCCGCAAGGCTCTGCTCACCCTGCACCTGGTCACCTCGCTCGGCTGGCTCGGCGCCGACCTGACGCTGCTCACGCTCGGCGTCGCGGCGCAGCGCGGCGCCGACCCGGCCGTCGTCTATCCGGTCGCCGCGCTGGTCGGCACCGTGCTGTTCGCGCCGTTGAGCGTGCTGGTCTGGCTGGTCGGCGTGGCCAGCGCGCTGCTCACCCCGTGGGGCCTGCTGCGCTACCGCTGGGTGCTGGTCAAACTAGTGATCACCACGGTGATGGTAGGGCTTGTGCTGTTCCTGCTCACCCCGAACCTGCGGCACGCCGGCGCGCTGGGCGCCGCCCTGCCCGCCCGGGACCGCGCCGACCTCGTGATCGCACCGGCCGTGTCGACCAGTCTCATGATCATCGCGACGGTGCTGTCCACGTACAAGCCGTGGGGGCGACGGCCGGCGGCGCGGCCCACAGTCGCGGGGCGGACCGGACATGATCGCGCCGCAACCAGGATCTAGTGGCCTCCCCGCGCGCAGACCACCACATCCAGGATCGAGCGTGACCTTCGCGGGCGGCCGGGCGCCGGACGCGGGTGCGCGGCGGGCGATCAGCCGGCGGGCGGGGAGCCGGCCGCGCGGTCCAGGGCCGCGCCCAGCCGGGTGGCCAGGGCCAGGTGGGCTGCCCGGGCCTGGCGGAACGCGTACCGGAACAGCGGGGCCGGCGCGGTCAGGGTGATCTCGACATCGATTCGGACCAGGCCGTCCGGCTCGCCGCGTAGCCGGGTGTGGTTGCGCACCGTGGTGGCCGGCCACTGGCGGGCCACCGTCACGATCTCGTCGTCCTCGCTGATCAGCACGTCCGCCTGGTAGCTGGTCCGGAAGCGGAGCGGGCCCGCCGCCAGCCGGTCGCTGATCGCGTAGCTGGCCCGGGCACCGGGGCGGGGCGGCAGCCGGCGGACCCGGACGATCAGCGGGTGCAACTCGCCCTGCCGGGTCAGGTCGCTCAGCAGGGCCGCCGCCTCCCGGAGCTCGCACCGGGCCTGGACGGCGTAGCTGAAGGTATCGCTCCTGAGCACACCGTCTCCCGCCGCCGTTGGTCGCACGATCGTCCCGTACCCCGGTCGGGCTGGCAATGTCCGGACGGACACGGACCGTTGCCCCGGCTTTCACACCCCGTTCCCATTACGGTCGGCTGATGGGGAACCACCCGCCGTGACGGGCGACGGAGGGAGTGAGCATGAACGGGTACGACCGGTGAGCGGGCACGTGATGGTCTTCGCGCCCACGCCGCAGCTCACGGTGACCATCGACCAGCCGAGCGACCAGCCCGAACTGCATCTGCACCCCGGCGGGCAGGGCGTCTGGCAGGCCCGCATGGTGATGTCGCTCGGGGTCGACGTGGTGCTCTGCACCGCGCTCGGCGGCGAGATCGGCCAGGTGCTGGAGCCGCTGCTGGTCAGCGAGGGAGTGGACCTCAAGGTGGTGGTCCGCGACTCCGGCAGCGGCGGGTACGTGCACGACCGCCGGGACGGATCCCGGCAGGAGATCGCCGACGTGCCCGGGCAGCCCCTGGGCCGGCACGAGCTCGACGAGTTGTACAACCTGGCCCTCGGCGAGGGGCTGCGAGCGCCGGTGAGCGTGCTCAGTGGACCCGACGAGCCGTGGCTCGTCCCGGCCGACCTGTACCGGCGCTTCGCCGCCGACCTCGGTGCCAACGGCGGCCGGGTGGTGGTCGACCTCTCCGGCGATCACCTCGGCGCGGTGCTGGACAGCGGGGTGTTCTTCCTGAAGGTGAGCCACGAGGAACTGATCCGCGACGGCCGCGTCCGCAACGAGGAGGCCGCGGAGCTGACCCGGGCGATGTACGAGCTGCACGCCGCCGGCGCCGAGACGGTGGTGGTGAGCCGGGCCGACGAACCGGCCCTCGCGCTCATCGACGGTGAACTGTTCGAGGTGGAGATGCCCCGCTTGCAGGCGGCCGACCCGCGCGGCGCGGGCGACTCGATGACCGCCGGGGTGGCCGCCGTGGTGGCCGGCGGCGGAGACATCCGGACCGCCATCCGCACCGGCGCCGCCGCCGGGGCGTTGAACGTGACCCGGCACGGGCTGGGCACCGGGCGGTTGGACTCGATCACCGGTCTGGTGGAGCGGGTCCGGTTGGTCCCCGCGGACAGCCGACAACAGGAGCGGACCACCCCCGACGAACTGGCCGACCGGGCGGTCGAGCGATGACACTGCGCGTGCTCGTCACCAACGACGACGGGATCGCCGCGCCGGGAATCCAGGCGTTGGCCTGGGCGGCGGCGCAGCGGGGCATGGATGTGGTGGTCGCCGCGCCGCTGGAGGAGGCGAGCGGCACCAGCGCCGCCATGAGCGCCCTGGAACAGGACGGGCGGGTGGTGGTGCACGACCACCCGCTGCCGGAGCTGCCGGGCGTGCCGGCGTACGGAGTCGGTGGCTCGCCCGGCTTCATCACGCTGATCGCGCTGCACGGCGCGTTCGGCCCGCCGCCGTCGGTGGTGCTCTCCGGCATCAACCGGGGTGCCAACGCCGGCCGCGCCGTGCTGCACTCCGGCACGGTTGGCGCCGCGTTCACCGCCGCCACGAACGGCTGCCGGGCGATGGCCGTCTCGCTGGACGTGCTCTCCGCGGGCGAGGCGACGGCCGCCAGCGGTGGCGCCGCGGTGGACGCCGCCGCCCGGGTACGCGACGCCGAGCGCAACTGGAGCACCGCCGCGCGGGTCGCCCTGGATCTGCTCCCCCGGCTGACCGCCGCGCCGATCGAGAGCGTGCTCAACGTCAACGCCCCGGACCTCCCGCACGGGCGGCTGCGCGGGGTCCGCCGGGGCACGCTGGCCAGCTTCGGTCAGGTGCAGATGACGGTGGCCGAATCCGGGCACGGCTTCGTGCGTACCTCGCTGGAGGAGCCGGGCCAGGCCGCGCAGCCCGGCACGGACGTGGCGTTGCTGGCTGCGGGGTACGCGTCCGTAACGGCCATCCGGGCGGTCACCGAGGTGACCGACGTCGACCTGACCGGCCTGGACGAACAGCCCTGACCGGCCTGGGCCAGGATGTCGGCGCTCAGGCGCCGGGAAGCACCTCGGGGGTGGCGGTGCCGGCGAAGTATGGCTCGGGGGCGCCGAAGAGGCCGAGCAGGCCGGTCACCCAGAGCTGCCGGTGCACGAACCGGCTCGGTTCGGTGACTACCAGCTTGACGCCGCTCACCTCGGCGGTCTGGAAGCCGGCCACCATCGCGCTGATGCCGACCGAGTCGATGAAGGTGACCAGCCTCATGTTCAGCTCGATGCGCAGCGGGCGGCCCTTGGCCAGCACCTCCGCGACCGCCTCGCGCACCTCGTACGCTGTGTCGACGTCGATCTCGCCACGCGGGGCGATCTCCACGACACCACCGGACAGAACCGACTTCACGATCGACAGGCTCACGCGAGCACCTCCACCCGCCCGTCCCCCGGGCGCCTCATCAGTACGCGGGCCGCGACCGACAGTATTCCTTCGACGGCCTCGGTCGCCACCCCTCGGGATGAGCAATTCGCGGATCCGGGCACAGCAAGTCGCCCATATCCGGACTTTTCATTTTCTGATCACTCAGTACTTTTCGTTATCTGACCACTCAACGATCGGTCGGAACCGACGCGTCGCCGGACCAGGGTAACGGTCCCGGCACGGCGCACCCGTCAAGCGTGCCAGCCCCGTGTGACACCGGCGTGTCGCACCTCGTCGATCGACCCCGACGAGGCCGGATGGTTGCCGACGCCGCCTAGCATCGGCCCGGGAACCCACCGTGACGGAGAGGACCTTCAATGATCAAGAGACTGGCGGGGCTGGCCGGCGTCGGCGTCCTGCTCGCCCTCGTGCTGGCCTGCGGCTTCGGTGGCGGAGGCGATGACGACGACGATGACGACGACTTCGCCCGGGGCGCCTCCGTGGTGGTGCTGCGCTGACTCACCCGGCGGGCTGCGTCGGCCGGGTTTGCGCCCGGCCGGCGCGGGGCACTGCGGGTTAGGCGAATCGTGACGCGCTGGACAGACGCCGAAGTCCGAAGTGGCCGCCGGCTTCGGCACCCGAGGAGGTAACCACGATGTTCGGAACCAACCTGCTGGACCGCCGCAGCAAGCCGGAGCGGATCGCGGACCAGGCGTGGGAGCACCTCGTCTCCGCCGTGAGTTCCGCGGGGGACAGTGTCCGGGGCACCGCCCGCTCCGCCCGGCGCGGCAGCAGTGACCTCGCCGACGGTGCGGGCGATCTGGTGGGCTCCGCCGCCGACGAGGCGCGACGCCGCGCCTCACTGGCCTTCGACGCGCTCGCCGGCCGTCAGCCGGCACTGCCCTGGACGCTGCTGATCGGCGCCGCGCTGGTCGGCGCGGCCGTCGGCTGGGCCGTCGGCTCCGCCGCCCGGGCTGCCGGCAGCCGGGACGACCGCGCGGTGGACGACGTCGAGTTCGTCGACGTCGACCGCCCCAACTCCCCCATCGGCCTGAACGACTGACCCACCCGCCGCCATCCGCAGGCCCCGCTCGACCACCCGGTCGACCGGGGCCCGCCCCTTTCTCCCCCCTGCCCTCCCCCCTCCCCCCTCCGCCCGCACGCCCCGTCCCCCGTCGATCTAGGGCATATCGTCGTGAACGGAGATCGACTAGCGGCGATATGCCCTAGATCGACGGCGAGAGAGGCGGGGGTGCCGCGACCCGGGGGACGAGTCGGCGGCGCCCTGACGCCCACCACCCGACGCGACGGCCGCCGCGACCGGGGAGTGCGTTCACCGTAACCGATCGGCGAGACCTATGGAAGCGCTCCCATCATCGATTCTCGCGGATACGGCAGTCACCGGAGGGGCACGAACCGGGCCCCGCCTCACCCGGCCAGGGCGAGGACGGGTCACCCCGGACGGCGGCAGGATCGGACCCCGGCGGACTCCGGCCGCGGCCGTCACCCGGTCCGCCGCCCACGCACCGGAGGAGGGACAGATGGCCATCGCGACGATCAGCCGCACCGACCAGGACATCCAGTCCGCCGTACTCGACGAGCTGACCTGGGAACCGCGGGTGCAGCCGCACGAGATCGGCGTGACCGTCGCCGAGGGCGTCGTCACGCTGACCGGGCGGGTGGACAGCTACGCGAAGAAGTGGGCCGCCGAGCGGGCCGCGCACCGGGTCGCACGGGTCCGGGCACTCGCCAACGACCTGACGGTGCGGCTGCCCGGCGAGGCCGAGCGCGCCGACCCCGACCTGGCCGCCGCAGCCGGTCACGCACTGGAGTGGGACGCGTTCGTACCCGTCGAGAAGCTCCAGGTCACGGTCTCGGCCGGCTGGGTGACGTTGCACGGCGAGGTCGAGTGGGAGTACCAGCGCCGGGCCTCCGAGCGGGCGGTCAGCAGGCTGACCGGCGTACGCGGGGTGAGCAACGGAATCACCGTCCGTCCGTCCGCCGTGCCCGACGGCCGGAACCTGGCCGAGCGGATCGTCGACGCGCTGGCCCGGGCCGGGGCCACCGAGGCCGAGCGGATCAGCGTCCGGGTGCACGGCGACACGGCGATTCTCGCGGGACTGGTGCACTCGATGCCCGAGCGGGACGAGGTGGAGCAGGTGGCCTGGTCCGCGCCGGGGATCCGAGAGGTGCAGAACCACATCGCGGTCGCCCCGGTGCTGCGCTGAGCGCGGAACCACCCGGGGCGGGTGAGCCGGACTCACCCGCCCCGGCAGCAGGCTGGGGGCATGAGTGATCCGAACGGGCTGATCCAACCGGGGCGACCCGCGCCCGGCTTCACCCTGACGAGCACCCCGGACGGGCGCCAGACCGGGCCGGAGCAGTTCCGCGGCCGGCCGGTCGTGCTCGCCTTCTACCCGGCCGACTGGAGCCCCGTCTGCGGTGACCAGATGTCGCTCTACCAGGCGGCGGCACCGGTCTTCGACCAGTACGACGCGGCGCTGCTCGGCATCTCGGTGGACAGCATCTGGTCGCACCGAGCGTTCGCGCAGAGCCGGGGCATCGAGTTTCCGCTGCTGGCCGACTTCGAGCCCAAGGGCGAGGTGGCCCGCCGGTACGGTGCGTACACCCCGCATGGCGAGGCGGCCCGGGCGCTGGTGGTGCTGGACCAGACCGGGACGGTGGCCTGGAGCCATCTCTCCCCACCCGAGGTCAACCCGGGCGCGGACGGCATCTTCGACGCACTGGACCGGCTCGCCGCCGACCGGGGGGTGATGGCCCGATGAGCACCCCGCTCCAGGTCACCGCCCGCCTTCGGGACCCGGTGACCGCCGACGACCATGTCCGCGGGCCGGCCGACGCGCCGGTCACGATCGTCGAGTACGGTGACTTCCAGTGCCAGTTCTGCGGCGCCGCGTACCCCAACCTGCACGAGTTGCTGCGGCAGCGGGCCGACACGGTACGGATGGTCTACCGCTACTTCCCGATCGCCAACGTCCACCCGTACGCCGAACGTGCCGCGGAGACGGCCGAGGCCGCTGCGGCCCGCGGCCGTTTCTGGGAGATGCACGACTGGCTCTACGAGCATCAGGACCAGCTGGACCCGGTGCACCTCTCGCTCGGCGTCGAGCAGCTCGGGCTGCCGCCGGACGAGCTGAACGCGGAGGTCGAGGGCCGGGTGTACGCGGACCGGGTGCGCCGGGACTTCGTCGGCGGGATCCGCAGCGGGGTGAACGGCACCCCGACCCTCTTCGTCAACGGGGTCCGGCACGAGGGCGGGTACGACCTGCCCGACCTGCTGACCGCCGTGGACGCCGCGGCCAACGCCTGACCCTGGTGGCCGGCGACCGGCCGACCACTCAGATCAGCCGCAGCTCGCGCGCCCGCCGGACCGCCTCACGCCGGCGGGTCGCGTCGAGCTTGCGATAGATGTTGCGGACGTGGGTCTTCACCGTGTTGACCGAGAGCGACAACTCGCTGGCGATCTCCACGTTGGACAGGATGCTCTGCAGGTACCGCAGGATGGTCAGCTCCCGCTCGGTGAGCGGCTCGTCGAGCGTGCCCGCCGGCTCGGCCGGTTGCCGGGCCGTGGTCTGCTCGGCGCCCCGGACCAGGTCGCTGACCAGCGAGAAGTGTGCGGTCCCCGCGTCCAGGTGCGCCGCCAGCAGGTCCCGTACCGGCGGTTCGGCCCGGGTGAAGACCCGACGGCAGCCCTGCGGACCGGCCAGGTCGAGCACCTGCTCCAGGATCCGTCCGGCCCGGCGCCCGTCTCCGCCCCGCTCGGCCAGCACCGCGCCCAGCAGTCCGGCGTCCAGGCGTACCGGCAGGGGCCAGGACTCGGCCGGCGGCGCCTGCCAGTCCGGCAGGGCCCGCCCGGCCGCGCCGACGTCGCCGGAGCGCAGCTCCACCCGCGCCAGAGTCACCGCGAGAGCGGGGTCGGCCACGTCGTCGGCGACACCGGCCAGCAGGTCACGGGCGGTGTCCAGGTCGCCCCGCTCGGCCCGCAGGTCCGCCTCGGCGGCCCGCAGCAGGTTCGCCAGCCCGGCGGCGGCCGGCCGTTCGGTCAACGACTCCCGGGCCCGCACCAGCAGCCGCTGGCCGGCGGCCGGGTCACCGGCGTCGCGGTGCAGGTACGCCCGGCAGAGGGCGGCCACCGCCGCGGCCACCGGCTCGGCGGGCGGCTCCGCCGACCAGTCGTCCCCGGAGTCCGCCCCGACGGAGCTGGCCGGGCCGGTCGCCGGGGCGGCGAGCGCGAGGTTGGCCGCTGCCTCCTCGGGCTGGTCGCGGTGCAACGCCACCACCGCCAGCGCGAGGTGGGCGTAGGCGCAGTCGAGCCGGCAGGACCAACCCCGGCTCGGGGCCATGCCCAGCGCGTCCCGGGCCGCCTGTTCGGCCGCGCGCAGGTCGCCACGCACCGCGAGCAGCAGCGCGGAGCGGCTGGCGTCGACCAGCTCGGTACGCGGCCGGCCGGCCTCGCGGGCCGCCGCCCGGGCCCGGACGAACCGGGCGTCGGGCAGCGCGCCGGCGGCCAGCTCGACGAGCCCCAGGGCGGTGCCGGTGAACGCCCGCACGTCCGCGTCCTCGGCGGCGCTACCCGTACCCGGGGCCAGCGCATGGTTCGGCGCGGCAGCCGACCCGCCGGTCCGCGTGGCACCCGGCACTCCGGTCGGCGCGACGCCGGCCGGGCGGGTCCGCAGCAGCCGGGCGGCGGCGGCCCGGACCTCGGGCGGATCGCCGGCGAGCCGCGCCAGGGTCAGCTCCAGCGCGGTGGCCAGCCGCAGGAACCGGTCCCGGCGCGGCACCGGCAGGCCGTCGGCGTACCCGGCGGCGGCGCGCAGGTGGCCGGTGGCGGCCGGCAGATCACCCGCGTACGCCCGCTCGGCGGCGCAGGCCAGCGCCACCTCCGGGTCGGCGCGGACCACCTCCGGTGGCGGGGACGCGGGGGCCGGGCCGGTCAGCGGGTCGGCGTCGTACCTGGTCAACTCCGGCCAGTGCGCGACGAACAGGTCGCCGGCCCGGTCCCACCGGCCGGCGGCCAGCGCGTGCCGCAACCCGTCGATCGGGCGTCCGTCCCCGGCGTACCAGTCGGCCGCCCGCGCGTGCAGCTCACGCAGTTCGTCGGCGGGCAACCGGGCCAGCTCGGCCCGGAGCAGGTCGGCAAGCAGGGGGTCGCAGCGGTACCACGGCGGGCGGCTCTCCTCCCGGTGCAGCAGACCGCCGGCGCCGGCCAGGTCGGCCAGCGCCCTCCCGGCATCGGTGCGACCGGTCAGCGCCTCGGCCAGGTCCGCGCAGACCGTCTCGGCGAGGGCGGTACGGCGCAGCAGGTCCCGGTCGGCCGGGTCGATCGCGGCGAGGACCTCCTCCTGCAGGTAGCCGGCGATCTCCGGTTGGTCGCCGCCGAACTGTCGCACCCAGCGTTCCGGATCTGGTTGCCCCCGCAACGCCAGCGCGGCGATCCGCAGCGCGGCCGGCCATCCCCCGGTGCGCGCGCGCAGTCGGCGCAGGGCGGCGGCCGGCAGCGGCGCCCCGTGCGCGGTGAGCAGGTCGGCCACCTCGTCGTCGGTGAAGGCCAGCTCGTCCGGACCGATCTCGGTCAGCTCGCCGGCGAGACGGAGCCGGTGCAGGGCCAGCGGCAACCCGGCCCGGGCGCCGACCACCACATGCAGTCGCTGTTCGGCGTGCCGGAGCAGGAACTCCAGCCCGGTCAGCGCCGCCGGATCGGCGACCCGGTGCAGGTCGTCCAGGATCAACAGCACCGGCCGGTCCCGGGCGGCGAGGGCGGCGGCCAGCAGCTCCAACTGGTCGGGGCGCGGCGGTCGGTCGGGCACCGGCGCCGCCGGGTCATCGCCCGTCGGCCCGGTCGCCGCACGCAATGCCGCTGCCAGGTACGCCCAGAGCCGGTCGCCGTCGTCGCCGGTCTCCACCGACACCCACGCCGGCCCCGGGCCGGCCTCGGTGCCGCCGGCCAGGCGCACCCAGGAGGCGAGCAGGGTGGTCTTGCCCCAGCCCGCGGGGGCGGCGACCAGGGTGACCGGTCCCGCGCTGCCCTCGTCGAGCCGGCGCAGCAGGCGAGGCCGGGCCACCACCGGTTCGGGTGGCACGGCCGGGGTCAGCCGGGATGCCAGCAGCGGCGGGTCCCCCGGGTGCCCCGGTGCCGTGCTGACCCGTGCGCGATCCTGCTCCTCCGGCACCCGGCTCCACCCCCACCGACGCGTTCCACCCCCCGGTCGGCGAGCGGTTACCCGGAGCGGACGCGTTCACCCCTTCGGGGCGAGCCCGCTTCACCCGGTCCCGACAGAGGATCGGGGGACGTGGACGGAAAGGACGGGTGGGACCGATGCGACCGGTGGTGCGGCTGGGAGCCACCCTCGGCGGCGCGGCGCTGACCGGGGCGGCGCGGCTGCTCCGCGTACGCCGGCGGCGTGGACGGTCCGGCGCGGACGGCGACCAGACGGGGCCGGCCCGGTGGGAGGTGGTGACGGTGGGCCGGCCGCCGGAGCGGGTGCTCCCCGGCGGCCGGTGGCCCGAGCCGTTGCGCCGCCTGGACGGCGCGGTCGAGGTGCGGGTCCGGCCGGCCCCGGGCGGCCGGGGCACCGAGTTGGCCGCCCGCCCGCTGGCCGGTGCCACCCCGAGGGTCGGGCTGGCCGCGCACTTGGTCGGCGACGATCCGGGTCTGCTGGTCCGCCGGGCGCTGCGCCAGGCCAAGCAGCACATCGAGGCCGGCGAGGTGCTGCGCGCGGACCGGTCCGCGCTGGACCGCCCCCGACATGGTCGGTGAGCGACGAACAGATTCACCGCGCTCACGATCTGCCGGGCGGGGCAGCGGATGGCAGACTCTGGGGATGGCTGGGAAGCGGACGTACGACGTGGTGCTGTTCGGAGCCACCGGGTTCACCGGGGGACTGACCGCCGAATACCTGGCCCGGCACGCGCCGTCCGGGCTGCGCTGGGCGCTGGCGGGTCGCAACCAGGGCCGCCTCGCCGCCGTACGGGACCGGCTCGCCGCGATCGACCCCACCCTGGCCGGGCTGCCGTTGCTCACCGCCGACGTGACAGATGCCGACTCGCTGCGCGCGGTGGCGGAGAGCGCCCGGGTGGTGGCCAGCACCGTCGGCCCGTACATCCACCACGGGGAGCCGCTGGTGGCGGCCTGCGCCCGGGCCGGCACCGACTACCTGGACATCACAGGCGAACCGGAGTTCGTCGATCTGATGTACGTCCGTCACCACCCCGAGGCGACCCGCACCGGCGCGCGGCTGGTGCACGCCTGCGGGTTCGACTCCATCCCGCACGACCTGGGCGTCTGGTTCACCGTCAAGCAGCTGCCCGCCGACGCGCCGATCGCCGTGGACGGGTACGTCCGCGCTGGCGGCAAGTTCTCCGCCGGCACGTACCAGTCCGCGCTCACCGCGTTCTCCCGCACCAAGCAGGCCAGCCAGGCCGCCCGGGAACGCCGGGCCGTCGAGCCGCGCCCCACCGACCGCCGGGTCCGGGCGGCGCCGGGTCGGCTGGGCCGCTCGGCGGAGCTGGGCATCTGGACCGTACCGCTGCCCACCATCGACCCGCAGGTGGTACGCCGCTCGGCGGCGGCCCGACCGGAGTACGGCCCGAACTTCCGGTACCGGCACTTCGCCGCGGTGAAGCGGCTGCCGACCGTGCTGGCCGCGGGCGCCGGGCTCGGCGCGCTGGTCGGGCTGCTGAAGCTGCCGCCCACCCGGCGCTGGCTGCTCGGCCGGCTCGCGTCCGGGCACGGGCCCACCCCGCAGCAGCGGGCGGCGTCCTGGTTCCGGGTCCGGTTCGTCGGCACCGGCGGCGGGCGCCGGGTGGTCACCGAGGTCGCCGGCGGCGACCCGGGCTACGACGAGACGGCGAAGATGCTCGCCGAGTCGGCGCTCTGCCTGGCGCTCGACGAACTGGCGCCGGCCGCCGGCCAGCTCACCCCCGTCGCCGCGATGGGTGACGCGCTGCTCGACCGGCTGGTCCGGGCAGGGCTCACGTTCCGGGTCCTCAAGCAGGAGGCCGTGCGGCAGGTGCCCGAGGCCGCCGACCGGACGGCCGCGCCGGACGCGGGGGCGGCGGCTTGACCCTCGACCCGGTCGAGGGGGCAGGATGCCCGTCGTGGAGAGCGACCTGCACAGCATCGGCGAGCTGGCCCGGGCCAGCGGCCTGACCGTCAGCGCGCTGCGCTTCTACGACTCGGCGGGGGTGCTCGAGCCGGCCCTGGTCGACCCGGTGACCGGCTACCGCTGGTACACCGACGAGCAGATCGCGCCGGCCCGACTGGTGGCCGGGCTGCGCCGGGTCGGCATGCCCGTGCCGGAGATCGCCGCGGCGGTGCGTGCCGAGCCGGCCGCGGTGCACCGGCTGCTCGACACGCACCTGCGCCGACTGGCGGACGGGCTCGCCGACGCCCGCCGGGAGGTCGCCCGTCTCCGTGCCCTGGTCGACCCGGCGCCGCCGGCGACCACCACGCTGCTGCTCTCCCCCGCCGAACTGGCCGCCGCCGTCGACGCGGTGCGCTTCGCCGTCGGCAGCGACGCGGAACTGCCGGTGCTCACGGGCGTGCTGGTCGACGTGGAGCTGGACGGCGTCCGGCTCGTCGCCACCGACCGGCACCGGCTCGCGCTGTCCCGGGCCGGGGCGACGGTCGACGGACCGCCGGTGCGGGTGCTCGTCCCGGTGGACCTGATCGACCGGTTCCGGGCGCTGCTCGACCCCGCCGATGCCCGGCCGGTGCGGCTGACGGTGGCCGGTGCGGAGCTGCGGGTCGCGGTGGCCGACCGGACGCTGACCGGCACCGCCCTGCCCTACGACTTCCCGGACTACCGGCGACTGCTGCGTGAGGCTGTCGGTGAGCGACCGGACGCGTACCGGATCCCGGTGGACGTACCGGCGCTGCGGGCCGCGCTGACCGACCCGGCCGCCCCGACGGTGGACCGCGAATACGACGGAACGCGGCTGACGGTCACCGTGCTCGGCCTCGACGACCAGGGCGGCCTGCGCCTGGTGCCCACCGCCGGGTCCGACCCGATCGACGGGCTGCGGGTCGGGGTGAACGGCGCGTACCTGCTGGACGCGTTGGACGCCGCCGGTGGGTCGCAGCTGGTACTGGAGCTGGACGGGCCGATCGCCCCGCTGGCCGTACGCCGCCCGGACGACGCGGACACGTTCTCCGTGCTGATGCCGATCCGGCTCTGAACCCGCCGTCTGATTCCGCGCGGTGGGCTCGCGCTCCCAGTCCCGAAGCGAACGGGGCGCGACGGTAGCATCTGTTGGTCCACCTGACCCCGGACGGAGGCGTACGGAGCAGCATGCTCGACATGGAGTTGATCCGGAAGGATCGCGAGGCGGTGGCGACCGCGCTGGCGAAGCGACTGGATCCCGCCGAGGTCAACCGGGCCCTGGACGAGATCCAGCGGCTCGACCAGGAACGACGCGCCCTCATCACCGAGATCGACGCGGAGCGGCAGCGCCGCAAGGCGGAGGCCCGGGCGTACGCGCAGGCCAAGCGGGCCGGCACCGAGCCGCAGGTCACCGCACCGGAGGCGGAGCGCAAGCAGCTCGCCGAGCTGGAGTCCCAGTTGGATGAGGTGCAGGCCCGGCTGCGGGACGCGATGAGCGAGCTGCCGAACCTGCCCAGCGAGGACGTCCTTCCCGGCGGCAAGGAGGCGAACCGGGTCGTCAAGACCTTCGGCGAGCCGCCGGCCATCGAGAAGGTCCGTGACCACGTGGAGCTGTCCCGGGCGCTGGGCCTGGTCGACTACGAGCGCGGCGTCAAGCTCGGCGGTTCCGGCTTCTGGATGTACACCGGGGTCGGCGCGCGGCTGGAGTGGGCGCTGCTGAACTACTTCATCGACCAGCACATCAGGGCCGGGTACGAGTTCCTGCTCCCGCCGCACCTGCTGCTCGACTCGGCCGGTTTCGCCGCCGGGCAGTTCCCCAAGTTCTACGACGACGTCTACCACCTGGATCCTGAGTCCGCCCCGCGCGGGCAGTTCCTGCTGCCCACCTCGGAGACGGCGATCCTCGGCGCGTACCAGGACGAGATCCTGGACACCACGAAGCTGCCGCTGAAGGCGTTCGCGTACACCCCGTGCTACCGGCGCGAGTCGGCCGGCTCGCACTCGGACGAGCGCGGCACGGTGCGCGGGCACCAGTTCAACAAGGTGGAGATCTTCCAGTTCACCCTGCCGGAGCAGGCCGACGCGGCGCTGGAGGAGATGCTCGCCCACGCGGAGAGCCTGGTGGAGGGGCTGGGCCTGCACTACCAGCGCACCCTGCTCTCCGCCGGTGACGCCAGCGCGTCGATGAGGAAGACCCTCGACATCGAAGTGTGGATGCCGAGCACCGGCAAGTACAAGGAGGTGTCGTCGGTCTCCTGGGCCGGCGACTACCAGGCCCGCCGGGCGGCCATCCGCTACCGCGAGCCGGGCGGCAAGCAGACCCGCTTCGTGCACACCCTCAACGGCTCGGCGCTGGCCACCAGCCGGCTCTTCCCGGCGATCCTGGAGCAGTACCAGCAGGCCGACGGCTCGGTGCTGATCCCCGAGGTCCTGCGCGACCGGATGGGCACCGACCGCCTGACCCCGCCGAGCTAGCCGATCCGTTCGACGGGGGCCGGGTCCACCCCGGCCCCCGTCGGCGTATCCGCCGGTGCCGTCGTGGGCTCGGCTACCCCGTTAGGAAGGGACCCTTCCTCTACCGCAGGCGTTAGGAAGGGGCCCTTCCTAACGCCCAAGCCCACGCCCACCGCCGCGAGCAGGACGAGGGCGGCGAGCAGCGCCGTCGGGCCGAGCGTGTCGAGGGTGTCGGCGAGGGCGTGCTGCACCCGGGCGGCCACCCGGATCACCGGATCGCGCAGGGCGTCGCGGCGACCTGCGGCCAGCCGCAGCTCGTACCAGCCGTACCAGGCGACGTAGCCGCCGGCGAGCAGCAGCACCAGGCCGCTGAGCCGGGGCACCAACGCGCCGGCGACGCGCAGCCGGGCCACCAGCCCGTCGCGCAGCAGCGCCACGCCGAGCGCGGCGACCGCGACCACCAGCCCCATCCCGAGGGCGTACGCGCCGAACAGCGCCAGCCCGCGCCCGGTCGAGCCGGCCTGGATGCTGGTCACCACGATGGCCAGGAACGGCGCGATGGCGCAGCCGAGCGACGCCAGCGCGTACGCCGCGCCGAACAGCGCCATCGACGGCCAGGAACGGGTCAGCCGGGGCGCCCGGGCGGACCAGCCGGGGGCGGGCAGCCGCCGGCCGGCGAGCAGCCAGCACCCGGCCGCCACCAGCAGCAGCCCGAGAGCCACGGTCAGCCACGGCAACCGGGGCCGCAGCCAGCCGGCCAACGGCGCGAGCGCGAGGCCGAAGGCGCCGAAGACCAGCACGTACCCCACTGTCAGCCCGGCCGCCACGGTGAGCGCGCGACCGACCGCGCCGCGGGCGTCCGGTGCCCCGGCGACCAGCAGCGAGAGGTACGCGGGCAGCAACGCGAAGCCGCACGGGTTGACCGCGCCGAGCATGCCGGCGGTCAGCGCGAGCAGCAGCGGGGCGGTCACGCCCCGGCCAGCGCGGTGACCCGGGCGGTGAGCGCCTCACCGTCCAGGAAGCCCTGGTGTACGACCTTGCCGTCCCGGTCGATGATCAGGAAGGTGCTCTGCTCGGTCACCTTGAACCGGCGCCAGAGCGCGCCGGCGCGGTCGTCGATCTGCGGCGTCCCGGCGAGCTCGAACTCGGTGACGAAGTCCTTCATCGCCCGCTGTTCGCCGAGCCCGGCGACGCCGACGATCGGCACGGTGTCCCGGTACTTCGGCGCGATCTCGGCCACCGTCCAGGCCTGGCTGGCGCAGGTGGCGCACCACGGCGCCCAGAACCACAGCACCACCGGCCGACCGGCCAGCTGCGCCGCGTCGAACGCGGCGCCGGTGAGGGTGGTCCCGGTGAAGCGCAGGGCGTCCGGGACTCGGGCGGGGGGTGGGGCGGCGGTCGGCGAGCCGGTCGCGGCGGCCGTGGCGGGTCCGGCGTCGGCGACCGTCGGTGGCGGGGCGGCCGTACCTGTGCAGGAGACCGCGCCGAGCAGCGCCGCGACCAGCGCGGCGGCGGTGCCGAGCCGGGGCGGCCTCCTCCCTGCGTGCCAGCTGCGCATCCGCGTCTCCCTCCACAGTCGTTAGGAAGGGCCCCTTCCTATGCACCAGGCGTTAAGAAGGTGCCCTTCCTTACTCGGCCTTCGCGAGTCGGAGGGCGAGCTCCGGGCAGACCTTGACCGCCTTCAGCGCGCCCTCCCGCAGCCAGGTCGGCACCGGGGTGGGCGGGAAGGCGGGGTATCCGTTGGCGTCGAGCCGGATGAAGTCGGGCACCACGTGCGCGCAGAGCCCGTGCCCGTCGCAGCGCGACCAGTCCAGGGTGAGCTTCTGCGGGTTCCCGTCGGGAGCGCCCGGCAGCCCCATCACGCCCTTGACCCGCCGGCCGCAGCCGTCGCCGGTGCTGTGCAACCGCAGGTCGTCGGCGAAGACCTCGATCGCGGAGAGAGCGAACCGGGCGGTGCCGTCCGGGTGGCTGCACGCACCGCGCCCCTTCACCTCGCCGGCGGCGGCGCGCACGACGTCCGCCGGTTGGCTACCGGCGACCGCGAGGTCAACGGCGCGGGCCAGGTCGGGCAGTCCCATCTTGCACGGCCCGCACTGGCCGGCGGACTCGCCGGCCAGGTAACGCACCACCTGGGCGGCCTCACCGAGCGGGCAGGTGTCGACGCCGAGCGGAACGATGATGCCGGCGCCGAGGGTGCCGCCGACCGCGGCCAGGCCCTTGCGGGAGACCTCGGCCTTCTCCGCCGCCTCCGGGCTGATCCACTTGCCGTGGTAGCCACCCATCAGGATGCCCTGGACGTCCGGGACCTCGCACAGGTCGAGGACGTCGCGCAGCGGCATGCCGGCGGTGCACTCCACCACGGCCGGCCGGCCCGCCGCGCCGGTCACGGTGAGCAGCACGGTGCCCGGCTCGTCGTCGGTGCCGAGCGCCGCGTACTCGTACGGGCCCAGTCGGGCACCGACGGCGAGCTGGGCGTACGTCTCGGCGTTGGACAGCAGGGTGGGCAGGCCGCCGACCCCGGAGTCGCTGGAGCGCTTCTTGGTGCCGGGCGGGATGTGCGGCAACCCGTTGATCCCGTTGACCAGCGCGCCGCCCTCGCCGGAGATGAAGCGGTGCGGCACGGTGACGATGGTCGTGGGCACCGGCATCCGGCGCTCGGCCAGCGCCTCCATGAGCGAGTCCTGGCCCACCCCGTCGTCGGCCACGCCGATCACGATCTCCTCGGCGTCCAGTGCGTACGCGGCCAGCGCCGCGCCGTCGAGGATCAGGTGCGGGGCGCGGGTCAGCAGCACCTTGTCCTTCCAGCTGGCGGGCTCGCCCTCGGTGGCGTTGACGACCACCACCGCGGCGAGGTCCTGCCGTTCGCAGGACTCCAGCACCGCGCGCAGCTTGCGGGCGAACGGGAAACCCGCCCCGCCCTTGCCCTTGAGCTGCATGCCCTCGGCGAGCCGGAGCAGCTGGGCCGGTTCCATCGGGCCGATCGGTCCGTGCACCTCGTCGTGCGCGGCGAGGTCCAGCCGGCCGAACTCGGCGAACCCGGCGGTGAGCCGGGGCTCGCCGACGCAGGCCACCGGAGGCACTGTCGTACGCATCACTTCGCCTCACCCCGCAGCCCGGCCCAGTACGCCCCGTCCACCGCGTCGGCGCTGGCCTTGCGGCGCTTGGACCGGCTCTCGCCGGCGGCCCGCCGTGCCCGCCGCGACGCCAGGTCGACCAGGGTGGGGGTGTCGTCGACGGGCGGCGCGACCTCCTCCGGCAGGTACCGGGCCGGCGGGCGCCAGTAGTCCGGCTCCTCCGGCAGGTCGTCCTCGGCGCTGTGCCGGCCGCTGCCGCTCCGCGGCGCCGCGGAGATCGGGCCGGCCGAGATCGGGCCCACGGAGATCGGCTCCGCGGAGACCGGGCCGGCCGAGATCGGCTCCGCGGCCTGCCACCGGCGTGGGCTGTCCCACGGCTCCTCGGGCTCCTCGACGGTCCGTCGGGGCGGGGCCGAGTACCGGCTGCCGTCGTCCTCGACGCGGGACCGGCGGGTGGAGGGCTCGGCGACCGGCTCTTCGACCGGCGCGCCGCTTCGCCGCCGCCGGGTCGAAGCCGCCTCGTCCCGGTCGCGGGTGCGTTCGCCGCGGCGCCGGGCCACCGGCTCCAGCTCCTCCTCGTCGCGCCGGCGCGGCTCGTCCACGTCCCGCCGGGTCGACCGGCGGGTCGCCGGTTCCAGCTCGTCGCGCCGGCCGCGCGCGGCCCGTTCGGTGCTCCGGCGGGCGGCTGGCTCCTCGTCCCGCTGGCGCCTGCCGGGCCGGGCGGGCTCGGTGAGCGAGCCCGGCTCGGGCACCACCGGCACTGTGAACCGGTCGGGGTCGCGGGGCCGGGCGGTGGCCGGCGCGGCCCACGTGGCGGTGGTGGTCTCGGCCCAGGCCGGACGCTTCTCCGCGCCGGTGTCGCGGCGCCGGCTGAGCCCGGCCATCAGCGACCGGCCGCGGCCCTCGTCGCCGGCCCGGCCGGCCATCGCCGCGTTGCGCACCGCGGCCTGGTGCTGCTCGCGGCTGCGCCGGCCGATGGTGACCGAGAGCCGGACCAGCAGCGCCAGCACGACCAGCAGCACGCAGGCGAGATAGCTGAGGACCACCCAGGACTTGGCGACCCGGCCGGCGTTGAGGCCGTGGAACAGGGCGAACGGCCAGGCGACGTACGCCATGGAGTGCAGCGCGCGCCAGAGCCACTTCGGTCCGACGTCGGCGAAGCGGGCGCGGATGATGCCGGTCCAGATCACGCTGACCATCAGCAGGGCGGCCACCGTGCCGAGCCCGACGTAGAGGCCTCCGCCTCCGACGAACGGCACCAGCGCGTCGGTCGCCGCCGCCCGGCCGGTGGCGACCTTGGTGAGCACGTGGAAGAGCAGCCCGGCGACGCCGAGCACGCCGGTGGCCCGGTGCGCCGACTGCAACAGCACCCGGTGCGCGATGCGCAGCACGAGGCGGTCGGTGGCGAGCAGGCCGAGCATGACGGTGAGGCTCAGCGACACCAGGGCGATCACGCCGGCGAAGAACTCGGTGAAGAAGAAGCCGTACGCGTACGCCTTCTGACCCGCACCGGTCAGCATGGTCGCCGCCCAGAGCGCGGCGAGCACCGACGCGATCAGCAGGGCGGTCGCCGACCGCGACCGGGTTCGCACCCCCCGACTGCTGGTACCGGTCCGGACGGTGGGCGCCTTCTGGTTCTGCTTTGCCCGGGCCATCTGCTCCTCGATCGTCTCGCGGCGGCGCACCACCGGCCGACCCTGCTCCCCCATCCAGTACGGACCGAAGGCCCACTCGGATCACCCCGGGATGGAAATTTCTGGGCCGGATCGAACCAACCGCCGCCGGGACGCGTGTAGCGGGGACCGCCCAAGCGGCGAGCCGCCGCACGACCGGCCGGACAAGGGCAGTGACGAATGTCCATGCGTTGACAGTGACTGCAACACGCTTGTAACCTTTCGGAAAATTTCAGCCGCGGTTGCAAGATTCCGGCAACCAGCCTGCTCCCCGCCGCACCACCACCCACCCCCGTCAGGAGTCCCGATGCACCGACGTCGAAGCGGCTCAGCGATCCTCGCCCTCGCCCTGCTTGCCAGCCTGCTCGTCCCCGCCACCGTGACGGCTCCCCCGGCCGTCGCCGCCCCGTCCGGCGGCAAGAAGGTCATCGTCCAACTCTTCGAGTGGAACTGGCCGTCGGTGGCCAGCGAATGCCAGAGCACCCTCGGCCCGAAGGGTTACGGCTACGTCCAGGTCTCACCCCCGCAGGAACACGTGCGGGGCAACCAGTGGTGGCTCGCGTACCAGCCGGTCAGCTACCGGATCGAGTCCCGCAAGGGCACCCGGGCCCAGTTCCAGTCGATGGTGAACACCTGCCACGCGGCCGGGGTCAAGGTGATCGTCGACGCGGTCATCAACCACATGTCCGGCCAGGACGCCGGCGGAACCGGCTGGGCCGGATCGTCCTACTCGCACTACGACTACCCGGGCATCTACCAGACCCAGGACTTCCACCACTGCGGCCGCAACGGCGGCGACGACATCGCGAACTACAACGACCGGTACGAGGTGCAGAACTGCGAGCTGGTCAACCTCTCCGACCTGAAGACCGAGTCGGACTACGTCCGCACGAAGATCGCCTCGTACCTCAACGACCTGCTCTCCCTCGGGGTGGACGGGTTCCGGCTGGACGCCAGCAAGCACATGCCGGCGGCCGACATCGCCGCGATCAGGGGCAAGCTCTCCCGCTCCGCGTACATCGTGCAGGAGGTCATCCACGGCGCCGGTGAGCCGATCCAGCCGACCGAGTACACCGGCAACGGCGACGTGCACGAGTTTCGCTACGGCAAGGACCTGGCCCGGGTGTTCCGCTCGGAGCGGCTGGCGTACCTGCGCAACTTCGGCGAGGGCTGGGGGCACCTGCCCACCGGGCCGTCCTCGGTGTTCGTGGACAACCACGACACCCAGCGCGACGCCGGCGGGGTGCTCACGTACCGGGACCGGGGGATCTACGCCCTCGCGAACGCCTTCATGCTGGCCTGGCCGTACGGCTCGCCGACCGTCATGTCCAGCTACACCTTCAGCAACCGGGATGCCGGCCCGCCCTCGGACGGCGCCAACAAGACGCTGAACACCACCTGCTACTCCGGTTGGGAGTGCGAGCACCGGTGGCCGGTGATCGCCAACATGGTCGGCTTCCGCAACGCCACCGAGGGCGCCGGCGTGGCCAACTGGTACGACAACGGCAACAACCACATCGCGTTCAGCCGCAGCGGCAAGGGTTTCATCACGGTCAACGACGAGGACTCCGCGGTGAACGGGCGCTCGTACTACACGGGCCTGCCCGCCGGCCGGTACTGCGACGTCATCCACGGCACGTACGCGGGCGGCGCGTGCAACGGCCCGGTGATCACGGTGGACGGTAACGGTTGGTTCGCCGCCAACGTGCCTGCGCACGACGCCGTGGCCGTCCACATCGGCGCGCGCGTCTGAGCACTGCAAGGAAGGGGCCCTTGTTATCGCTTTTCGTATAGCAAGGGCCCCCTCCTAACAGGTCCGATACAGTGGTTTCGTGCCGTTTGACCGAATGACCCCGTCCCGTCGCCGGGGCGGCTGGGTGGCTGCCGCCGTCGCCGTGGCCGCACTGCTGATCGCCGCGCTCCTGGTCGGCCAGGCCCTCACGCCGCGCTCGACGACCACGGACCGCCCGGTTGCGGCGGCGCCCGACCCGACGCCGAGCAGCATCGAGCAGAGCCCCGAGGAACCCGTGCCGTCGGCCGCGCCCGCCCCGGACGGGCTACCGGTGGTCGACTACGACCCCGCACCCAAGGGATTCCCCGCCGATCCGGCCACAATGGACACCACGCCGCTGACCGAGGGTGTGCACCCGACCCGGCGGATCGCCGCGTACGACGCGCCCGGCGGACGTCCGCTGGCCTTCCTCGAACCGACGCTCGCCGGTGTCGAGCTGACCGTGCCGATCGCCGAGGAACGCCTCGGCTGGACGGCCGTCCTGCTCCCGTCGGCCAACCGGCGGCTCGCCTGGCTGCCGCCCGGCGGGTTCGACACCGTGGCCCTGCGCGACCAGATCGTGGTGGAGCGCAAGGTGCACCGGCTCACCTGGTACCGGGCCGGCAAGGCGGTGCGCTCCTGGCAGACCAGCCTCGGCCAGAAAGGACAGGAGACCCCGCTCGGGCGGACCTTCATCCTGGGCCGCACCCCGCCACCGCAGGACGTCTACGGCGGAGTCGACATCTACGCCCTCGGTTCGGTGCCCGACGACCCGGAGTCGGTGCCGACCGGGCTGCGCGGCGCGCACATCGGGCTGCACACCTGGTATCACGACGGTGAGCTGGGCGAGGACACCACCAACGGCTGCATCCGGGTGACCCGCAGCGGCCAGCGGGAACTGCTCGCGGAGGTCCGCCCCGGCAGCAGCCTGGTGGTCGTCGAGCAGCTCCCCGCCCCGCCGCCGACGGCCTGACCGACAGCGTTCACTCGCCGAGCAGCCAGCCGTTCCGCTCGGCGACGCGGACCGCCTCGGCCCGGTTGCGGGCG
This sequence comes from Micromonospora coriariae, assembly GCF_900091455.1. NCBI lineage: Bacteria > Bacillati > Actinomycetota > Actinomycetes > Micromonosporales > Micromonosporaceae > Micromonospora > Micromonospora coriariae. Next base: position 4,219,831 of record NZ_LT607412.1, on the reverse strand, counting down.
CCGGTCTTCCCGATGACCGCCGAGAGATGGTTGCGCACCGTCCCCTCGGACAGGTGCAGCTCCCGCGCCAGGTCGGCGACGGTGCCACCGGCGCGGGCCGCCCGGAGCACCTCGGTCTCCCGCTCGGTCAGCGGGCTGGCGCCGGTGGCCAGCGTCTCCGCTGCCAGCGTCGGGTCGACCACCCGTAGGCCGGCGTGCACCCGGCGGACCGCCTCGGCGAGCTGCCGGGCCGGCGTGTCCTTGACCACGAAGCCGTTCGCGCCGGCCTCCATCGCCCGACGCAGGTAGCCGGGCCGACCGAAGGTGGTCACCACCAGCACCCGGCAGGCCGGCAGCGCGGCGCGTAGCGCGGCGGCGGCGGCGATCCCGTCGAGGCCGGGCATCTCCACGTCCAGCAGGGCCACGTCGGGGGCGGTCCGGAGCGCCTCCGGCACCACCTCGTCGCCCCGACCGACCTCGGCCACCACTGTCAGATCCGGCTCCAGCGAGAGCAGCGCGGCCAGCGCGCCACGGACCAACGCCTGATCGTCGGCGAGCAGCAACCGGATCGGCGCGCCCGGCGCGGACGCACCACCGCCGGGGCCGCTCACCGGGCCTCCGCCGGCGCGTGTACCCGCAGCAGGAAGCCGGTTCCGTCCGGACGGCGACCCACGGACACCACGGCGTCCAGCACTCGCGCCCGCTCCCGCAGGCCGACCAGGCCGTGCCCGGAGGAGTCGGACGTGGACGGACCCCGGCCGTCGTCACTCACCTCGACCCGGTCCGGGTGCACCCGGATCGTGCAGCACCGCGCCCCACTGTGCCGGACCACGTTCGTCACCCCTTCCCGAACCGCCCACCCGAACAACCGGTCCCACTCCTTCGGCAGCGCCGGCACCTCGCCCGGCAGTTCCGCCGCGATGCCCGCCGCGGCCAGCGCGGTACGGGCGCCGGCCAGCTCCCCGGCGAGGGTCACCTCGCGGTACGCCCCGACCGTCTGCCGCACGTCCGCCAGCGCCGCCCGGGCCAGCCCCTCCACCTCGGCGATCTCGGCGGCGGCCCGCTCCCGGTCCACGTCGAGCAGCCGTCCGGCCAACTCCGCCTTGATCGCCACCACCGTCAGCGAGTGCCCGAGGATGTCGTGCAGGTCTCGGGCGGCGCGGGCCCGCTCCTCGGCGACCGCGAGCCGGTGGATCTCCTGCTGGGCGGCCTGGAGCTCACTGTTGCGCTGGGCCAGTCGGGACACCCCGAACATGGCGAACGAGGCGAGCAGCACAGCGAAGACGATTGTGTTCTCCGCCTCCCACCCCGGCACCAGCCGGGACGCCAGCACCGGGGTCAGCGCGCAGAGCACCACGACCAGCAACGCCTCCCGGAACGGCAGCAGGAACACCGCCGCGGCGGCCACGTAGACAAGGGTGGCCAGCCAGTCGCCGCCGGTGCCCGGGATGCTGGCCAGGCCGACCGCGAGCAACAGCAGCAGCCCCACCCGCGCCCGACGCGCCGGGATCGGCAGGAGCGACTGCCGCAGCCGGCGGGCCCACTGGAACAGCAGCACATAGCCGACGCCGAAGACGAGCAGCGCGGCCACACCGAGGACCTGCCGCCAGGACTGGGGCTGGTGCAGCGCGGTGCCGAGCGGCACGTTGAGGAAGAACAGCCACACCGCGGCCAGCAGCCAGCCGGTGAACCGCCAGTGGCGGCTCGCCGGCCGGGGTTGGCCCGTCGAAAGATCCATCGGGTCCACGCTAGCGGTCGGGGCGATCAGACCCGAGCGGTGTC